>NZ_KV917378.1:3994042-4319439 GCF_002019735.1 Salipaludibacillus agaradhaerens
GACCCAGAAGTACATGGTATCGTGCTAAGAGTGAATACTCCTGGTGGTGGCGTTGTAGAAAGTGATGAAATTCATGATAAAGTGGCGACTGTTCAAGAAGATTATCACAAGCCCGTTTACGTGTCCATGGGAAGCCAGGCAGCAAGTGGCGGTTATTATATTTCAGCACCTGCTGAACAAATTTATGCTAATCCGCAAACAATTACGGGGTCCTTAGGCGTCATCATGTCCTCAATTAATATCAGTGAGCTTGCTGAGAATTGGGGTATTCAAGAAGAAGTGATTAAAAGCGGACCTTATAAAGATATCATGTCTTCAACGAGAGATATGACAGATGAAGAAAGAGCCATTTTGCAAGATCTTGTTGATGATGCTTATGAGCAATTTGTTGATGTTATTGAGGCAGGTAGAGATTTTGAGCGTGATGAGGTATATGATTTAGCAGATGGCCGTATATATACAGGTTCTCAAGCTCTAGAGCAAGGGTTAATTGATGGGCTGGGTCATCAGGATGATGTGGTTCAAGCACTTGAAGAAGCATTAGGTTATGGAAACTTAACTGTAGTGGAATACGAAGCGAATATCGGCTTTTCCTCATTACTAGGAATAAAAATGAATGAGTTATTTAGTAATCAAAGTCATTTAACAGATATAGAAAGCTGGTTCCGTCAAAATCAAGGCGCACAGCTAATGTATTTATATACTGATTGAGGTGATAGCTGATGAGTGAAGATATCCATAACGAAGAACCTATTGAAAATCAAGACATTAACAGCAGCGACACGGCAGAAGAAATCACCATTCTATATGCAGGATTTTGGATGCGTTTTTGGGCCTATGCTGTTGATTCGATAGTGGTGTGGAGTATTAATGGTGTCTTATTTGTACCATTAATGGCTCTCACTGGGGTGGCGAATGTTACTTGGGGGACAATAGCGTTAGCAGCAATTGTCGTGTCTATTGTCTCGTTTGTGTATTTTTCAATTATGACTAAAATGCTTGGTCAAACCCTAGGCAAGCTCATTTTTGGGATTAAAGTTTATAGTTATGATAAAGAGGAGCTTACATGGTTAGATGTTATCTTTAGAGAAGTTGTGGGACGGTATCTCCATCAAGCGCTTCCGATTTTATTCCTCCTTTATACGATCGTTGCTTTTTCTCCTGAAAAAAGGGGAGTCCACGACCGTTTAGGCAATACATTTGTAGGACTTGAACCAAGGCGTTCCAAAAAGATGATCGTTCATCATCATCCAACGCAAGAACCACTTACCTGATAGCTATTGCTATCAGGATTTTTTTATGTTTTTTGGTCATGCTAAGACTGGAAGATGATGGACTTGGGGTGAAAAAATGTTTACGATTGCTAAAATAATCATTTTTATAATCGTTGTTTTATTAGTTTTGATCATGTTTTTAACTCTAACAGTAAATGTCTCTTTTCATCAAAGAAATAAACAGATTGATGGAAAAGTAACCCTATCACTTTTGTTTCGCCTCATTCGCTATACGATCACTATTCCATCTGTTGCAATGGATGATGAGTCACCGTCACTTGTTTTTAAAGAAGAAAAAAGTGGCATGGGAATGGAAGAGCAAAAACAGGAAAAATTAAGTTACTTGGAGGTAATCAAAGATATAGAATTATTTCAGCATTTTTTAGAGGAAACGGTCGGCTTTTATAACATTGTGACATACTTTTTATCTAAAGTGCGTATCACTTCCTTATCATGGGAAAGTAAAATTGGCGCTGGAGACGCTGCTAAAACAGGTCAACTTTCAGGAGCGGTTTGGTCACTTAAAGGAGCCTTTTTAGGGATCTTATCAACAAAAGTCATCGTTACTAAGCGTCCTAAACTTCAAGTAGATCCTATATTCCAAGGATTTATGTTTGGAACCTTGTTTCAATGCATGCTTTCATTTCGAATCGGTTATGCTATCCATGCGGCTATTAAAGTATGGCGTCACAAAAAACGTGGGAAAGACCTTAAAGAGAAGTTATTAAAACAAAGGAAAGGCAGTGATGTCGATGTCTGAACATCCTATTCAAGGATTAATGAAGACTGCAATGGAAAATTTAAAGGAAATGGTTGATGTTAACACGATTGTTGGAGATCCAGTAGAAACACCTGATGGAAGCGTTATTTTACCTATTTCAAAAGTAGGGTTCGGTTTTGCTGCTGGTGGCAGTGAATTTGTATTAAAAAACCATCATCTCAGTAGTCCGGGGCAGAGACATGCTGAACATGAAGAGGGAAAGCATCCTTTCGGTGGAGGTAGCGGCGGTGGAGTGTCTATCACGCCTATTGCCTTTTTAGTTGTAAATGGCCATGGTGTGAAAATGTTGCATCTTGACCATACTGCCCATTTATATGAAAAGTTAATGGAGTTTACACCGCAAGTTGTTGAAAAGATTCAGCAAATGATGCAATCGGCAGGCGTAAGAAACCAGACACAAACGCAACCAACGACGCCGCCTAATATGGAAAAACCGTTTGAATTTTAAAGGCATGTTTTATGCTAAGGAAAAAATAATTCCGTTGCCACATAAAAAGTGAACAAGCACATTACTATTTTTAGTAGTAAATGTTGTGGTACTCTTATTAAGAAAGAATAACTCTTAATAGGAGGCGATCTCATAATGCCAAAGGTAACATTTAAAGAACAGCCTGTAACACTTGTAGGAGATGACATTTCAGTAGGAGACAAGGCACCAGATTTCACCGTTTTAGCTACCGATTTATCTGAAATAACATTATCTGATTCGAAAGGTAAGATTAGATTAATTAGTGTTGTTCCTTCTATCGATACAGGTGTTTGTGACCAGCAAACACGCAGGTTTAACGAAGAAGCGGCTAAATTAGAGAATGTTGAAATCCTCACAATTAGTGTTGATTTACCGTTTGCACAAAAAAGATGGTGCGCTGCAGCCGGGATCGATAATGTCCAAACATTATCTGATCATCGAGACTTAGATTTCGGTAAAAAATATGGTGTTGCCATTGAAGAACTCCGCCTGCTAGCTAGAGCGATATTTGTAGTAGACAGTTCAGATACTGTTGTCTATGTTGAGTATGTTCCAGAAGTAAGTCAGCATCCAAACTATGAAGAAGCCATTAATGCGGTTAAAAACGCTAAATAAATTCCTAATTAAAAGTACCTCTTACGGGGTGCTTTTTTTGTGGGGATTAGAGGAGAGCAGTGTGCTTTAAGGCGACAAGAGGCCCATATAATGAGTTAACTTTTGTCATTAAGGTAGAAATCTAATACAATATGTACGAAGCTCATTGACTATAAGGTCTCGAGTTAGTTAGGGATTATATACGACTGACGATTATAAGGAATAACAAAAGGACGTGATGGACGTGCAGGAAGCTACAATGACTGAGACAATTTACAATGTATTAGATCAAGGTGCTGAAATAGTAAAAAGTGAGAAAGATATATTGTATTTAGAAGCATTAAGCTATATGGGAGAGATGATGTTTAACAGACACACTGATGAAAGCCTTCAAGGTAGTGAGAAGTTGGACAAGCTATTAAGTGGTTTGCCGGATAAAGGGGTAAAAACAAGGGAAAATTACCGAAGAGCGATGCAACTAGCTGTTTTGAAAGGAATGCGCGAAGCAACTCAGCCTCATCATGCTATGACACCTGATGCAGTAAGCTTATTTATAGGCTATATTGCTAATAAAGTACTCAGTCATGATGATAAGACCAAGCATGTGGTCATGGATCCGGCGGTAGGGGTAGGAAACCTTATGACAGCAGTGTTGAATCAATTGGAGAAAGAAGCGCTTTTTGTAGGAGTAGAACCTGATGAAACACTCTTAAAGTTAGCCTATGCAAATGCCAATTTACAGACCCATGATGTAGAACTTTTTCATCAAGATAGTGTGAGCAGCCCGTTAATAAAGGAAGTAGATCTCGTTGTTTCTGACCTTCCTGCAGGTTACTATCCGAACGATGCAATAGCAGAGAAATTTGTTACTAAGGCAGCTGAGGGTCATTCATTCGTTCATCATCTCCTAATTGAGCAAGGTGTTAAACACGTGAAAAAAGGAAGATTTCTTATTTTCCTTGTCCCTAACACCCTTTTTCAGAGTGAACAGTCGAAACAGCTTCATACGTTCATAAAACAGGAAACGATTATTTATTCATTCATGCAGCTACCTTCATCAATGTTTAAAAATCAAGCTGGCGCAAAGAGTATTCTTGTTTTAAGAAAGCAGAGCGAAGGAATAGTAGCACCAAAGCAAGCGTTATTAGCAGAACTACCCTCATTTTCGCAGGAAGGCTCTCTAGCTGATATGATGGGGCGGATTTCGACATGGTTTGATGACCATCTCAAAAGAGATCATTAATTTGTCACAAATATGTCACATTTACACGAACTGTATTACTTTCAATTTTAATTTTTATCTGTATGAGAACAGTCAGAAGTGCTTTGGGCTTTGAAGGGCTGAAATTGCAACGTTTTCTCAAGGGGAGGTGTTATAGTTCTGTATTAAAGAGTTTATTGAAACAGAGGTTGCAATCTTAAACATCTCATGTTTTAATTATCTATGGTATAACAAAAATAGTATAACGTCTTAAACTATAGAAGATTGAAGGAGAGAAGTGAATATGTCGAAAATTATGGCTATCAATGCCGGCAGCTCATCATTGAAATTCCAGTTGCTGGAGATGCCTGAAGAAAAAGTGGTAACGAAAGGAATCGTGGAACGGATCGGACTTAACGATTCTATCTTTACCATTGAAGTGAGCGGCGAGAAGAAAACTGAAACAAAAGATATTGACGATCATGCTGAGGCAGTGAAAATTTTGCTTGATAAGTTAATTAGCTTTGGCATTATTAAGTCGTTAGACGAGATTGAAGGAATTGGCCACCGTGTCGTTCACGGAGGAGAAAAATTTAATGACTCAATCTTGATTACTGAAGAGGTGATTAACGGTATTGAGGAAGTGTCTGAACTTGCGCCTTTGCACAATCCAGCTAACTTAGTTGGAATTCGCGCTTTTAAAGACATTTTACCTAATGTGCCCTCTGTAGCAGTGTTTGATACAGCTTTCCATCAAACAATGCCTGAGAACTCTTACCTATATAGTTTGCCATACGAGTATTATGAAAAATACGGCATTCGTAAATATGGATTCCACGGGACGTCTCATAAATATGTTTCTGAACGTGCAGCTGAAATGCTTGGCCGTCCGCTTGAAAACTTGCGTCTTATTTCTTGTCACTTAGGAAATGGGGCAAGTATCGCAGCTATTGAAGGTGGAAAATCAATCGATACATCAATGGGCTTCACGCCTCTTGCCGGAGTTACGATGGGAACACGTTCGGGAAATATTGACCCTGCTTTAATTCCTTATATTATGGAAAAAGCAGATTTATCAGCTGAAGAAGTTATGAATGTATTGAACAAAAAGAGTGGTATGCTTGCTTTATCAGGCTTCTCCAGTGATTTGAGAGATATTGAAATGCAAGCAGAAGAAGATAATGGACGGGCACAATTAGCACTGGGAGTATTCACATCACGTATCCATAAATACATTGGCTCTTATGCTGCACGTATGCACGGTTTAGATGCTGTTATTTTTACAGCAGGTATTGGTGAAAACAGTAGCACGATTCGTGAACAAGTCTTAAAAGGGTTAGAGTTTATGGGGATTTATTGGGATCCATCTCTCAATAAAACACGTGGGAAAGAAGCATTTATTAATTACCCTCACTCGCCTGTTAAAGTGATGGTTATACCTACAAATGAAGAAGTTATGATTGCTAGAGATACTGTAAGACTTTCTCATAATTAAGAGTGACAAAACCCCTTTAGGAAAAACATCCTATTGGGGTTTTAATAGTCATGCTATCAGATACTCAATGTCACATGTTGTTAGCTATATGATCGGCGTCAAGCAGAGATGGTAATGTCGTCGCCAGCTCGATACCATATCCATAAATCATTAATAATTGAAGCTAATTCTGCAATATCCCTGTTAAGTTTACAGCTTTTTTCGAAGTTTTCTTCACGGTAAAGGGCGTTTTGTAACTTATTAATTTTACGTTCTATTTCCTCAATTCTATCTGGGATTGTGCCGCGTATTTTCTCCCAAGTCACTAAAATAGCTGTTTGTTCAAGAAGGGACAGCTCCTCCCATGTTCCTGAAAAAGAAGGTAGCCTAATACCGAGTCTGGCGTCATACGAAAAGCACATAGTGTCCTCCTCTTCATCTTTAAGAATCCGTTCGTACAATAAGCACATCACATTTAGCATGCCTCGTAATATGCTCGGAAACACTTCCAATTAAAAAGCGTTCAACGGCATTTAAACCAGTTGCACCTGTTACGATGAGGTCTACTTCATACTTCTTTGCGACTTCTTTAGCAATTTTCACCTTAGGAGAACCGTAATCAAGAATGAGAGTGACATCATTTAATCCGTCGTTTTGTGCTAATTTCTTGTACTCTTCAAGCATGTCACGAGCATATTTTTCAGCCTCGGAAAAAATCGTTCGATCATAATGTTCAACGGATGCAAACGTACGAGTGTCGACGATATGAGTTAATAACAGCTTTGCCTCATGATCTTTTGCAAGTAGGAGCGCTTTTCGAAATGCTCTTTTTGCCTCGTCTGAACCGTCAACAGCGACTAAAATGTTATCGTATTTAATTGACATAGGAAGGCCTCCCTTTATAATTTGGTAAAAATTGATTCTACACTTCCATTATAACAAATACCCTTTTAAACAGAGGAGTATTCTTACATTAAATATGACAACCTGTGACTATTAACGCTTTGTGTCTGAGTAAATGTTTTTACTTTCAAAGCTTACACTAAGTATAATAAAAACAGATAACCTTATTCAATAAACAGATCTAAATAGAAATGAGGGAGCACACATGCGCCACGCATTAATAACGGCTGGGTCTAAAGGTTTAGGGAAAAAGGTAGCAGAAGCTCTGCTTAATCATGGATATTCGTTAACAATTAATTATAAAAGTGATGAAGAGGCTGTGAGACAATTAAAAGATGACTGGCGAGATAACATACAACACATTCAATTTGTTAAAGGAGATGTGACTAAGAAAGAGGACTTAGTCAAGCTTGTGAAAAACGCGTATGAACGTTTCGGTAGAATTGATGTGTTGATACTAAATGCTGGTCCTTATGTGTTCGAAAGAAAAAAATTAGTTGATTATACAGATGACGAGTGGGACGAGATGGTAAGTGGCAATTTATCTTCTGCATTTCATCTGTTTAAGTGTGTGATACCGTATATGAGAGACCAACAATACGGCCGTATTATTACCTATGGCTTTCAAGATGCACAGAACGCGCCAGGGTGGCTATATCGATCTGCTTTCGCCGCAGCTAAAGCTGGCCTAGTGTCATTAACAAAAACAATCTCCATTGAAGAGGCTGAACATGGTATAACAGCAAACATGGTATGCCCAGGTAAAATAACTGGAGATATGAAAGAAGCTTCTATACAGGATGCTGTAGAGGATAAAGAAACACCGGTGGGCAGGTCAGGAACAGGAGAAGATATTGCTAGAACTGTGATGTTTTTATGTGCGCCAGAGTCTGATATGATTACCGGGAGTGTTTTAGAAGTAACAGGTGGAATAAACGTGTTACATAAATATAGATAAAACATGTATATGATCCATTATTTACCTCATACTAATCATGAGGTGATGAAAATGAAGAGATGGAGAGGCTCTAGAAGGTGGCAAGTGATCCTGGTTTTAGGATTGATAGCCAGTATAGTCACTTATCAGCTTCACGCCTATGCTGATAGCTATCCTTGGCTTGAGGATATGACGTTAGATGTTAAAATTGAAACGGATACAACCATTTATGAATGGGAATATGAAAATCCGAATAGCTTTGAATATGAAGAGGGCAGTCTGATTAAAAGAGGGGAAAAAGCAAAAGACTCTTTTGAACACTTGTTACAAGTCCTTGACTTAACGCAATCACAGATTACTGATGATATGGTGAGTGAGTTATCTAAGGAATTTAAACAAATTAGACGAATAAGTGCTCGACGAGTTGATGGCGATCATTGTTTGCAAACATGGGTGTGGAATCATAGTGGCAACGACGAGTAACGTTAAAGTTAGGCCCCTCAGAGAAGCAACTCTGAGGGGCCTAGTTTAAGGGGGCGTATTAGGTCGATGTGACAACAGTTAGTTCTTTTGTAAATTGAGTTAAGACCTCATAACCCCCCTCTGTTATAAGAACATCGTCTTCGATTCTCACTCCTACACGATTAGGAATGTATATACCTGGTTCAATAGTGATAGTCATCCCTTTTTCAAGCGTTTGTTTATTTGTGCTAGTTAATGAGGGAAATTCATGAACGTCTATCCCTAAGCCATGTCCAATTCGATGGGGAAAGTATTCTCCAAAATGCGCTTTTTGAATAATGTCCCTTGCTGAATGATCTAACTCTGCAATGGGGAGTCCAGGTTTACATTTAGTCAGGGCTTCTAATTGGGCTTCCTGCACGGTTTGATAGATCGCTTTATTATCTGCAGTGACATGATCAAAGAAGACGGTCCGTGTAATATCAGAGCAATACCCTTTCCAGACAACTCCCAAATCAAATAAAACAGCATCTCCTTTTTGGAGTGATCTGTTTCCTGGTATACCATGAGGGTCACCTGCTTTTTCGCCGAATAACACCATCGTTGAAAATGACATCTCCCGAACGCCTTCTTTTTTTAGTGAGTATTCAATAGAAGCCAGTACCTCCATTTCAGTTATACCTTCTGTTAACGCTGCGATACCAGCTTTCACACCTTTATCTGCAAAAGTAGCAGCTTCACGCAATAATTGTTGTTCATAAGGGCTCTTTAGAATTCTCAATTGATTGAGGTATGTATCCGCCTCACAAAACTCAGCTTCTGGAACGATAGACTGCCAACATTTAAGCCGTTCCCATGATAGAGAGGATTCGATAGCAATAGTATGAAGACGTATTTTGCTTTTTTTTATGTAGTGAGCTAGTTTTTCCCACGGGTTTTCTGTGTCATCGTACCCGATGATGTCGCCTTCAGTAAACAATGACTTAACTTGGTTTACCTCCATATTAGGGCATATGAGTAGTGGATGATGGTTTTTAAACACAATGACTGACACGAGACGTTCATGAGGATTGGTGTCAAACTGACTTAAATAAAAAACATTAGCGCGTGTTTGGACCATCAAAGCATCCACATTTTCATTTTCTAATTGATGTTTAACTTGTTGTAGACGCTCAAACATGTATGTGCCTCCTTTAAAATATGAGTGTAGCCTATAATCATTTTATCACAGATAACCGTCCGTAACCCTCCCGGCTCAAAATAGAGAGAAGAGATAATCTAATTAGACGCGAATAACGGAAGCTAATGTCCTGATTCACTCGGGCCAACAGGATGTTGGTCACACAAGCGTTTTCGCAGGACGCGAAGACGTTAGCTTGTGTTCCTTATCAGTGGGAGAAGAACGAAAACCTCCACTTCTTGAAGGTTCGTTTTATCATTATTTAAAACCTACGTCATAAATGAAAAGAAAATGAAGGATTTCTGTCCATTTATATCAAATAAAAGCATAATGAGAGAGAAAGCAGGGTAAGGGGAGAAGAGAACTATTTTTATAAAGGAGAGGACATGTATGAAGGTATCTTATCATGGACATTCTGTTGTAAAGATTGAAACGAATGGGACCAATATTTTCATCGACCCGTTTATTACGGGGAATGGAATGACAGATCTTAAGGCCGACGATACGAAGGCAGATGTGATTTTACTCACTCATGGGCATAATGATCACGTAGGTGATACGATCGACATTGCTAAAAGAAATGATGCTTTAGTGGTTGCCCCCTTTGAATTAGGAACATATTTAGGATGGCAGGGGCTTAACGTGCATCAAATGCATATTGGTGGTACATTTGAATTTGGCTTTGGAAAAGTTAAACTGACGCAAGCCTTTCATGGTTCTTCTTACACGGAGGAAGAAAATAAACGTATCATCTATACAGGTATGCCAGCAGGAATTTTATTTTCGGCTGAAGGGAAGACAATTTACCACGCAGGAGATACAGGACTATTCTCTGATATGAAGTTAATAGGGGAACAGAATGACATTGATTTGGCTTTTTTACCGATCGGTGATAACTTTACAATGGGGCCAGAGGATGCCTTAATTGCTGCTAAATGGCTTGGAGCAAAACAAGTTGTTCCAATTCATTATAATACGTTCCCTGTCATTGAACAGGATCCAGAAGCATTTGCAAACAAAGTAAGCTCAGGAAAAGGACTGGTTTTAAAGGCGGGAGAAGAGCTGGAGTTAGTTTAGAAAAACCTCGGTTTGAAGTGATGATTATGTGCAAGCCACACGATAAGATGTTATGAACATCATAACGAGCTGAGCCCTTGTCTAAAAAGGGTTGTCAGCTCGTTTTACGTAAATACTATAAAGGGAGAGTTTAGTATGTTACTCATGTTATTAAAACCCCCATGGGAGAGAGGAAAAGCTCTAATACGTTGAGTGTGAGAACTAAGTGTGTCTACTTTGCATGTAGTTCAACACTTCCTGTTCGTATTGCTTACCTAAGTAAACACCATCTAGCCTTGTTGCTTCTGCAGCAGCGTATTTTTTTTCAAGTAATGGCATTAATTCATCCCAGATGAGCGCCCTTTCTGCATAATCACGATCGAAATTAAGCATAAATTCTTCAATAGTCAAATTTAGTCCTTCTGACATTCCTATAATGGAGGCTGGTAAAGAATTTTCATAAATCTCGAGGTTATAGCTTGCCTGCGAGTCGATATCTTCATCAGTCATAACGACGCCGTATTGCCTTTCAGCGTATTCTTTCCAAGCCGCTTCATATTGTTGACGGGCATAAGCCATCTCAAATATCTCATCTTCTGTCCATGGCTCATTATACTCATGTTTTTGTATGTAATAGCGTACATACCACCGGAGTAAGTCGTCACGATTAGGACGGTAAAGGGGTGTGGCTTCATTAAAAATGTCTAGTGCTTGTTCAGTTAATGCCTGATAATCTTCCACTGTTAAGCTTGCTTGGTTTTCCCCTATTATGACTTCCACAGGGTTACTTTCTTCATTAGCTGTCTCGTTGATATTCTCATTTTCTCCATTACATGCTATGACGAGAATGCACGTGCTACATAACGAGATTAATTGAAGTATTTTCACTCTTAGTCTCCTCCTCTCAGTGGGGTGAGTCAAGTGCACCTCAGTATTAATTCTAATCGGTTCGTTTATCTAAGAAATGGCTAACAGATAGACATTGATTATATTTAATCCTAGATTGGTGCTTGATGTCAAAAGTTCTGACGATTATACTTGTAATAGTACAGGCGTGAAGAAGTGAGTGAACAGTTTATACTTGAGGGAGTGAACCCTAATATGACAAAGCATGAACAAATATTACAGCACATCCGTTCATTAGACGTAGGAAATAAAATTTCTGTTCGACACATTGCTAAAGTGCTGCATGTAAGTGAGGGAACAGCATATAGGGCAATTAAGGATGCAGAAAATCAAGGGTTAGTGAGTACGATTGAACGTGTAGGGACGATTAGAATCGAAAAGAAACAAAAAGACAACATCGAGCGACTTACATACGCTGAAGTCATTAATATTATTGACGGATCTGTTTTAGGAGGGCGTAACGGACTCCATAAAACGTTAACTAAATTTGTTATTGGAGCTATGAAAGCGGACGCGATGATGCGTTATATTGAAGCGGGCAACCTTCTCATCGTCGGTAATAGGGAAGAAGTACATAAGTTAGCTCTTGAAGAAGGCTCAGCTGTTCTTATTACAGGTGGCTTTGATACGAGTGAAGAAGTAAGACGGCTTGCTGACTCACTTGATCTACCTATTATTTCTACCTCGTATGATACGTTTACGGTAGCGACAATGATTAATAGAGCCATTTATGATCAACTGATCAAAAAAGAAATTATTTCTGTAGAAGATATTTTAATACCAGTTGAAGAAACGAATTATTTAACCATCTCCCATACTGTGGAAAAATGGCATGAATTAAATAAACAAACGAATCATAGTCGATATCCAATTGTCGATAACGAGTTAAGGCTTCAAGGAATCGTGACAGCGAAGGATGTTATCGGTGTTAATCCTTTTATAGAAATAGAAAAGGTCATGACGAAACAGCCTATTACCGTCACGAGTCAAACGTCAGTAGCTTCTGCAGCTCACATAATGGTATGGGAAGGAATTGAACTTCTACCTGTTATCACATCGTCAAAAAAATTAATCGGAATTATTAGTCGACAAGATGTTTTAAAAGCGTTACAAATGATTCAAAGGCAGCCTCATGTGGGGGACACGATCGAAGACCTAGTGACCCGCCATTTGGAGGATATTTCAACGTCGAAGGATTTTGCCTTTCAATTAGAGGTGACCCCTCAAATGACGAATCACCTTGGGACTATTTCATATGGTGTCATGACTACGATTGTAACAGAAGCAGGGAGTAGAGCCCTAAGAAAGTATAAAAAAGGTGACTTAGTTGTAGAAAATATCACCCTCTTTTTTATTAAACCGGTGCAAATTGAATCCGTGATGCAGGTGCGACCAAAAGTATTAGAAGTTGGACGGAAATTTGGAAAAGTGGATGTTGAACTTTATCATGATGAGCAAATCGTCGGTAAGGCTATGCTCATGGCTCAGCTGATTGATAGATAAGTGCTTCTACCGACAGAAAACACAGCGTTTAATAAAACGCTGTGTAAGTCAAATCTAGTTCGTTTCAGTTGATGTTGCTTTTGGGGAATAGTTTTTCAGAAGGCGATATTGTTTCCAACCAACGAAGACGTTGATACTCCCAACCACAAGGAAAATAAGGGCTACAACAGCGGCCACAGATGATTGGAGACTCATGTAGCTGTTGATTCCAAAGGAAATTAGGAAAATTCCTATAGCTATACTGCTTTTAAGCGAGTAACTGCGTTTTACTAGTGGTTCAACTTCTCGAGACTGTTGAACTTTTAAATAGACAAAGGCAACGAGAGAAGCGAAAATTAAGGCAACTAAAAACATAGTGAATGCTCCTTTAAAATACAAGATAACCTATATAATATTATTGTAATCTACAATGAGTAAGTAAGCAAATAGCTATAACTGTTTTCCTTGTTTAGATAAGAAGGTGTAAGTATGAGAGGACTGAGATAATGACAATGACCATGAAACAAACAATTATTAATGAGATTAAAAAATGGGATTCAATTATCATTCACCGTCATGTACGTCCTGATCCAGATGCCATTGGGTCACAAGCGGGATTGAAAGCATTAATTCACACTGTATTTCCCCATAAGAAAGTTTATCTTGCAGGAGAGCAGGAAGAATCCCTCGGTTTTCTAGCACAGATGGATGAGGTAGATGATGATATTTTTCAGCGTTCACTAGTGATCGTGTGTGATACAGCTAATACAGATCGTATCGATGACCAACGCTATGTTAACGCAAACGTCGTGATTAAAATAGATCATCACCCTGATGTGGATACATATGGTACGTTAAGGTGGGTGGATACAAACGCCAGTTCAACCTCAGAAATGATTTTTGACTTGTTTGAAGCGTGCGAAGCCGAGGGAGCTAGTTTAAATCAAGAGATAGCTCGTCTATTGTATGCAGGAATTGTAGGAGATACAGGTCGTTTCCGTTTTCCAAATACAACGGAAAAAACATTTTTGGCCGCAGCACGTCTCGTTCAAACAGGTTTTTCGCGGCCAGAGCTGTATGACGACCTTTATGAGACGCCATTAGCGGTCTTAAAACTCCAAGGTTATGTCTTAAGTCAATTAACGGTAAGTGACAGTGGTGTAGGTGTCGTGCGTTTGCCCAAAGATGTACTTGAAACATATCACGTAACCTCTAAAGAGGCTGCTTCAGTTGTTAATAGCTTCTCAACACTCAAGGGATTAAAAGCATGGGTCTTTTTTGTGGAGGAAGAAGATGTGATTAGAGCCAGAATCCGCTCGAAAGGGCCAGAGATTCATGAGTTAGCTGCTCGTTTCAACGGTGGAGGGCATCCAATGGCATCTGGGGCATCCCTCTTTTCGTGGGAAGAAACGGATACTTTTTTAAAGGAATTAGAGCAAATCTGTAAATGAGTGACAGTTGTATGAGCATAACTAGAAAGAAGTTCATCAGTAAACTGCATATACAAAAGAAAGTTTACTAATAAGAAGAGCTAGAAGAGAGACTGTCTTTGAGGGCATCTCTCTTTTTACCACAGATTAACCGTCCGTAAACCTCTCTGCTCAAAATAGAGAGGGGAGAGACCTCGATTAAGATTGAACGACGTATACATTCTTTAAAGTACGTTCTAGTCAGCAGAAACAATCATGACATGGATTTCTAGTGTTGTGAAAAGAAAAAGCTGCTCCACCTTTAGCTGGAAACGTTTATCATTGATAATAAATATTTTATTTTCCACAGTTTTTAATAGAAATTCCCTTGAATTGGCAACGGATTCGATATCTTTATTACGAACGTTCTCTAATTCACTTTCCACCGCATCTCTTAGTTCATGTAAAGTTAATTCGCTTAGCTTCACCTCTGATTCATTAATAAATTCAATACGAATATCCTGAACAGTTAACAATTGCTGATTTTCTCTATTTTGTTTATCTTGATCTTCTCGTAAGATGTCAATTGTTTTCTCATGTTTGTCAATGACAGCTTGTTGATTGCCAATTTCTAATAAGAGATTTTCATGAACAGTACCGAATTGGAAAAGAAAAAATACCCAGCCGATGATGGTACCGAGAAAAAAACCGGCAAAAAAACGCTGCCAGCTTTTGTCACGGTACAAAGTAGGAATCCTCATTTTATCCCCTCTTGGGTGATCCACTGAATTAAAACCGTCCCACTGTGTGCGCCTGACAGGGCGGCAAAAATCATAATTAATGTTTTGACAATATCAGCATGTGTTCCTTCGAAAATACCTCGCTCTAGTGTGGAGATGGCATCGAATGTTCCGCCTATAGCAGCTACGAGAGCCCATATCTTTAAACTGGAGGCTAAATCATACATAATAGATAGAGGGGGTTTTCCAATAAGGTAGGCTCCAATGCCACCGATGATCGTACCACCAATAATGACGCCGAAAGCCACGAAGAAATCTATAACAAGTGTTGCGAGAAAGTCTTTATCCATGAAAAATCCTCCTTGGAAACAGGCTCATAGTCTATACTTATGGACAATCTACAGCCCGTATGACAACAAATTAACAATGAAACAAACGTATGTTTGGTATATACTTGTACATAGACTATAATAAAAACCAACAGGCGGCTCATAGCAGTCTTTAATTAGAAGATAGAGAATTTAGAGGCATTAAAGGGGGGATTATAATGGCTTTTGTCCATTTGCACGTTCATAGTGAATTTAGTCTACTGCAAAGTGTAGCGAAAATAGCCGACCTCGTGGAGACAGCTGCAAAAAAGCAATTTAAAGCGATAGGATTAACGGATATTGATGCTATGTACGGTGTTATTCCTTTTTATAAAGCGTGTCGTTCACATAATATTAAACCGATTATCGGTGTTGAATTAAAGGTTTCAGAAGGGCCATTATTATCGCGAAGTCGTACAGAAGAACGCCTTATTTTTTTAGCGGAAAATTTTGAAGGCTATCAAACATTATTAAAATTAACAAGTCAAGCACAAAACAGAGAAAATGCTTATGAGCCGTATATTTTATATGAGGAACTAGCTACTCTAAAAGGGGTCATCATTATTAGCCCATTTCAACAAGGGAAAATCCAAAACGCCCTATACGAAGGTGTCCAAAATGAAGCAGAAAAAATGTACACCTATCTTAAAAGGTCAGTTGGCGAGGAGAATGTGTATATTGAAGTACAAAATCATTGGAGGCGAGAGGAACGGGAAAAACTACTTGCTGTTAGAGATTGGGCTTTAAAAGAACAAGCGAAAGTAGTAGCTACAAACCATGTTCATTTTATAGAAAAAGAACAAGTAGAGGCTCACAGAGTAGTCGAAGCTATTAAAGCAGGGGAAACACTTAAGGAACAGCAGAGCCACGCTTCATCTGAAGAATATTATTTAAAAGATGAAGACGAAATGATTCACGCTTTCTCTTCCTGGCCAGAAGCGCTTGAGGAAACAGGGAAATTAGCTGATCGGTGTCATGTTGAGATTCCTCTGGGTGAACTGGTTTTACCGAAGTTTCCCGTTTCAGATGGAGAGACCGCCGAGACACTACTAGAACGTCTTTGTAAAAAAGGTTTAGAAGAAAGATATGTGAATCCTAGCAAAGAGGTTTATGACAGGCTTGACTATGAATTGCGTGTGATTTTTGACATGAATTATTCAGACTATTTCCTTATTGTAGCTGATTTTATGAATTATGCTCATAAGAATGATATTTTGACAGGTCCTGGTCGTGGATCTGCAGCCGGCTCACTAGTCGCTTACGTCTTAAAAATTACGCAAGTAGACCCAATAAAATATGGCTTACTTTTTGAACGCTTTTTAAACCCTGAACGTGTGTCTATGCCGGATATCGATATTGATTTTTCTGACCAGCAACGTGATGAAGTCATTCATTATGTAGCACGTAAATATGGTGCGCAGCATGTGGCCCAAATTGTGACATTCGGAACATTAGCTGCTAAAGCTGCATTGCGCGATGCTGGTAAAGTATTAAGCTTGGAACCAAGAAAAATTGATAAAGTGGCAAAGCTCATACGAAGCAAGCCAAATTTGCGAATACGTCAAGCTGTTAGTGAAACACCTGCCTTAAAGGATCTGATGAAAGATGATGATGAATTAACATTACTGTTTAAAGTTGCATCAGATATCGAAGGGTTACCTAGACATACATCGGTTCATGCGGCCGGTATCGTTATCAGTCAAGCGCCGCTCACGGATGTGGTCCCGTTACAGAAAGGACATGACGGGCTATCATTAACCCAATATCCTATGGGGGATTTGGAAAGTATCGGCTTATTAAAAATGGATTTTCTTGGATTGAGGAATTTAAGCTTTATTGAAAAAATAAGTGAGCTTGTGAAAAAAAATTCTGGACACGAGCTTCAAATCACGACACTTTCTTTGGAGGATGAGGCTACATTTGCTTTATTGGGAGAAGGAGACACAAGTGGTGTTTTCCAACTTGAATCTTCGGGGATGAAAAGTGTGTTAAATCGATTGAAACCATCCCATTTTGAAGACATTGTTGCGGTAAATGCGTTATACCGCCCCGGGCCTATGGAAAACATTCCATCTTACATTAAACGGAAGCACGGCGAAGAAACAGTCATCTATCCCCATGATGATTTGCAGGCTATTCTAGAACCTACATATGGCGTGCTCATTTATCAAGAACAAATTATGCAGATTGCTTCAAAAATGGCAGGATTTAGTCTCGGGCAGGCAGATGTGCTGAGACGGGCGGTAGGTAAAAAGAAACGTGAGACTTTAGAAGAAACGAGGGTAACCTTTATTGGAGGGGCGGTAGAGCAAGGATACACTATAGAAGAAGCTGAGAAAGTGTATGACTTGATCGTTCGTTTTGCTGATTATGGATTCAACAGAAGTCACGCAGTAGCGTACAGCATGATCTCCTACCAGTTAGCCTACTTAAAAGCTAATTATCCGTTAGAATTTTTAAGTGGCTTAATGGATATGTCACTTCACCATCAAGATAAATTAGCGGAATATATTGCTGAAGCTAAGCGTAAAGGGATTAACGTGCAACGCCCATCCATTAATACAAGCGAAACAGGATTTACTATATATGATAACTGTATATGGATTGGTCTAGCTGCTCTTAAAAATGTAGGTATACAAACGGTAAATGCTCTCCTACAGGAGAGAGAAAAAAGGATGTTTGAGGATTTGTTTGATTTATGTGCCAGATTACCGTTAAGACTTCTCGGAAGAAGAACGTTGGAATCGCTCATTCTTTCAGGAGCTCTCGATGATTTTAACATTGATCGCGCGACGTTATTAGCATCATTAGATGATGCCATTGAATACGGTGAAAAGGAGCAGGAGAAACTAACACTAGGCGAAGACTTTTTATTTTTTGAAGAGGAACAGAAACCGCACTATACTCAGGTAAATCCTTTATCTGCTAAAGATAGACTTCAATCTGAAAAAGAAGTGTTAGGTTTTTATGCCTCAGGACATCCTATTGAACATGAAAAAGTGATCTTGTCTCCATACGACCGGATGACAATACATAAGATCAAAGACTTATCTGATCATCATACAGTTAGGATGGCAGGAATGGTGGAAGATGTGCGTGTGATTCAAACGAAGAAGAAAGAACAAATGGCTTTCATCCGTTTATCAGATGAATCTGGAGAAATGGAAATAACCATTTTTCCACAAGCGTATAGTACGTCACACACAAAATTTCAAAGGGATGAGTTAGTATTTATTGAAGGAAAGGTCCAACTTCATAATGGAACTAAAAAAGTAGTGCTTGATAAATGTGTGACGATCGAGGAACTAAAACGAAAAGAGAAAGAAAGACAGCAGCCTGTCTTATATCTATTTATTACCCATCTTCATGAAAAACAGGGTTTAGATGACCTAAAAGAGCTGCTACAAAATATGCCTGGTGAAGTACCTGTTGTGTTAAAGTATCAGTCAACAAACAAGGCTGTTAGGCTATCGGAGATGTGGAATGTCACTGATAATGAGGACTTTCTTATTAGACTAAAAAGCCTAATTGGAGCAAAGAACGTCTATTTAAAAAATCCGAGGGTGTAAGAAGATAAAATATTTGTTATAATGTAACATGTCCAACGGGTGGTCAGACCACTCCAATATACGGGAGAAGGGAGTGTGAGAAGCGTGACGACACTCAGGGAAGAAGCATTACATATGCATCGAGTTAAAAAAGGGAAAATCGAAACGACACCCAAAGTAGCTGTACGTAATGCAGAGGATTTGTCGTTAGCTTATTCACCAGGTGTTGCTGAGCCATGTAAAGAGATATTTGAAAACCCTAAAACAGTGTATGACTATACAGTTAAAGGAAATATGGTAGGGGTAGTATCGGATGGAACTGCTGTCCTTGGTTTAGGAAATATCGGACCGGAAGCTGCCATGCCTGTTATGGAAGGCAAAGCCGTTTTGTTTAAATCGTTTGCTGGTGTCGATGCATTTCCAATATGCCTTAATACAACGGATGTTGAAGCTATCGTAGAAACGGTTAAACGAATGGAGCCAACATTTGGTGGTATTAATTTGGAAGATATTGCGGCACCAAGGTGCTTTGAAATAGAAGAGCGATTAAAAAAAGAAATGAACATTCCTGTGTTTCACGATGATCAGCATGGTACTGCAATTGTGACCGCTGCTGGTCTCTTGAATGCTTTAAAATTATCAGGTAAAAAACTTGGAGAAATTAAAGTAGTGGTTAATGGTGCAGGAGCAGCAGGCATTGCTATTATAAAGTTACTAATGAGTATGGGATGTAAACATTTTATTCTTTGTGATTCAAAAGGAGCCATCTATGATGGGCGTCCTTATGGCATGAATCAATTGAAGCAAGATATGGCTCTCGTGACAAACTTGGAAAAACGGGATGGCTCACTTGAAGAAATTATAAAAGGAACGGATGTCTTTATTGGGGTTTCTGTAGCAGGTGCGTTAACAAAAGAAATGGTTAAATCTATGAATGATAATCCCATTATTTTTGCAATGGCTAACCCTGTACCAGAAATAATGCCAGAGGAGGCTAAAGAGGCTGGAGCCAGTGTAATAGGCACTGGAAGATCTGACTTTCCTAATCAAGTAAATAATGTATTAGCTTTCCCAGGTATTTTTCGTGGCGCTCTAGATGTCTACGCCACTCACATCAATGAAGAGATGAAAGTAGCTGCAGTAAAGGCTATTGCAGGCCTTGTGGGAGAAAGCGAGTTAAACGAAGATTATGTCATACCTGCTCCATTTGATGCGAGAGTAGCACCTGCTGTTGCGAAAAGTGTGGCACAAGCTGCTATGGAGACAGGCGTTGCAAGAAGGCAGGTAGACCCAAAAGACGTAGAAATAAGAACGAAAGATCTGACGATGATTGATAACACTTAAAAGCCTTAATATACTTAAACATCAAGCCTACAAGGGTTCTCACTATCATGGTTGAGAGCCCTTCACCACTGAAAACGAATGATTGTCGGAAGGACTGACGTAAACGTATGAGTGTAGGTAGTAAGGTATATTTAAATATATTAAAAGAAATTAGTCGCATTATGCAAGATGATCAGTTGGAGCCGGGAGATAAACTACCATCGGAACGTGAACTTGCCGAACGTTTACAAGCTGGTCGATCTTCAGTGAGGGAAGCTTTACGGGCTTTAGAGCTTTTGGATCTCATTGAAACAAGAAAAGGTGAAGGGACATTTATACAGCAAGCAGGAAGCCACCGGCTAGCTGACATTTTAGCAAGTTTTTTGCTGAAAGAAAAAAAAGCGAAAGAAGATGTTACTGAAACACGACGTATTCTTGAAATAGAAGCAGTCAGACTTGGTTGTGAGAGAGTGGAAGAACATCAATTAGCAAAATTGAAAAAGCTCATCAATACAGCTATTAAAAAATACGCCACTGGCGTAATACCTGTTGAAGAAGATTATTTATTCCATCAAACGCTTGTAGAAACTAGCCATAATAACTTATTAATAAATATTTGGCGTCCTCTAGTTGAGTACGCAAAAATAGCGTTAGAACAATCTTTATCAAGAGAAGGACGTCCAGACGATGCGTTAGAAGAGCACGAGGAAATTTATCGGGCACTGGAAGCAAGAGATGAGACCGCAGTAGTCCAAGCGTTAAGTAAGCATTTAATTAACAGTCGCTTCTAAAAATTGATACCTGTTAAATTTGGTTAATAAGTTCTCTCAAAATAATGAACAAGCATGACTTGTATTCCATATAGAAAAAAAGTATGATGAAACTTATTTATGGAAAAAATTGTTTAGGACTAACTTTCAAACACTTAAGGTACATTATCTCATATTTATGACGACACGCTATGACCTTTCGATGATAGAATCTTTATTTAATTGTTAATCTTTGTCATTCATTGAAACAGTTTAGGAATTATCCCTATCTTATTACGACGTAAAAAGAGGTGACATTATGAGAATTTTTTCAAAGAAAAAAAAGTATGCTACGATTCCTTCTGAACAGGCGAAACAAGAAGTGCCAGAAGGTTTAATGGCTAAATGTCCGCAATGCAAATCAATAATGTATATTAAAGAGCTTAAGAAGAATAAAATGGTCTGTGATCAATGCCAGTTTCATCACCGTCTTACAGCTTGGGATAGGCTAGATTTTACGCTGGACGAAGGAACATTTGAAGAATTCGACTCCAGTCTTGTTGCCGGTGACCCTTTAAAATTCCCTGATTATAAAGAAAAGTCTGCGAAAGACCGGGATACAACTGAATTAAATGAAGCCATTGTTACTGGAAAAGGGAAAATAGGTGGATTTGACGTTATAATTGGCGTTATGGACGCCCGCTTTCGCATGGGGAGTATGGGATCAGTTGTTGGGGAAAAAATTACAAGAGCGATTGAACGAGCGATTAAAGAGAATTTACCATTCATTTTATTTTCAGCTTCTGGAGGAGCTAGAATGCAGGAAGGCGTTTTCAGCCTTATGCAGATGGCAAAAACAAGTACAGCATTAAACCGACTACACGAAGAAGGCGGTTTATTTATTAGTGTGATGACACATCCAACAACTGGCGGAGTTTCTGCTAGTTTTGCTTCATTAGGTGATATTAATCTAGCTGAACCAGCTGCACTCATTGGATTTGCTGGACGGCGTATCATTGAACAAACAATTCGTCAAAAGTTACCAGAAGATTTTCAGACAGCAGAATTTTTATTAAAACATGGCCAACTGGATAAAGTAGTTCATAGAAAAGACATGAAACAAGTGTTGACTACGATTTTGGAAATACATTTTCCTGGTGCACACGAAAAGAAGGAGGAAGACCATGGCTGATCAATTCCCTTTCGAAAAACCGATTATTGAACTGCGAAATAAAATTTCAGAGCTTAAAACGTTCACATTAGAAAAAGACATTGATCTTTCAGGAGAAATTGAGAAATTAGAGGGGCGTCTTGAGCAGTTAGAAGAAGATATATATGGTAATATGGGCGCCTGGGATCGTGTGCAGATTGCAAGACATAACAATAGGCCAGGGACGCGAGATTATATTGATCGACTTTTCACAGATTTCCTTGAGTTGCATGGTGACAGAGCCTATGGGGATGACGAGGCTATTATTGCAGGGATTGCTAAATTCGAAGAGGAGCCAGTGACAGTCATTGGTCACCAGCGGGGGAAAGATACGAAAGAAAATTTACGGCGTAATTTTGGTATGCCACATCCAGAAGGCTATCGTAAAGCATTACGTCTTATGAAACAGGCGGAGAAATTTAAGCGTCCTATCATATGTTTTATTGATACAAAAGGGGCTTATCCGGGAAAAGCAGCTGAAGAAAGAGGGCAAAGTGAAGCGATTGCTAAAAATCTTATTTCTATGGCTGGCTTAAAAACACCTATTATATGTATTGTCATCGGTGAAGGTGGCAGTGGTGGCGCCCTTGCATTAGGTGTAGGTGATCGGCTCTATATGCTAGAGAATTCTACGTATTCCGTTATCTCACCGGAAGGAGCCGCCGCATTGCTGTGGAAAGATGCTTCACAAGCTAAGCGGGCAGCAGAAACGATGAAAATTACAGCACCTGAGTTAAAGGAGCTTGGTTTAATTGACGATGTCATACCAGAAATCCGTGGAGGCGCCCATCGAAATGTTGATACTCAAACAGGCTATATTCGGTTAACTATAAAATCAGCACTGCTAGAACTGAAAAAAATTGACCTGAGCGAAATTGTGAACAAACGTTACGAAAAATTTAATAAAATCGGCCAATATACGGATGAAAACGTTGTCAATGCTGAGGAATAAGACATGGGACTTCATTCATTTCAGAGCTGACACTAGCCTGACACAGGCTGTCTATTGTTTTTGATTAATGAAAATGGTATTTTTAACACATGTTATAAAACAAACAGATGTTAAACAGAGGTGAATCGATCGATGAAACGAATTGGTGTACTAACTAGTGGTGGTGATTCTCCTGGAATGAATGCAGCCATCAGAGCTGTTGTCCGTAAAGCTATCTTTCACGATGTGGAAGTTTATGGTATTTATTCAGGTTATGCCGGCTTAATTAGTGGTGATATTAAAAAATTGGAGCTTGGTTCCGTAGGCGATATTATTCATAGAGGCGGCACAATGCTTTATACGGCCCGCTGTGAAGAATTTAAAACGCTAGAAGGTCAAAAAAAAGGTATTGAGCAATTAAAAAAATTCGGCATTGAAGGTCTCGTAGTTATCGGTGGGGATGGTTCTTTCCGTGGCGCTGAAAAGCTCACTGAACATGGTTACCCAACCGTGGGTGTTCCAGGCACAATAGATAATGATATTCCAGGTACAGATTTTACAATTGGATTTGATACAGCGTTAAATACAGTTATTGAAGCGATTGATAAAATCAGGGATACAGCAACATCTCATGAGCGCACTTACGTTATTGAAGTGATGGGAAGAGATGCTGGAGATCTTGCGCTATGGGCAGGACTAGCAGATGGGGCTGAAACGATTATGATCCCTGAAGTTAATGAGGACATGGAAGACATTATTAAACGTCTAGAAAGAGGGCATCAGCGAGGTAAAAAGCACAGTATTATTGTAGTAGCTGAAGGTGTAGGCTCTGGCGTCGAAATAGGAAAAGTTATTCAAGACAAAACAGATCTTGAAACACGGGTGACAGTACTTGGTCACATTCAACGTGGCGGTTCTCCAACAGCGCAAGATCGTGTCCTTGCCAGTCGCTTAGGCGCAAAAGCTGTCGAAATGCTACTAGAGGGACAAGCAGGGAAAATGGTAGGTATTGAGAATAATCAACTTGTATCCCACGAGATTGATGAAGTTCTTGCAAGACCACATGAACTTGACAACGCTATGTATAAACTTTCTAAAGAGCTGTCAATTTAAGTACCTAAATGACACGCCGACACTACATATAACTGGGACAAATAGTTTGTCCTAGTTTTCGTGTGGGAACAAAATGAGTAAAGTGTTACACATAAAGAGGAGGATAATAAATGAGGAAGACTAAGATTGTATGTACGATTGGACCAGCAAGTGAATCGAAAGAAAAACTAACGGATATTATTAAATCCGGTATGAATGTGGCACGATTAAATTTCTCTCATGGTGATTATGAGGAACATGGTGCAAGAATCGAAAATATCCGAAAAGCTGCACGTGAAACTGGTGAAAATGTGGCCCTTTTACTTGATACTAAAGGCCCGGAAATTCGCACACAAACACTTGAAGGCGGAGAAGCATCATTAGAACGTGGTAGTACTGTCCGCGTCTCTATGACTGAGGTGACAGGGAATAAGGATGTTATTTCAGTAACATATCCAGGTCTTATTAATGATGTACACGTTGGGTCTAAGCTTTTACTGGATGATGGCCTTATCGAATTGCAAGTAACTGAAATTAAAGACAATGAACTGGTAACAGAAGTTTTGAACAGTGGGGTATTAAAAAATAAAAAAGGTGTTAACGTGCCTAATGTTAGTGTTAACCTTCCAGGTATTACTGAAAAAGACGCTAATGATATCATATTTGGTATTGAACAAGGTGTCGATTTTATCGCTGCTTCCTTCGTTCGCCGTGCTTCTGATGTTCTAGAAATTAGAGAGTTATTAGAAAAACACGATGCGACACATATCCAAATTATACCTAAAATCGAGAATCAGGAAGGCGTCGATAACATCGATGAAATCCTTGAAGTATCCGATGGCCTTATGGTAGCGCGCGGGGATTTAGGGGTAGAGATCCCAGCTGAGGATGTGCCGCTCGTTCAAAAAGATTTAATTAAAAAGTGTAATAAGCTAGGGAAACCTGTTATTACAGCGACTCAAATGCTTGATTCTATGCAGCGCAACCCAAGACCAACTCGTGCTGAGGCTAGTGATGTTGCTAATGCCATTTTTGACGGTACGGATGCTATTATGCTTTCAGGAGAAACAGCAGCTGGATTGTATCCAGTTGAATCTGTCCAAACAATGAGCAATATTGCATTAAAAACAGAGACAGCTCTTAAATACAAAGATATCTTACGTAAACGCTCAAAAGAAAGTGAGCCAACAGTCACAAATGCTATTAGTGAGTCTGTTACTCATACTGCGCAAAATTTGCAAGCAGCAGCTATTCTTACATCAACTGAAAGTGGCCATACTGCTCGTATGATTTCAAAATATCGACCAGAAGCTAAAATCGTAGCTATTACACGAAATGAGCGTGTTTCAAGAGCATTAGCTCTCGTATGGGGAGTTTATACCCAAGTAGGGCCTCAAGTAGAGACGACAGATGAAATGCTTCACCTTTCTGTAGATGAGGCGTTAAAAACAAACCTCGTGAAAAATGGGGATCTTGTCGTTATTACAGCAGGTGTTCCTGTAGGTGAAAAAGGAACAACAAACCTCATGAAAGTTCACGTGATCGGTGAGATAGCTGCTAAAGGTCAAGGAATTGGCCGGAAATCTGCTACAGGTCAAGTAGTCATTGCTAAAACAGCTAATGATGCTTTAACTAAAACAAAAGAAGGCGATATTCTTGTCACGCCGAACACAGACCGGGATATGATGGATGCGTTTGAAAAAGCGTCTGCTGTTATTACTGAACAGGGTGGGTTAACATCTCATGCTGCGGTAGTAGGCCTTAATTTAGGGATCCCTGTAGTGGTTGGTGTAGAGGATGCGACTTCAACATTCACTGATGGCGATGAAATTACTGTGGACAGCCAGCACGGAAAGATTTACAAAGGACAAGCAAGTATCTTATAATATATTTACAAAAAGAAGGAATAGGTACTATTCCTTCTTTTTATATTAGCCTTCAGATTATGTTTTACAAAGTAGAAAAGGGTTCATAACAACTGAAGGCAAACAGAGATGTTAACGTCCGTGCTGACGTAACTGTGAAAGGAAGAAATATAATGGGAAAATTGTTTTTACTTCTCTTGATTATCGTTCCTGCTCTGGAAATTTGGGTACTTATTCTATCAGGTAATGCGTTTGGTGTGCCTGTTACGATATTATTAATTATATTAACAGGTGTATTAGGGGCAGCCCTTGCAAAAAAAGAAGGCCTTAATGCCATTAGAACAGCCCAAATGCAGGCCTCACAAGGACAAATGCCTAGTGGTGTAATGCTTGATGGTATTTGCATACTCGTTGGTGGCGTAGTTCTTTTAACACCAGGATTTATTACCGACGCTCTTGGCTTCTTCTTACTTATTCCCCAAACGAGAGCTGTTTTTAAAGGATTTTTACAGCGAATATTTCAAAAAGCCGTTAAATCTGGCAGCTTTATTTATGTCTCCCATAATCGATGGGGCCGTAAATAGGTAGAATGATTATCATCGAATTTTGAACACGAACAAAATCATAGATATTCTTTATCAAGTGTGTAATTTTAAAAAAAGTCTTCATAATCTTTAAACATAAGGATATCTCTGATTCTGTTCAGAAGGTATCCTTTTTGCGTATTATTTTAAATGAGTTTTATTTAATTCCGTTGATTGTCAAAACACGAGACGCCTGCGGGAAAAGCAAGAGCTGAAGCCTTGGACATGACAAGCGAGTATATTTTTGACAAGCAACCTAAAATAAAGAAAATATGAATTAAAAAATGGCTCTCACAATAAGTGAGGGCCAGCCTTATTCACTGGGGTTAGTCCCAGCCTCTTTCTGTAGACGTTTACAACAGATACTGCCACTGTTCTAATTTGAATTGCCGACTCCTTAAAGATGATTTACCGGAACAAATAATGCTTAATTTCTTCAAGTACACGGGCATTTTTCAGCGTTTGAATGATTATTAAGATAAAAGGTCCAAAGAGTATGCCGGCAAAACCAAACACCTGATAACAAGCAAATACAGTAAATAATAAAACTAAGGTAGGCATCCCCATATGATGAGCAAGAATTTTTGGTTCAGAAAGCTGTCTTTGAATGACGACGACCCCATATAAAATAGACAGTCCGGTTGTCATATACCAATTAGCATTTAAAAAAGAATAAATAATCCATGGGATGAACACGATTCCCGTTCCTATATAGGGAAAGATATCAACAACAGCAATTAGGAGGGCTGTGGTGAAAGCATAATTAACGTTAAGAATAATTAAACCTGCAAAAACAATAAATGCAGTTATGAGGACTAAAATGAACTGAGCCATCAAATAATGACCTAAGGCAGCTTTCCACTCTTTGAAAATTCTCCCACTTACATATGTGAAATGATGAGGTAAATGAGTATTTATCCAAATCATGAGTTGCGGCCAGTCTTTCGTAATAAAAAAGGAGGCTAGTAAAGAGAATAGAATCATTGTTAACGCGTGTGGGAAGGCTATGAAAAAGTCCTTTAATTGATTTAGAAAAGCTTGAATGATATTTCCAATCTGCATACTTCCTTCATTTAAAATTTGATCAATTGATTGATCAAATGTCATACCAGATTCACGTTCTAAACCACTAGTGAATTGAGAAAAATCCGCAATAAAAGGGAATAAATATGTGTTTATCCATTGCTGAATAGTTTTGGTCAATTCTTCTATATAACTCGGTAAGACTTTTGCTAAGAACGACAACCCTTGTACCATTTCTGCTATAATGACCGTCATTAATATCATTAATAGTAAGATGAAAGTTGCAATAACAATAAATGTAGCCACGGCTCTTTTCCATCGTAAATAATTTTCTAAGTAGTTTACAAAAGGCAAAAAAATCAAAGAGAAAACAATAGCTAATAAAAATGGGTAAAAATACATAATAGCTACTGCCACGGTAGCCATTACAACAAGAATGATACTTGACAAAATGACGGTACGTTTGATTAAAAGAAAAGATCTTTCAGACATCTATTTCACCTGCTTAAATCAGTATTAGAGTCTTAATATCTTTGAAATGTGCGCGGTTAGGGTGAACTACTTATATGAATGTATGCATGTCCTGTTTGTTTATACTCAAAGATAAGATTTTTTTGAGGTGAGGAGTAAGGGAAGTTAAGACGAAGGAGGGGATAACTGGTGCGAGAAAGAGAGGAACTGTGATAGTATAGTTAGCGGAATGATGGATAGAAGGGGAATAATAATGACTCAACCAACTATTTTTATGCTTATTTTACTTGCTATTGGCTTATTTGCTAAAAATCAATCTTTAATTATTGCTGTCGTGTTTCTGCTTGTTGTTAAATGGAGTGGATTAGCTGATAAAATTTTACCGTTTGCTCAGCAAAAAGGGATTAATATAGGCGTTACAATTATAACTATTGCTGTCTTAGTTCCCATAGTAACGGGGGATATTGGTTTTAGAGACCTACAAGAAGCTTTGAAATCATCATATGCATGGATTGCTTTAGCCTCCGGCATTTTTGTGGCTATCATTGCTGCTAATGGGATTGAATTGCTTCAAAATGATCCACATATTACTGCTGCATTGGTGTTCGGGACGATTCTTGCTGTGGCTGTCTTTAACGGCGTAGCTGTAGGTCCACTTATCGGTGCTGGAATTGCTTATCTGGCCATGAAAATGGTTGAATTTTTCAGCTCTATTGGCGGATAATCGTCTTAGAAAAAATCTATCAATTTATCACTGATAAGCGTCATTAAACCTAAAGGCTCAATAAGATAGAGAGAAAAGTAACTCAATTTAGGTGGGGGTAATTAATTACCAATTAGTGGGGCAGAACGAGAACTCCCACTGATCGAAGGTTCGTTTTATTTGAAATAGTAGTATAAATCAGAATATTTTCTTCCTTTAAAACTTTTTCGTTCACAAAAATGTTAAAAATGGTATAATGATAAACGAATAAAAAGAAATACATAGACAGTTAAGTTGCTCTCGCTAACTAAGGTTTTTCGTAAACGCTTACTAAAAGAGATTTCTTAGTCAATTATTTAAGGCTGAGCGCATGTTTATGAGAAAGTATCGAAGGAAAATAAATAGAGTAGTACCACTAGTTTCACGCACAGGAGTAAATTGTCTGTCGTAAATACGAGTTAATCGAGAAACCTTGGAGGATGAAAGAAGGAATAATGAGAAACCGCATATTTTATCTGTAAAGGAGAGGTAGCATGAGTACGACTAAAGGATTGGAAGGTGTCGTTGCTACGACATCAAGTGTAAGCTCAATTATTGATGGGGTATTAACTTATCACGGTTATAATATTGATGATTTAGCTGATTATGCCAGTTTTGAAGAAGTGATTTATTTATTGTGGAATCATAAGCTTCCCAATGAACAAGAACTGATCTCTTTTAAAACAGAACTGTCTTCCGCAGCCGTAGTTCCCGAGGCAGTCATTGAGCAATTACGTACTTTTCCCGTTGATAAAGTTCACCCTATGGCGATGTTAAGAACAGCTGTTTCTAACCTTGCTTTGTTTGATGAAGAAGCGGATGAGCAGGATGAGGCTGCTAACTATAGAAAAGCAATTAAACTTCAGGCACAGCTTCCAACTATCATAACCGCTTTTTCGCGGATAAGGCGTGGTAAAGAACCGGTTAAACCTAATGAAAATTTAAGTTTTGCTGCTAATTTCCTTTATATGCTCAATGGAGAGAAACCTGATGCTATCTCTGAGAAAGCTTTTAATAAAGCGCTCGTTTTACATGCAGATCATGAGTTAAATGCCTCAACTTTTACCGCTAGGGTTTGTGTGGCAACATTGTCCGATATGTATTCGGGGATTACAGCTGCAATTGGCGCTCTTAAAGGCCCTCTACATGGTGGTGCCAATGAGCGGGTGATGGCGATGCTTACAGACATCGGTGAGGTGGATAAGGCAGAGGCCTATATAAAAGACGCTTTAGCTCGCAAAGTGAAAATTATGGGGTTCGGTCACAGGGTATATAAAAATGGTGATCCTCGTGCCAAACATTTAAAGGAAATGTCTCGCCAGTTGACTGAAATTACAGGAACTAACAAGTGGTATGATATGAGTGTTAAAATTGATGAAATTGTAACGAATGAGAAAGGGTTATTACCGAATGTGGATTTTTATTCTGCATCCGTTTATCACAGCCTTGGCATTGAGCACGATATTTTTACACCTATTTTCGCTGTAAGTCGTGTTTCTGGTTGGATAGCTCATATTCTTGAACAATTTGAAAATAACCGACTTATTCGACCACGTGCAGAATACACAGGACCAGATCATCAGGCCTGGATACCACTCGAAGAAAGATAATGATGGCGGATAAAAGAGGGGACGATCAAACTCCTCTTTTAACGTATGTCTTTTTTCGAGTATAATCAAAGTCATGTGCTGTCTGTTGCATTCCTTAAAGGATGTTGGCAGTATAAATATATTACATAGTGACTATTAGGAGGTTTTTTTATGTCAGGACAGAAAATTACTGTAAATAATGGTGTATTAAATGTTCCGAATGAGCCAGTTATTCCATATATCGAAGGTGATGGTATTGGGCCAGATATTTGGAAGGCTGCCTCACGTGTGATTGAAGCTGCCGTTGATAAAGCCTATAACGGTGAGAAAAAAATTCATTGGACAGAAGTGTTAGCTGGTGAGAAAGCTCATACGCAAACAGGTGAGTGGTTGCCGGATCAAACTTTGGATACTATTCGTGAATATATTATTGCGATAAAAGGACCGTTAACTACGCCTATCGGTGGAGGGTTCCGTTCTTTAAATGTGGCGTTACGTCAAGAGCTTGACCTTTACACATGTCTACGTCCAGTGAGATGGTTTGAAGGTGTCCCATCACCAGTTAAACGACCGCAGGATACAGATATGGTTATTTTCCGTGAGAATTCAGAAGACATCTATGCGGGAATTGAGTACCAAGAAGGCACTGAGGATGTGAAAAAAATCGTTGATTTTCTTCAAAATGAAATGGGAGCAACGAAGATCCGCTTCCCTGAAACATCAGGCATCGGTATTAAGCCAGTGTCTCAACAAGGAACTGAGCGCCTTGTACGTGCAGCTATTCAATATGCATTAGACGAGGGACGAAAGAGTGTAACGCTCGTCCATAAAGGAAATATCATGAAATTCACTGAAGGGGCCTTCAAAAATTGGGGCTATGAATTAGCGGAAAAGGAATTTGGTGACAAAGTCTTTACATGGGCTGAATACGATAAAATTGTAGAAGAAAAAGGGAACGATGCTGCAAATGAAGCCCAGTCACAAGCAGAAGCAGATGGCAAAATTATTGTGAAGGATGCTATTGCGGATATTTTCCTTCAACAAATTCTTACACGTCCTAAAGAATTTGATGTTGTAGCAACAATGAATTTAAACGGTGACTATATATCTGACGCTTTAGCTGCACAGGTTGGCGGAATTGGTATTGCTCCTGGCGCAAACATCAATTACGATACAGGACATGCCATTTTTGAAGCCACTCACGGTACAGCACCAAAATATGCCGGTTTGGATAAAGTGAATCCATCGTCTGTTCTTTTGTCTGGTGTTTTAATGTTACGTCACTTAGGATGGGGCGAAGCTGCAGACATGATCGAAAATGCCATGGACAAAACTATCGGTAGTAAGACGGTGACGTATGACTTCGCGCGCTTAATGGATGGAGCGACTGAAGTGAAATGTTCAGAATTTGGAGATGCGCTTATTAATAATCTATAAACTTTTCAACGTAACATCACTTTGAGAAGGGTAAGATACTTATCCAAAAACGAGGAGATGACTAATATGGCAATCAGACGAAGAAAGATAAGTGTTGTCGGAAGCGGTTTTACAGGAACGACCACGGCTCTCATGGCGGCCCAAAAGGAGTTAGGTGATGTCGTACTTGTGGATATCCCCAATTCGGAACAACCTACCAAGGGGAAGGCATTAGATATGTTAGAAGCGAGCCCTGTTCAAGGGTTTGATGCTAATATTATTGGAACTTCCGATTACAAGGACACCGCTGATTCAGATATTGTCGTCATCACTGCAGGTATTCCACGGAAACCAGGAATGAGCAGAGATGACCTTGTGAGTACGAATGCAAGTATCATGAAAAGTGTTACGAAAGATATTGTCAAATATTCACCAGATTGTTTTATTATCGTTCTGACCAATCCAGTAGATGCCATGACTTATGCTGTTTTCCAGGAATCCGGTTTTCCTAAAAACCGTGTTATCGGACAATCAGGTGTCTTGGATACAGCGCGGTTTAATACATTTGTGGCACAAGAATTAAATGTTTCTGTAGAAGACGTGACAGGATTCGTTTTAGGGGGCCATGGAGATGATATGGTACCAATGCTACGATACAGTTTCGCCGGAGGTATTCCACTAGAAAAGTTAATTTCGAAAGATCGTTTAGACGCGATTGTGGAGCGAACGCGTAAAGGTGGGGGAGAAATTGTTAATCTACTAGGCACAGGGAGTGCTTATTTTGCTCCTGCAGCTTCTATTGTTCAAATGGTTGAAGCGATCTTAAAAGATAAAAAACGTATTCTACCATCTATTGCATACCTAGAAGGTGAATATGGCTATAACGATATTTACTTAGGGGTGCCTACAGTCCTTGGAGGCAATGGATTAGAAAAAATATTTGAATTAGACCTTACAGAGGAAGAGAAGCAGCAACTCGATAAATCCGTTGAATCTGTTAAAAGTGTATTAAAACTTGTTAAATAGTGTGACTACTAAGTGTCTCGAGAAGCTGTTTAAATATAGCTTCCGAGGCACTTATTTATTTTAATAGGAGCGGGCTTTTATTAACAGAGCATGGATTATTTTCTTTATTTATATCACTTACAAACCAATGAATGTTAAATATGAACTAGTGCACTACTTTTAAAAAGAGTTGTGGTAAAAGAAAGCGCCTCCTGAAGATTCATGTATGAGTCGTTTTTTACAGGTATAGTTTGTACGATGACATTGGTAAACGCATTAACATTTATAAATGCTAAACAGTTAAAGAAAAGAAATGTAAAAAAGCCATTTTTGCGACTTTGTTAAAAAATGAAAATGTAGTATGATGAAATTAAACAGTCACAAAAAAACTTAGAGATTGCTTTGATAGGGGATCAAAGCGGTGCAGGAGGAACCAGTATGTCGCAAAAATTATTAATTGTCGATGATGAAGAATCAATTTTAACCTTGCTACAATTTAATTTGGAACAAGGTGGTTTTGATGTGACGACTGCTATGGACGGAAAAACAGCATTGAATACAGCGATGGAGACATCATTTGATTTAATCATTTTGGATTTGATGCTACCTGAGATGGATGGTTTAGAAGTGTGTAAAGCCTTAAGACAAAATAAAATTTTAACACCTATCTTAATGCTTACCGCAAAGGATGAAGAATTTGATAAGGTGCTAGGGTTAGAGCTAGGGGCGGATGATTATTTAACGAAGCCTTTTAGTCCAAGAGAAGTTGTGGCGAGAGTAAGAGCGATTCTTCGACGCTCTCAGAAAATGCTACAAAAAGATGATGTGGAAAAAAACACTCACAAAATGACGATCGGCGATGTGGAGATTTTTCCAGATAACTATGAGGTTTATTTGCAGGGGGAAGCGTTAGAATTAACACCTAAAGAATTTGAATTACTCGTCTACTTAGTCAATCATAAAGGCAGAGTTTTAACGAGAGATCAGTTATTAAATGCTGTTTGGAATTACGAATTTGTAGGGGATACGCGCATTGTCGATGTACATATTAGTCATCTGCGTGAGAAAATTGAACCAAATACGAAAAAACCAATATATATAAAAACAATACGTGGATTAGGGTATAAATTAGATAACCCGTTTAAAGATGAATAGCTATCGATTCAGATTAATCGTTCCTTTATCATTAATTATTTTACTTGTTCTATTTAGTTTAGGTGCAGTGCTTGGTCCTTTCTTTAAGGATTTTTATTTAGAGAGAATGTTTGATCGGATTGAAAAGGAAACACATTTAGTTGTTTATCAGCTTGAAGAAATAGATCTAACGGATGAAACGAGGGTTCAAGAAAGGGTTTCAGAGATTGCTGAACGACTTGATGTTCGTTTAACAGTCATTGAAGAAGAAGGTGAAGTACTAGCAGAAACTGCCACTTCGCCCGAGGAAATGGATAATCATCTAAATCGTCCAGAAATTCAGTCTGCTGTGGATAATGAGGGTGGAAGAGCAACAAGGTATAGCGCAACCGTTGGAAAAGAATTGTTATATTTTGCTTTGCCTTTTGAGACTGAGACAGGTTCCTCAGGATTCATCCGTTTAGGGGTGGCAATGGATGAATTGAATGCTGTGTACCAGAATATCTGGACATTACTATTTGTTTCTTTTTTTATTGCTTTTTTAATTATTTTAGTATTAGCATCTAAATTGACGAATCAGATGGTAAAACCCGTTGAGGATGCACGGCGTGTGGCCAATGAATTGGCAAAAGGTAACTTTGAAGCAAGGACATTTGAAGGGGAAAATTTAGAAACCGGAGAGTTAAACCGCTCGATTAATGTTCTTGCTGAAAATTTATCACAAATTACAAGAACCTATGAAAGTCAACAAGAAAGACTTGAAACGCTCATAGAAAATATGGGAAGTGGCCTCATATTAATTAATGCTAAAGGTGATATAACGCTTATAAATCGTTCATGTAAAGAACTATTTGATGAAGAAACAGAACTATGGAAAAACCAGCTTTATTATAAAGTCATTAAACACAAACAAATCATTCAATTTATACAGGAAATTTTTCTGACAGAATGTCGTACGAGGAAGCCTCTTAAGCTTTCTGTAGGTATTTATTTTAAACATGTGGACGTACATGGTGCACCGATAATTGGCATCGATGAAAAGTTAAAAGGGATTGTCCTTGTTTTTCATGATATTACTGAGTTAAAGAAACTCGAGCAAGCTCGAAAAGATTTCGTGGCAAATGTCTCCCATGAACTTCGAACTCCTGTTACATCCCTAAAGGGTTTTACAGAAACATTACTAGATGGCGCAATGGAAGATGAGAACTTAAGAAAACGGTTCTTAACAATTATCGCCAATGAATCAGAGCGGTTAGAAGGATTGATAGTCGATTTATTAGAGTTATCAAAAATAGAAGGTGCTAAATTCCAATTGAATTGGCAACATGTCACGTTAGAATCAGTCGTGGATGAAGTATTTATAATTTTGAAAAATAAAGCGGAAGCGAAAAAGATGAGGCTAGAAAGAAAAGTAATTGGCTCCACATGTATTGAAGGAGACCCTCATCGGATTAAACAAATTCTCATTAATCTTGTTAATAATGCGATCGTTTATTCACCAGAAGGTGGCCGAATTAATGTAAGAGTTAAAGAGCAAACGGAAACGGTTATTTTGGAAGTGGAGGACACTGGCATTGGTATTAATAAAAAAGAGATACCTCGCGTGTTTGAGCGGTTTTATCGTGTGGATAGAGCACGCAGTAGAAATTCTGGGGGCACGGGCCTCGGTTTAGCCATTGTTAAGCATTTGGCTGAAGCTCATCATGCCAAAATATCTGTAGAAAGTGAAGTAGGGAGAGGGACAAACTTTAGGCTCATGTTTTATAAAAAAAGACAATCAGAGCTAGAGGAGTAATTTGTCAGATGTAATAGTAACTTTACAGTCTCTTTAAAGTGAGTTAATAGTTATTCGGTATATTATAAGAGTGACTTGTTTATTGGAAACGCTATGGATGAATGATTATTCAGGAGAAACCCTACCTGATCTCTCAATCAATCCGTTCGTTTCCGTCGTGAGCGAAAGTTCCCCCCTGGACTCTCGCTCTTTTTCTACTTCACAATACAAACAAAAATATCCCTCTCTCTCCTCCATTTTTACTTACACATGATACCTATGAGAATATAAGCCAATATGTTATGTTAGTCTCTACGCTCATTAAGTATATCTTCCCCTGAGCAAAAGGAAAATAAGTGACTAAGACTAAAGAAGAAGAGCATTTTTTCTCGATGATAGGTCAAATTAAACTTGTTAGAAGGCATTACTGATAGGTTATAGCTTACATTATTTTTAGGAAGCATCTCATCAAAATAAGGTTACTAACATATCAACCCTTCAAAATTAAAATCATTTTCCGTGCCTCATAAACCAATTGAATAATGAAAAAACAGAATTCATGATAGAATAAAATTATTAATTAAAAACGAGGTGTTGAATGTGGAAAAACTCGTCTTAGTAGACGGAAATAGTATTGCATATCGTGCTTTCTTTGCATTACCACTTTTAAATAATGAAAAAGGCGTCTATACAAATGCTGTATACGGCTTTACAACGATGATTCTAAAAATATTAGAAGACGAACAACCGACACACATGCTTGTAGCATTTGATGCAGGTAAAACAACGTTTAGACATGCCACATTTAAAGAATATAAAGGGAAACGTGAGAAGACCCCGCCAGAACTAGCTGAGCAGCTACCAATTATGAGAGATTTACTAAAGGCTTTTAATATTCGCTACTATGAAGTAGATAATTATGAAGCCGATGACATAATTGGCACCCTTGCCACAAATGCAGTTAACGAGCAACAACAATGGCAAGTTAAAATTTACACAGGTGATAAAGATTTACTCCAGCTTGTATCACAAAATGTTCATGTTTCGTTGACACGAAAAGGTATTACGAATGTAGACACGTATGATCTGCAATTGGTAGACGATACATATGGCATAACCCCTAAACAAATTGTTGATATGAAGGGGTTGATGGGAGATAGCTCAGATAATATCCCTGGAGTACCAGGAATTGGAGAAAAAACGGCCTTAAAACTACTTAAAGAGCACAAGACCGTTGAAGGTGTTTATGAAGCAATTGACAGTGTAAGTGGCAAAAAATTAAAAGAAAATCTTGAACAAAATAAAGAGCAAGCATTTATGAGTAAAAAGCTTGCAGAAATTATGCTTGATGCGCCAGTAACCATTGCCCTTGATGAGCTAAAGTTAGGCGAAAGAGAGAACGACGAGCTAATCAGCTTGTTTAAAGAATTAGAATTTAATTCTCTCCTTGATCGACTTGGAATGGAGGCAACTCCCTCTGGCTCAGAGGAGATGGAAGACCTAGACGTACAACGTGTTAATCACGTGACAGAAGACATGCTTCAATCACCATCAGCAATCGTCGTTGAAGTGTTAGAAGAAAATTATCACCAAGCTGATATAATCGGTCTAGCGATAGCCAATGAAACAGGTACGTATTATTTATCGGCGGATGTAGCATTAAAAAGTGATGTGTTTAAAAGCTGGGCGTCTGATGGCACTAGAGAGAAGTACATTTTTAACGCTAAAAGGGCAGTTGTAGCTCTGGGCTGGCAGGATGTTGTCATGAATGGCATTATATTTGACGTGCAGATAGCTTCTTATTTAATTAATCCATCTGCAAGCTCACATGATTTAGCCGATATTGCCAAACGGCAGAAAAGCCTTCAAGTGCAGTTAGATGAATCGGTATATGGAAAGGGGAAAAAACGCCACATTCCTGATGTCACTATCTTATCTCAACATTTAGGACGTAAAGCCACTGCTTTACTTGAATTAAAAGAAGTATTATACGATGAATTGCAGAGAAATGACCAACTAGATTTATTTGAAAAGCTCGAAATGCCGCTATCAGTCATTCTTGGAAGAATGGAAATGAATGGTGTAGCGGTAGATGGAGACGTTCTAAGAGAAATGGGTAAAGACTTATCACATCGGTTAGAAAAAATGGAAAAAGAGATTTATGAGCTTGCAGGCACAGAATTTAATATTAATTCTCCTAAACAGCTTGGTGAGGTGTTATTCGAAAAACTAAACCTGCCTGTCATTAAAAAAACGAAAACGGGTTACTCTACTTCAGCTGATGTATTAGAAAAATTACAAGATTCTCATGAGGTGATACCGTTAATATTGCATTATCGCCAATTAGGAAAACTCAATTCCACTTACATTGAAGGGCTGTTAAAAGTGCTTCATAAAAAGACCGGGAAGATTCATACGATTTTTAATCAAGCGATCACCCAAACAGGAAGATTAAGCTCAACTGAACCTAATTTACAAAATATCCCGATACGACTTGAAGAAGGACGGAAAATTCGTCACGCTTTTATACCAGAAAATAAACATGCACGAATCTTAGCCGCTGACTATTCACAAATTGAATTACGTGTACTCGCCCATATTTCTCAAGATGCCAATTTAAAGCAAGCATTTAATGAGAATATGGATGTACATACGAAAACAGCGATGGATGTTTTTGGAGTGGATCATACAGAAGTGACGGATAATATGAGAAGAACAGCGAAAGCAGTGAACTTTGGCATCGTTTATGGTATTAGTGATTACGGATTGTCACAAAACTTGGGGATCACAAGGAAAGAGGCACGAACTTTTATAGATAGGTACTTTGAAAGTTATCCGGGCGTAAAAGAGTATATGGATACGATCGTGGAAGAGGCACGGGAGAAAGGATTTGTTACAACGATGCTGCACAGACGTCGTTATTTACCTGAGCTTACCAGTCGCAATTTTAATCAACGCAGTTTTGCTGAACGAACAGCGATGAATACGCCGATTCAAGGAAGTGCTGCTGATATTATAAAAAAAGCGATGGTAGACATGGCTGAAAAAATGGAAGAGCAAAACATGAGATCGCGTCTTCTTCTACAAGTGCACGATGAACTTATTTTTGAAGTGCCGGAAGAAGAACTAGAACAGATGACAAAGCTTGTACCTGAAGTTATGGAAAAAGCGGTAGAGCTGGATGTGCCATTAATAGCAGATGTAGCACACGGTGATACTTGGTACGATGCAAAATAATAAGGGAAATGTGAAAAGTAGGTGAACGATATGCCAGAATTACCTGAAGTAGAAACAGTAAAACGAACATTAACTGAACTCATTAAAAATGAAACGGTCACAAAGGTTAGTGTTGAGTGGCCGAAAATGATAAAAGAGCCAGACGACTCAGCACAATTTAGCGTGATGATGGCTGGGCAAACATTTAAATCGATCGAGCGAAGAGGAAAATTTTTAATCTTTCGTCTCGATGATTACAGCCTAGTATCTCATTTGCGTATGGAAGGTCGTTATGGTGTTTTTGAGCAAGATGAACCTACAACAAAGCACACTCATGTGCGATTTTTCCTTGAGAGTGGTAAAGAGCTTAGATATGCGGACGTCCGTAAATTTGGAACGATGCATCTGTTTCCAATCGATACAGAATTACAGCAGCTGCCTCTCGCCAAATTAGGGCCTGAGCCATTATCATCTGATTTTTCATCAGCCAGATTAAAAAAACAGCTAGAAAGAACGACGAGAGCAATTAAATCAGCTTTACTAGATCAAACGATTGTAGCTGGTTTAGGTAATATTTATGTGGATGAAGCTTTATTTAAAGCAAGGGTACACCCGGAGAAAACAGCCAATATGTTAACTGATGACGAGGTTGAACAGCTTTTTATAAGTATTAAACAGACCCTAAGTGATGCAGTGGAAGCTGGCGGTTCTTCAATTAAGTCTTACGTAAATGGTCAAGGTGAAATGGGGATGTTTCAACAACAATTAAATGTGTACGGTCGAGCTGGTGAACCATGCCGTACGTGTGACAGTATGATCGTTCGTTCTGTCGTTGGTGGGAGAGGGACACACACATGCCCTACATGTCAGCTGTTATGAAGATTATTTAGTTACAACTGTATGAAATAAATAAGATTAACGTACAATGGATGGGCCTCTGCCATATAATAACTTAGTTTAAGTAAGAAGGAGGCTCATTCCATTGACCGAATTACTGTCATTACTTATCCTTGCGTTTGCTGTCAGTTTAGATAGTTTTAGTGTTGGCCTTACCTACGGATTACGGCAAATGAAGCTGCCAATGTTATCTGTTCTGTTTATCATGAGTTGCTCTGCGGTGGCTATTCTACTAGCTATGTGGATAGGGACTACAATCAGTGCTTTATTGGCACCTGAGCTTGCAGAGACGCTAGGTGGCATACTCCTTATTATGATCGGCCTTTATGCCTTGTTTCAAGTATATAAAAAGCCGCCTATTCATTCCCCCTCTTTGAGACAGGAAAAAGTTCTCATGAACGTGGAATTAAAACGTCTCGGTATTGCCATTAATGTGTTAAAAAAACCGATGGAAGCGGATTTGGATGACTCCGGTTCCATAACAGGAGTAGAGGCTATTTTACTAGGCGTGGCTCTGTCACTAGATGCATTCGGTGCAGGTCTAGGCGCAGCTCTTTTTGGTGTGTCACCTTGGCTTCTTGCTCTCAGTGTTGCTGTCATGTGTGGCGTATTTTTGAACGCTGGAAAATGGTGTGGTGTGTGGCTTAACCATTCTGAAAAATTAAAAAAGCTTTCATTTTTACCAGGTGTTCTGCTAATTTTTATCGGTATATGGAAACTGTAGTATTTTTGGGGGTGGAAGTTTGATCATTGGTCTAACAGGTGGCATAGCAAGTGGAAAAAGTACGGTGTCTAAAATGATACGTGATGAAGGACTCCCTGTAGTGGATGCAGATATTATTGCCCGTAATGTCGTTAAACCTGGAAAAAAAGCGTATCATCAAATTATTGATCATTTTGGATTAGCCATTCTTAAACAAGATGGCCAACTAAACAGAGAAAAACTAGGGGAGATCATATTTAATGATGATAAAGAAAGAGATGTATTAAACCAAATTGTTCATCCGCAAGTAAGAAAAGAATTGAAAGATCAAGCTGAGTCTTTACGAAAAGAAGGACATTCGATTGTTATACTTGATATCCCACTTCTTATAGAAGGAGAACTCTTTTATTTAGTAGATAATATCCTACTTGTATATGTTCCGAAAAGCATTCAATTAAAACGATTGAAAGAACGCAACAACTATACAGAGGAAGAGGCATTAAAACGCATTAACTCTCAATTATCTCTTGATAAAAAGAAGGCATATGCTACCTATATTATTGATAACTCCTCTGACTTAACACATACGAGAGAGCAAGTGACAACTTTATTGAAAAACCTAAAAGCGTTATAATGGAGTCCAACAATATAGTGGGCTCCATTTGTCATTTTAACTTGAATCCATCCACGTATAAATTGTGTCATCATGGATTCAATTTAAATATACTTATTTTTAAAATTAATAAGGGGCTAATGATTAATAGTATTAAATGGTATGTTAAGAGCCTCGCGAACAAGTGAATTCATAAGGGAAATAATTCATTTGTAAAACACATTAAAAAGTATTTGCATTGGTATATTAAACACAGTATACTAATTTTCGTGAGCATGATACTAAGCATATTGGAGAATAGTTGTTACTCAAGGGTTAGGACCTCTTTGGACTAACTTTCCCCCAGTAACTAATAACTAAAACATCTCCATGCTAAATTTAAAGGGGGATTTGACCATGGAAACAATGGGAAGGCACATCATTACCGAGCTATGGGGTTGTGATACAAATAAATTAAATGATATAGGATTTATAGAGAAGCTTTTTGTCAATGCAGCTTTAGAAGCGGGGGCAGAAGTAAGGGAAGTGGCATTTCACAAATTTGCTCCTCAAGGAGTTAGTGGCGTTGTCATTATTAGCGAATCTCACTTAACAATCCATAGTTTTCCTGAACATGGTTACGCCAGCATCGATGTTTATACATGTGGAGATCGTATTGACCCTCATGTCGCATCTGATTATATTTCACGTGAGCTCCATGCTAAGACAAGTGAAGTGGTGGAAATTCCTAGAGGGATGGGCCCTATTGCAATTGCAAATAAAAAAACAGTGGAAGTGGGTATGGCCTGACAGCTTTCATGTACGCTCTCTGTCTTCATGAGAGCGTTTTTTCAATTGAACAAATCGCCATTTACTGCTATCCTTATAGGTAATAAGGTGGGAGATGGTATGCTATGGCAATAAAAAATACATTCAGAAAAATTTTTAGTACAAGTACTGAAACGAGAGAACACCATCACGAAGACAGCCTCAAAACACGTTATTATAAGACAATGAAAGATAAAGCAATGATGGAAGTAGAAACGATGTTAAGAAATCGGAAAGGGTTTGAAGTTGCCTCTGTTTCTGAGGACCATGGCGAAATTGTCGTCAACGTAAAAAGCGGGAAGAAAACCTTCGTTGTGGCTACTATTATAATGGTCCGTCCGTTTCGTACGGCAGTGGACTTTTCTGTTTCTACTGAAACGTTCTTATTCACAGATTTTGGACATAGTCGTAAAATGATCCGTGAACTATATACAGATTTGGATAAGCGGTTGCAATTTGTGGGGACAGGCTTAGGTGATGAATTAGCTAAATAAAACGGTACCATTTATTTGCCAAACTCATAAAACATCTTTAAGATCTAACAATCAGTGTACGAATGGAGTGACAAGTCATGATATGCCCTAATTGTCAGCACAACGGGACGAGGGTTCTTGATTCCCGACCAAGTGATGAAGGACGCTCAATTCGCCGTAGAAGAGAATGCGACGCATGTAGCTATCGATTCACAACGTTTGAAAGAGTAGAGAAAACGCCTCTTATCGTTGTGAAAAAGGATGGGAATAGAGAAGAATTTAGCAGAGAAAAGCTCCTTCGTGGTCTCATTCGAGCTTGTGAGAAACGACCTGTCCCATTAGAGAAATTAGAAAGTATTACTGAAGATGTAGAAAAAGATATACGCAATCAAGGCTTATCGGAAGTAAGTAGTGATGAAATTGGTGAAAATGTGATGGAAGCCTTAGCGACAACTGATGATGTAGCTTATGTCAGATTCGCTTCTGTGTATAGACAATTTAAGGATATTAATGTGTTTGTCGATGAACTTAAAGAGCTCATCAACAAAGGTAATAACGACAAATAAATGGAGCCTAGCCGCTCCATTTTCTCTATATGTAAAGCAATAAAGTGGGAAAGATTAGGTGAAATATCATGCACTGGAAAGAAATACTCCCTTCGAATGGTTATACGGCCTATATGACAGATTATTTACAAGTATCTGATAAAGAAGTGTTAACACTTCTTTATCAGCCTCTTATTGGATCTGTTGCATACAGTCTATACATGACATTGGCTATTGATGTTCAAAAACAACCACAAAAAAAAATTACGAGAATTCATAAAACGATTATGACGTTTACTGGTTTGCCTCTTGATGCTATATTTTCAGAGAGAAAAAAGTTAGAGGCTCTTGGATTAATGACGGTATATCGAGAAAAAGAGACGGATGAGTATCACTATTTTTATCACCTTCATCCTCCAATGTCAGCTAAAGATTTTTTTGACGATGACCTTTTAAGTGTTTTTCTTTATAATCGTCTTGGCACGAAAGAACGTTATCGTGAACTTCGACAATATTTTGCTGTTAACAGCGTTGACATAACGAACAAAGAAAATATTACACAAGGCTTTAGTGAGGTCTTTACATCTCTACATCCATCAGAGCTAAAAAGCACGACGTCTGAGATGCTTGAAGCTTTATCGTCTTCCATGCCTTTGATGGGGCGGCATGCCTCTGAGAGCTCTTATTCTATTGGTGAGAGTCAGTTTGATTTTCAAAAACTGCTCGATTTCCTTCCAAGCTTTGTACCGAAGGAAGAAGTAGAAAAAGAGCAAAACCAGCGGCTGATTGCCCAATTAGCTTTTATGTACAAGCTTTCACCGGAGGAGATGGCTAACATTGTGCAGGATGCGATGCTCCATGCAGAACAATTGGATGATGAGCAATTAAGATTACAAGCGAAAAGGCGTTATAGAATGAGTGAAGCTGATGAGCCACCTAGACTCGGTTTAAGAAAGCAACCTGAAGAACTAACAACTGCTCCTAAAGAACCGAAAACACAAGAAGAGAAAACAATCTTCTACTTTGAATCTACTGCTCCTATCGAATATTTAGAAGAATTAAGCGATGGTGCAAAGGTTTATGAAGGAGATATTGATATCATTGAACGCCTGATTTTCGAATACAAACTTACGCCAGGTGTGGTCAATGTCTTACTTGATTATATCTTTATGGTGAACGATAAAAAGCTTTCAAAAGCCCTTGCCTTTAAAATTGCAGGCCACTGGAAGCGTAAAAACATTCAAACTGTTCAAGATGCGATGGCTTTGGCAAAGAAAGAAAATCAGAAGAGTCAAAGTAGTAAAGCATCAGTAAAAAGTATTTCTAGCCAAGGCAAAGGCTATGGTGGTCAAGTAAAGAAAGAACCCCAGCCAAAATGGATGACGGACGAAAATTGGCAAAAAGAAGATTGGAGTGCTGAAGAGCTTGAACAGGCTAAGCGTGAAGCAGCGAAGTATCGTGATTTATTAAAGAAAAACAAGTAGAAGGAGGGATCGGACATGGAGTCTATTAATCAATCATTACGACAGTTTTCAAATTCCCGTCTTCAACAGCAATTTCAAAAATTAAAGAAAGACGTGTTGGAAGATGCTCGTATACGCTCTTATTTAGCCTCACATCCTGAATTGACGACAGAGCAAAGAGACAACGGCTTAAATGAGCTTTATCAATATAAAGAGCAATGGCAAAACTGTGATAAGTGTCCTGGTCTCGATGCATGTCCTAATTTAATTAAGGGGTATCAACCACACTTAACGATATATAGACATGATATTCACCTTGAATATCAAACTTGCCCTTTAAAAAGGAAAGCTGACGAAAGAAAGCGACATGCTTCTTTCGTTAAAAGCCTTTATATCCCTAAAGAAATGACAGAGGTTAGTTTCGACGATTTTCATGAAGATAATCCGTCCCGTGTCAAAGCATTTGCGAAAGCAATGGGATTTTGTGCAGAAGTTAAACCAGGAGAAAATGGCAGAGGTTTATATATTCACGGTCCTTTCGGAGTTGGGAAAACGTTTCTTGTTGGGGCAATTGCTAATGATTTAGCTGATAGAGAGACGACCACGATGATTGTCTATGCACCTGACTTTTTCAGAGAATTAAAAACTGGCATTTCAGATGGGTCTTATCAGAATAAATTAGACGTGGTGAAGCAAGCACCTGTTTTAATTTTAGACGATATTGGCGCTGAAACGATGTCCAATTGGATTCGGGACGATATATTAGGTGCTATGCTACAATTTAGAATGATGGAAAAACTTCCGACTGTTTTTACGTCAAACTTTGACTTAGATGAATTAGCCATCCATTTGTCCTCTACTCAAAGGGGTGGTATAGAGAGGGTGGACCAGTTAAAAGCCGGAAGAATTCTTGAACGAATTAAGCATATGAATGATGTGATTGACATGAAAGGGGAAAACAAGCGAGAGAAATAAACATTCCCCGTTTGTTTTGAGACAATTACCACCGAAATTAATGGAATATATGTTACCATGGAATAAGATGATTAAAGCATTGGAATGGAGGAGACATAGATGAGTATTGATCATATTCTTGATCGGGTAAGACAAGGGGAGCGTCTCTCAGTTGATGATGCCATTGAACTATACAAGAGTGATGAAGTAGAAAAAATGGGTGAACTAGCTAATGACATTATGAAAAAGTGGCATCCAGAGCCTGAAACGACCTTTGTTATTGGCAGAAACGTTAATTATACAAACCTGTGTGATACATATTGCCGGTTTTGTGCATTTTATCGTCCGCCAAACGCGAAAGACGGATACGTATTGGATAACGAAGAGATTTTTAGAAAAATACAAGAAACGATAGATGTGGATGGAACAGAGATTTTAATGCAGGGCGGGACGAACCCTAATTTACCTTTTAGTTATTACACAAACTTACTGAGAGAAATCAAAAAGCGGTTTGACATTACAATGCATTCTTTCTCACCAGCAGAGATTTATAAAATGGTTGAAGTATCAGGACTTTCATTAGAGGAAGTGTTAAAAGAGCTCCACGAGGCTGGACTTGATTCTGTCCCAGGGGGTGGAGCAGAAATTCTTGATAACCGAACTAGACGTCGGATCAGTCGTCTCAAAGGTACTTGGGAAGAGTGGATTGACTGCATGAAAGCAGTTAAAAAAGCAGGGATGCACGGAACTGCTACAATGGTCATCGGTTTTGGAGAAACATATGAAGAACGCGCGTTGCACCTTCAAAGAGTGCGCGATGCTCAAGACGAAGCGGACTGTTTTCTCGCCTTTATTTCTTGGACGTTCCAACCTGACAATACAAATATGAAAGGGGAAAGAATAACCCCAAGAGAGTATTTAAAGAATCTGGCCATATCTCGTATTTTTCTTGATAATATCGCTAATTTTCAATCCTCGTGGGTTACGATGGGGCCGGAAACAGGCAAGAAGTCTCTATCATATGGATGTAACGATTTTGGGAGCACGATGATGGAGGAAAATGTTGTGTCAGCAGCAGGTGCTACTTATAAAGTAGATACGAACCTTATTATCCGTTTTATTCGTGAAGCCGGAAAAATTCCTGTGCAACGAGATACGAAATACAACCATATTCGTACCTTTAAAGAGGGAGAAAAAGCGGAGCGGGACTTTGTGATGCAAAATTAGCATAATACTTTAGGAAAGAAAAGGTATCTAGAGAATTTAACTATTGGTATCAATCATTTCATTTTAATGATTGATACCTTTTTTACGTGGACACCTATCAAGGGGTGACAGGTTATCTTTGTCACATCACCTTTTTAAATTTCATAAGTCGGTAAAATGGTGGTGTGTCGCGTCACCTTGGTTAAAACACGTAGTAAAAATGCGAAGCAAACAGTTCTTTTTTTACTTAATCACCTCTTTTATACACAGAGGTCGAAAACTTCAACTCATAAAACTAATCAGGCTCCATATACATGTACTAGTGTGAGGAGTTGAAGCACAACATGGGGAAGCACTACTTAGACCCTCAACTCGAAATGGACGACTAGGAGGGGCTGCTGTTGCTAGTTATTGAGTTTAAGGATTCACACATCGGTGAAGCCTTTTATCATCAACTGAAACAATCATTAGCTGTTACAAAACGATCGAATGACGACCTCATTCATATTCATTTTAAAGAAAAGGAGACATTGACAACGTTATCGATTGAAGGACTTAATTCTCTGCGAAGAGATGAGCAACAAGCTATCATCAGTGTTCTTACAAATGTAACAATCACTCACTTTTTTCCTAAGTGGTTAAAGGAATTTCTTAAAGACATGTTCTATTATGAAGATGAACAAGAAATTCAAGCTATTATTCAAACAGCTAAATCATTATTTTTTCCATCTGGTGGGGAAGAAGACAGAAATTTCACCATGGCCTTTTTACAGTGGCAACAAGATATTTTCCAAAAGTTAGCACCATTTGTCGAAAATAATATCTCATTTTCCTTTGATTCGTTTTTGTTTTTCCGCTTGAAGCCTTCTCGTGAAAAACTGTTATCTTTAGCGGAGTTAGCTATTGATGAATACAAACTGGAAATGGAATATCAATTAATGCTTGATCGTTGTCGTGATTTTTTGAAAAGACAATCACCGCGGGTGCATACCGTTTACGTTTTTTTGAAGAATGGCATTGAGTTTTATGATAGTGAAATGAAAAAAATTTCTGTACAACAAATTTATGAATGGTTAGAAACCGGAACCCCATTTGAAAAGAATTTGCCAGTTAATGAACGAATGATCGGACCGCTTGTCAGTATGGCACCTAAGAAAATTATCATTGATTCTGCTTATTGTGATGATGACTTATATCATACGCTTAAAAATATATTTGAGGAACGACTCTTTACATCTTCTATGACGTTTGTTCAAAAACAACCTTCTGTTAAAAGATCTTCATTTCTGTCTTGATTTTCTAGTCATACATGATTATAATACTATCCATAAGCAAACTGTCTATAAAAGCGATGAAAAGGACATGAATCATGAGGTGAGTCATACAGAGAAGGAAGCCATTGGCTGGAAGTTTCCTATGATCAATCCATGGATTTACCCCCTTAGAGCTGCAACTTGGAACAGACAACTGTCTTAGTATATGTTTGCCGGTTTTCCCCGTTACGGAATGAATGAAGCTGAATATGTGTATGCTATTCAGAAACAAGGGTGGAACCACGGTCTCACACTCGTCCCTTTTGATTGAGGGATGAGTGTTTTTTGCGTGCTATTTTAGATACTCGCTGCGATAACCGTCCCTGGAGAGATTATAAAAAAGGAGTGGGTCACATGGCAGATGGTAAAGAGATGATTCAACTAACTTTTCCTGATGGAGCTAAGAAAGAATTTTTAAAGGGAACGACAACCGACGAGATCGCTGCCTCTATCTCTCCGGGCTTGAGAAAGAATGCTTTAGCCGGGAAGCTTGATGGAGAGCATATTGATCTTAATGAGCCGATTTTAACTGATGGAAAAGTAGAAATTATCACGTATGATACGGAAGATGGTCTTCATATCTTAAGACATAGTACTGCTCATTTACTAGCACAAGCAGTCAAAAGGTTGTATGACGATGTTAAGCTTGGTGTGGGACCAGTCATTGAAGAAGGCTTCTATTATGACATTGAAATGCCTCATAAACTGACACCAGAGGATTTACCAAAGATCGAAAAAGAAATGAAACGCATTATGGATGAAAATCTTCAGATTAGACGTATCGAAGTGAGTCGTGAAGAAGCCATGGAAAAATACAAGAAAATCGGCGATGAGTTAAAACTAGAATTGCTTGAAGACATACCAGAAGGTGAATCGATTAGTATTTATGAGCAAGGAGAGTTTTTTGATCTTTGTCGCGGCGTGCACGTTCCTTCTACGAGTAAATTGAAGAAATTTAAATTATTGCAAATAAATGGGGCTTATTGGCGTGGTGACAGCAAAAATAAAATGCTGCAACGTATTTATGGGACTGCCTTTCCGAAACAGTCACAAGTTGATGACTATTTAAAGCTTCTTGAAGAAAGGAAGGAGCGGGATCACAGGAAACTAGGGAAAGAGCTCGAAATATTTACAGTCAATCAAAAAGTGGGACAAGGATTACCACTTTGGTTACCTAAAGGGGCAACTGTTCGTCGAATTATCGAGCGATATATCGTCGATGTTGAAGAACGATTAGGTTATGATCACGTCTATACACCTGTGCTTGGAAGTGTTGAATTATATAAAACTTCAGGACATTGGGATCATTATCAGGATGATATGTTCCCTGTGTTGGAGATGGATAACGAGGATCTTGTTCTTCGCCCGATGAATTGCCCGCATCATATGATGATTTACAAGAATCAAAAACACAGCTATCGCAATTTGCCCCTAAGAATTGCTGAGCTAGGTACCATGCATCGTCATGAGATGTCTGGGGCTCTCGCCGGGCTACAACGTGTGCGGGGCATGACTTTGAATGACGCTCATATTTTTGCCCGACCAGATCAATTAAAAGAGGAATTTATTCGCGTTGTAGAATTAATTCAAGCCGTGTACGATGATTTCGGAATTAATGACTATTATTTCCGCTTATCTTACCGGGATCCTGAAGATAAAGAAAAATATATTGATAATAATGAGATGTGGGAGAAAGCGCAAGGAATGTTAAAAGAAGCAGCTGATGAAATGGGTGTTGATTATATAGAAGCTGAAGGAGAAGCCGCTTTTTACGGGCCGAAGCTTGACGTTCAAGTAAAAACAGCTTTAGGAAAAGATGAAACACTTTCTACAGTCCAACTAGACTTCCTCCTTCCTGAGCGATTTGATTTAACGTATACAGGAGAAGATGGGAAAGATCATCGTCCAGTGGTCATACATCGCGGTGTTGTTTCAACGATGGAACGTTTTGTTGCCTTCCTGTTAGAAGAATATAAAGGGGCTTTTCCAACATGGCTCGCCCCAGTACAAGTACAAGCTATTCCTGTTAGTGACGTTCATATGGATTACGTCCGTAAAGTTGAAGCTGAGCTTAAAAAAGCAGGTGTACGTGTGAATGTAGATGTAAGAGATGAAAAATTAGGCTATAAAATTCGTGAAGCTCAAATGAAAAAGATTCCGTACTTGCTCGTTCTTGGTGACAAGGAAATCGCCACAAATGGCGTTAATGTCCGACGTTATGGTCAAAAAGAAACTGAAGAGGTTTCACTTGACCAATTTATAGGTCAGATTCAAGAAGACATTAAAAATTATTCGAGGCAACGCTAAATGTTAAGTGAGAGGATCTGAAATTCTTATTTAGGTTTCATGAGAGAATGTGTGTTGACAAGGCTACAACCTTGTGATAAAGTAACCAAGTGAACATTATACAGAAAACAAAGCAAGAAGAAGCGCCCGCTTCTCACCTAGTCGGTCATTAAACTGGCAGGTTATGATTTTTTAATCTTAACACGTATGTAGAAGTGTGGGCGCAGAATGCACCCACACTTTTTTGTCACGTCTTTTCCATGATTTTAGAAGCAGCGACTTTTTAAAATAGGAAGAGAGAAAAGGAATCTCTTGCTTTGAACTGTTATTATTATGGAGGTGGCTCAACATCAGTAAGGATATGTTCGTTAACGAAAACATTCGCGCACGGGAAGTTCGTTTAATTGGTGCTAATGGTGATCAAATTGGTGTCAAGTCAAAACAGGAAGCCCTAGACATGGCTAGAAATGCTGATTTGGATTTAGTCATGGTTGCACCTAATGCTAAACCTCCTGTCTGCCGAATTATGGACTATGGGAAATATCGTTTCGAGCAGCAAAAGAAAGACAAAGAAGCTCGTAAAAAGCAAAAGGTTATTAATATCAAAGAAGTTCGTTTAAGTCCAAATATTGAGGATCACGATTTTAACACGAAGCTTCGAAATGCAAGAAAGTTTTTAAGTAAGGGGGATAAAGTGAAAGCAGCTATCCGTTTCCGTGGACGTGCTATCACTCACTCCGAGCTTGGCCGAGATGTTCTTATGAAACTAGCTGAGGAATGCAAAGATATCTCAACTATAGAATCAAAGCCTAAGATGGAAGGGCGCAGCATGTTTTTAGTCCTCGCCCCGACAGCTGAAAAGTAACATCAGTCTTCTAATGCCAGCTTTTCGAGGTTAGGCCGACAATTTATGAAGACAACAATGATTTATTGGACAGGAGGAAATAAGAATGCCTAAAATGAAAACACATAGCGGTGCATCTAAACGCTTTAAAAGAACTGGGAGCGGGAAACTTAAGCGCGGACACGCTTTTACTAGTCACTTAGCTGCTAACAAATCTCAGAAGCAAAAGCGTAAACTACGTAAAGCTGGGCTTGTAAGTAAAGGTGACCAACGACGAATTGATACAATGGTAAAATAATTAAAACTACTGAGAATGACTTATAAGGAGGGATTACGATGGCTAGAGTAAAAGGCGGGTATGTTGCCCGACGGCGTCGTAAAAAAGTTTTAAAACTTGCAAAAGGATATGTAGGTTCAAAACATAGATTATTTAAAACAGCACAAGGGCAGGTAATGAAATCTTTCCTATATGCTTACCGTGACCGTCGTCAGAAAAAACGCGACTTCCGTAAGCTTTGGATTGCTCGAATTAATGCAGCAGCCCGTATAAATGGTTTATCTTATAATCGTTTCATGCATGGCTTAAAGCAGTCTGGCATTGACATGAACCGTAAAATGTTAGCTGATTTAGCAGTCAATGATGAAAAGGCATTTACTGAGCTTGCTGAAAAAGCGAAAGCTGGTTTAAAATAATACAGTGATTGGGAGCGGTATATCAGGTTGGAGATCAACTTGATATACCGCTCTTTTTAGGTATAAAGTAAAGGCTGTTACTTGAATGAATGTCATCATTCAAAATAAGATATCAACATTCGAATAATGACTCTGATTTTCACTCTAGACAGACGGACCCTAATGTCCTAATTGAAGGTTCGTTATATCACTGTATATAAATTAAATCACTTAATAAACGAGATGAACCATTCTAAATAAGGTAGTAAATTGGCCCAAGAGAACAGATTTAAAATAACATATAGTAAGGAGAAACGAATGCAAATAGTTGATATTAGCCTTGTAATATGGCTTTTAATGATGAATTTAATTGGGATAATATTAATGAAGATAGATAAGCGCCGGGCTCGAAGGAATGAATGGCGAATATCAGAAGCAAGGCTCTTTTTAATAGCAGCACTCGGTGGCGCAATAGGTATGTGGTTTACATCAAAGGTTATTAGACATAAGACTAAAAAATGGCGTTTTCGCCTCGGATTCCCATTGTTTACTATATGTCACGTGGCTTTACTTGTTCATTTTTCTATGTGAAAATAGAGCTTGGTAATTTAATAGCATGTACATTTTTTTTTGGTCATAGAATAGATTGAAAGGGGAGATACCATCATGGATTCATTCAACGAAGCAATTCCTCAATTAATAGATGATGCTGGATGGATGGCGCCTGTCCTCTTTATAATTCTTCATTTAATAAGACCGTTATTATTTATCCCTGTTATTGTTGTATGCATTTTAGGTGGTTATTTATTTGGATTTTTTTATGGAACATTGTATTCTATTGTAGGTTTATCACTCATGAGTCTCGTGTTTTATAAACTTATAAATTTATTTCCATTTTTTCAGAAGCGTATTATTAAATTAAAACAGAAAGTTTTTAAAGATCGATTGCTTACAATTGGGCAAGTTATGATTCTTAGAATGATGCCTTTCGTTCATTTTCATTTACTCTCTTTATATTTAATGGATATGACAAAAACATACCGTGAGTATATGACATATTCGATTGGTGGTGTCATTTTTCCTTCAATGCTTTACACAGCATTTGGTCAAGGCATCACAGAGCTACCTTGGTATTTATCACTTGTTTTTTTCGTTCTTCTGGCAATGATTTTTTCCTATTTAGGTAAGAGGGGAACAGCTGTTTATAAATGGGGGAAATTCTTTCCGAGTAAAGTGTATGAACGTAGTTGAAGAATGCTAAAACCCCCTTCCACCCATCTTGGGAGCATGATTGGAAGAGTGGCCGTAGCTAAGCTGAGAAGCTAGAAGTATTAGTTAGACGTTTGGAAATGAAGCTGTGGGACTACGATCAAAATCAGTGGCTTTACTTTTGGAAAACTAACGTTAGGCGTGGGAAACAGAACCTCAATGGAAAGGAACGAGAGAGTTCTTAAATGACAATCAGCAAACTTCATTTATTGATCCACCAAAAAACAGAAACATTCCTTAAACGGAGCGTTTCTGTTTTTTGTTTAGGAATGTTTTTCAGTGGCTGCTGGCATGGAGAAGTGTATTTTAAAGAAACGGTTACTTTCCTTGTCTTTCAAGGCGTTTTAATAGGTTGCTGATTGGTGGCCGCCATTGAATATCAGCTTTGGGATAGCGTAGTCTTAATTCTTTCTCAATAAAATGAAAGTCACGGCGGCTTAACCCATGTAATTGATCGATATCCTCAGAACTAACGATAATCGAGGTGACTTCAAAGGAATCGTCAGCCGGGCCAAGGAATTTTTCCGCCTCAAATAAAGCGTTGCGAAACGTAAATAACACATTTTTTCTTACGTTATCTGGATCATCAAGTAAATAAAAATAACCATTATGGTAAGCTCTTTCTAATTTACGTCGAGGGTCCAGGGTGTATTTAATTAAACTGAAAATAATAATTCCAACGGCTAACAGGAGGAAGATTCGAAATAGAATGACGGTTAACATGATATCTCTCCTTCATACACGTGAATGAATGTCATAATTCAAAATAAGATGCCAAAATTCGAACAATGACTTTGACCTTTACTTCAGACGGTTTCCCGAGGATATGTCATCAGCCAACTTTTGCTCGGTAACCCCTAGCAAAAGTGGCTCTTCCGACTGCGCTCAATCCCCAGGAGTCGTCGTCTTACGTTTCGGTCACTTTTTGTCACAGAAAACCGTCCGTAAAACTCCCGCTTCGAAATAAAAAGCAGAGAAAATCTATTTAGGGGGAGCTAATGTCACTCGATTACTAATCAGTGGGAGAAAGACGAAAACACCCACTGATTGAAGGCTCGTATTATTATCATTGTTCGCTTCTTCGTGTAAACACTCTTTTAACATACACGCAATAGGTGTGAATCACTCTCATATGTGCTACGATTGAAAAGAAACAAGGTTTCAAAATAGTAAGCAATCATTTAAGATATAATTAAAGTATAAAATTATAATCAAACGTAAATCAAGGATAAGGAGTGTCAGATGAATTTTTTAAAGCTGTTTGAGATGCAAAGAACGTTAGATTCATACATAGAAACTAAACAAGGGTTACATAATGAGGCGTTACTAGAACGTAAATTGCTTGCATTGCAAGTAGAGCTTGCTGAACTAGCAAATGAGACGCGCTGTTTTAAATTTTGGAGCACCAAAGAGCCATCAGAACGAGACATTATATTAGAAGAGTACGTAGACGGCATTCATTTTATTTTATCTATTGGCCTTGAATACGGGTACGATAAAACGTGTCATTGCCAATATCCAGAAAGTGTGAGTGTGTCTAAAGAGGTTTTGGTTACAGACTTTTTTAACGTGACAGACAAACTTCTTAACCTGAGAAAAGAAGGCTCAAAAGAGGCATTTGAGGAACTTTTTACCAGTTACTTAACGATAGGGGCACATTTAGGCTTTAATGGTGACGATGTTGAAGAGGCCTATATGAAAAAAAACGATGTCAATAAACAAAGGCAAGATCAAGGATACTAAGTTTTGCTGATTATATTTTGCATAAAAAATTGAAATCAGGCCAAACTCGATATAATCAATGACTCATTATAAAATATAGGAGGCGTGTGTAAATGGATGATATGTTAGTAATGCTAAAAGATTTAACAGATGCTAATGGGACACCAGGGAATGAACGACAACCACGAGAAGTGATGAAAAAGTACATATCTTCTTATGCAGATTCGGTAGAGACAGATCACCTTGGCAGTCTTATTGCCAAAAAAACAGGTTCAGTGGAAGACGGGCCAAAAATTATGGTAGCGGGACACCTAGATGAAATAGGATTTATGATCACGCATATAGATGATAAAGGATTTTTAAAATTCCAATGTCTCGGAGGCTGGTGGGAGCAAGTCATGCTTGCACAGCGTGTGACAGTCATGACCAAGAGTGGCAACATTCCGGGGGTTATCGGTTCTAAACCTCCGCATATTTTAACCCCAGAAGTCCGTAAGAAGTCTATGGATAAAAAAGAGATGTTTATCGATATTGGTGCTACAAGTAAAGATGAAGCCATGAGCTTTGGAGTTCGACCTGGAGACACGGTCGTACCGGTATGCGATTTTACCATTATGAAGAATGAAAAAATGCTAATGGCTAAAGCATGGGATAATCGTATTGGCTGTGCCATTGCCATTGAAGTACTGCGCCAACTTAGTGATACAGAACACCCTAATACAGTCTATGGTGTGGGAACCGTACAAGAGGAAGTAGGCTTACGAGGAGCAAAAACTTCTGCACACCTCATTCAACCTGATATTGGATTTGCAGTGGATGTAGGCATTGCAGGGGACACACCGGGGGTAACGGAGAAGGATGCATTAGCAAAGATGGGAGACGGTCCACAAATTGTGATGTACGATGCCTCTATGGTGGCTCATACGGGCTTGCGTGACTTTGTGACTGATACAGCTGATGAGAAAAATATCCCTTATCAGTTTGACGCTGTCCCAGCAGGAGGGACAGATTCTGGTTCGATTCATTTGACTGCAAACGGAGTACCAGCTTTATCTATTACAATTGCGACTCGTTATATTCATACTCATGCAGCTATTTTACATCGTGATGATTTCGAGAATGCTGTTAAGCTCATTGTGGAAGTGATTAAGAAATTAGATAGAAAAACGGTTGACGCCATTACGTTTGATTAAAAAAATGATTGCCGACTGCAAATTGCAGTCGGTTTTTTGCTTTTCGTAATAATGTTTTAGTGAATGACAATGATGATAGAGAGGAAGGTAACAGAGAAAAACCTTCTTTAATAACAAAAAAGAGGTGTAACTATTGACGAGGGGTGGTATGAATCAGTATAATTCCAAAAGTAATTTAAGGAATATGGAGTGATGTCATGCAACGGGGAATTCGCCTACTTGTCATTTTTATTGCGTCAATTGTTATTGGTGTTGCATTTAACTTATTTTTACTACCACATGAAGTATTAACAGGTGGGGTAACAGGCCTTGCAATGGTTTTTGGTCTTATGACACCTGTGAATACAGGGTATTGGATCGTTCTACTAAATGCGCCGATCTTCGTTTTGGGCTGGATGAAGTTAGGAAGAGAATTTATAGGGAATAGTATTTTTTCCGTTCTCATCACATCGATTTCGATGTTATACATTCCAATTATTCAAGTAACGGAGGATGCGTTATTATCGTCGGTCTTTGGCGGGGTCATTGCTGGTGCTGCAATTGGTGTTATTATCCGTTTTTATAGTTCCACAGGAGGATTCGATATTGTTAGTCTTGTATTAATAAAAAAGTGGGATGTGCCTTTAGGAGGCTTAATTTTTGCACTCAACAGTGTTGTTGTGTTTATTTCTGCTTTTTTCTTTGCGTGGGATTTAGCCTTGTACACGATGCTGTCAATCTACATAACTGGCATTGTAATTGATCGTGTTCATACTCGTCATGTGAAGCTTAGCTTAATGGTAGTGACGAGTAAAGGTGACAAATTAAAGAAAGAGCTCCTAGCTAATCTTGTTAGAGGAATAACGGTCATTGATGGGAGAGGAGCCTATTCAGGTGAAGATAAGAAAGTGTTGTATACAGTCATTACTCGTTACGAGTTGGCGATCATTAGGCCCATTTTGAAAGAGATAGATCCAGAGGCATTTGTAAGTGTGAGTGAAAGCATGGAGGTTATGGGGAATTTTAGACGGGATTAACAGCTTTGTCTATTACGCACCTTATTTTATCGCAGCTAACAGACGCTAATGTCCTAATTGACTCAACTATTAATTAGTGTGAGAAGAACAAAAACGCCCACTGATTGGAAATTCGTATTATCTTGAGACTGGTTTTGGTGGATTAGATAGATAACGGCACGTTCTCCCACTATGAACACACTTATTTAATGGCATATTATGCAACGGAGATTAACACAGAAAAAAGGTCTAAAGCTCGAGGTTTAGACCTTTATAAAACTTATTTTAAACCGGAAGCGATACGGTCTGTTATGGCATTCTTCTCTTCTTCACTAGCCGTTTTCCAAAAGACTTCCATGAGGACACCTAATCCTGGAAGCATTTTCTCCTCTCCGCTTTGGATGGCGTCAACTATTGTAGCCTCGACCTCCTCTTGGTTACTACCTGATACATTTTCTAGAATGGCACCACGTAAATTAAAATTGGCCATAATGAACCTCCCTCTCATTTTAGTTTCTATTAAGGAATTGAATCGTTTTGTTTAGTTAATTCTGTTATAGTATGGTTGGAACCTTTGAACAATATGTACTTAGAAAGTGTTATCGGTTTGCTGAGACATGAAAGCTAGCTGGATCAATGTATGGTGAATCGTTTTTAAACAGACGCTAGAAGTGATTAGAAGCTGGTATCATGAGGAATACATTTACTAAAGATGACGTGAACATAGTGAAGGAACAAGGTGTTTATTGAAAGGGGTAACAAATGGAAATCATTGAATCCGTACAAAATTCTAAAATAAAATCATGGAAAAAACTTCATACCAAAAAAGAACGTGATAATACAGGTCTTTTTATCATTGAAGGTATCCATCTCATTGAAGAAGCCTTAAAATCCGATTTGGTTATTAAAAACTTAATTATTGAAGAACACAAACACATGCCTGTAGAGTGGCATGTGAAAGAATTACCAACGGTTACTGTGACAGAGAGAGTCATGAAGGAAATATCTGAAACAGAGACCCCTCAAGGGTTTGCCGCAGTTTGTCAACAGCCTGAAAATGAAAATCTTTTGCTAGAGGAAGGGAAATATTTATTCGTGGATTCTGTCCAAGATCCAGGTAATTTAGGAGCAATGATTCGTACCGCCGATGCTGCAGGCATATCAGGTATCATTCTTGGCCACGGCACAGCCGACCCTTATAATGGAAAAGTCATTCGTTCAACACAAGGCTCGTTGTTTCATTTACCTGTGCAAAAAATGGATCTCGAAGAAGCCATTGACCTATGTCATGACAATCATATTCCTGTTTTTGGTACGAGTCTGCATGGGAGTACCTATTCAGCGATTGCTCCGCAAGAAAATTTTGCGCTGATTGTTGGAAATGAAGGTAGTGGTGTAGACAAGAAATTGCTTGAAAGAACAAGTCAAAATCTATACATCCCGATTTTTGGTGAAGCAGAATCCTTAAATGTTGCCATCGCTACCGGTATCTTACTATACCATCTAAGAGGGGATTGATGGATGCGATTCATCTGTGATGTGAAGCAATAACCACTTTAGGTAGTTCGCTAATTGGGTGTAATGCGTGTTAGAGCTAACTATAATAGTTGTGGCATGATGGTATTTAATGATTAATGATCGTTAGTCAGTCAGTTTTAACAGTCCATAACGTTTTCGAAAGACTATTTGCCTTCATTGTCAAAACCTTATATAATAGTCACAGACATATCATAAGAAAAGCTGTGATGGAGATTAGTATGCCGATTTTGGACCAACAATCAGGGAAGAGATGCCATAGACTGAGAGCAACTCTAGGTGGGACACGGCGGAATTCACTCCGGAGCTGACACCGGACTACAGGCGCATTTCGTCTGGAAAAGGTGCTCCGGCAAGCAAGCCGTTAAGTTGTTCTTGAGTGAATGCTTGAAAGCACAATGTCAAAGGCATTAACAAGGGTGGTACCGCGAGTCTTCGTCCCTTTTTTAGGGGAGGAGACTCTTTTGTGTTTTCAAAATAATTGCAACTCTGCAACCTGGCTTAAAATCGACTGTAAGGTCTTAAAGTCATTGATCACTGAGTGATATCTGAAGGTCATATCTCGATGTAGTGATGACAAGAGCAGTTCATTTAAAAACATAAGGAGGAAAAGGGATGTTAGACCGTTTACAAGAACTTCATGATGAAGCAATGAAAAAAGTAGCTGATGCTTCAAATTTAAATGATTTAAAAGAAGTAAGAATTGCTTATTTAGGAAAAAAAGGCCCCATTACCGAGGTGATGAAAGGAATGGGGAAGCTTTCAGCTGAAGAACGGCCGAAAGTAGGACAAAAAGCTAATGAAGTAAGACAGTCGGTTCAACATTATATCGAAGAAAAAGAAAAAGCATTTGAAGAGGCAGCTTTATTAGAAAAGCTGAAAAAAGAAAGCATTGATGTAACATTACCTGGTCGCCAAATAGCGAAAGGAGGCCGTCATCCATTAACATCCGTTATCGAAACGATTGAAGATGTGTTTATTGGAATGGGCTTTAGCATTGCTGAAGGACCAGAAGTAGAAACGGATTATTATAACTTTGAATCATTAAACTTGCCAAAACATCACCCTGCCCGTGATATGCAAGATACCTTCTTTATAACGAGTGATTTGTTGCTTCGGACGCAAACGTCACCTGTTCAAACGAGAACGATGGAGAAGCATGAAGGAAAAGGGCCAGTAAAAATAATCTGTCCTGGAAAAGTTTATCGCCGTGATGAAGATGATGCAACGCATTCCCATCAATTTATGCAAATAGAAGGACTTGTCGTTGACGAAGGTATACAGATGAGTGACTTAAAAGGGGTTTTTGCAACATTCGTGAAAGAATATTTCGGTGAAGATAGAGAAATTCGTTTACGACCTAGCTTTTTTCCATTTACTGAACCGTCAGCTGAATTAGATATTTCCTGTGCGATGTGTGGAGGAAAGGGCTGCCGTACATGTAAGCATACTGGTTGGATTGAAGTGCTTGGTTCAGGAATGGTCCATCCTAATGTCTTGCGAATGGGTGGCTTTGATCCTGAGAAGTATTCTGGATTTGCGTTTGGAATGGGTGTAGAGCGCTTTGCTATGTTGAAATATGGTGTTGATGATATACGCCATTTTTATACGAACGATACCCGCTTTTTATCACAGTTCTCGCGAGTATAATTAGGAGACGTATTACTAAAGGAGGAAATGCTGTGTTAGTATCATATAAATGGCTGAAAGACTATGTTGAGATTGATGATTTGTCAGCAGCAGACATCGCAGAAAAATTAACGAGAAGCGGTGTTGAAGTAGATGCTGTTCAATCATTAAATGAGGAGATTACCAATCTTGTTGTTGGGAAAGTACTTACGTGTGTCAAACACCCAAAAGCAGATAAACTCAATCTTTGTCAAGTGGATGTAGGAGAAGAACAACCTATTCAAATTGTCTGCGGGGCTAAAAATGTCGGTGAAGGGCAATTTGTAGCAGTAGCACGAGTGGGGGCTCGCCTACCTGGTGGTATGAAAATTAAACGGGCTAAATTACGTGGTGAAGTATCGGAAGGCATGATTTGTTCCTTACAAGAGCTAGGTATCCAAGGGAAAGTTGTTCCTAAAAAATATAGTGAGGGTATTTTTAACTTTCCACAGGAAATGATTCCTGGTGAGGATGCCCTTGCACCACTTGGCCTTGATGATACACTGCTTGAACTTGACCTTACACCAAATCGTTCTGATTGTTTGAGTGTGCTCGGAGTTGCTTATGAGGTAGCTGCAATTCTTGGACGAGACGTGAAAGTTCCTGAACCTGCCCTTGTACCAGCTAAAGAAAAAGCATCTGACAGGATCGCTGTTCATGTTGAGGCCAACGGTGACAATCCTTACTATGGCGCAACCGTGATCAAAGGAGTAAAGATTAGTGAATCACCTCTCTGGCTGCAAACAGCTTTAATGAATGCAGGTGTCCGCCCTCTGAATAATGTTGTTGACGTTACAAACTATGTTCTTCTAGAATATGGTCAACCGCTACACGCTTTTGATTTAGACCGTTTTGGCTCTGAAAAAGTAGTTGTGCGACGCGCAACAGAAGGTGAGCAGATTGTTACTCTTGATGAAACTGAACGAACTTTAACAGGTGAACACCTTGTCATTACAAATGGTAAGTCTCCAGTCGCTATCGCTGGCGTGATGGGTGGAGCCACATCAGAAGTGAATGATGAGACAGTTAATATTTTGTTAGAATCTGCCTATTTTAGCCCTAGCACGGTGAGAAAAGCCTCAAAGGATCTCGGATTACGAAGTGATTCAAGTATTCGTTTTGAGAAAGGCGTTGATCCGAATCGGGTTGCAGAAGCGGGAAAGAGAGCGGCTTCTCTCATTCAACAGCTGGCAGGAGGAGAGGTTTTATCTGAGACTGTTAAATTTGATGAATTATCCCGAGAAGAAAAACGTATTGACATTACGCTCGCTAAAATCAATGACGTCCTAGGGACATCACTGACAGAAACTGATGTCACAAATATTCTGTCACAATTAAAATTTAATCATGACTATGAAGACGGGACATTCGCTATTAACGTGCCTACAAGACGACAAGATATCACGATTAAACCAGATATTATTGAAGAGGTGGCTCGCCTTTACGGCTATGATAATATCCCAGTGACGTTGCCTAATACATCTGCCACACCAGGTGGCCTCACAACGGAGCAACGACAGAAGAGAAGAGCGCGTCGTTTCCTTGAAGGTGCAGGAATTCATGAAGCGGTAAGCTATTCATTAACAACAGCAGAAAAGGAAGCGTATTTTAAAGAATCAGAAGGCTTACGTGTGAATGTAGCTCTCCCTATGAGCGAAGAAAGAAGTACACTAAGGACGACACTTCTTCCCCATCTTCTAGATGCGTTAAGCCATAATAAGAATCGAAATGTCTATGACGTGCATTTATATGAAATAGGATCTGTTTTTCATACAAAAGAAAAAACAATCACAACTCAACCAGAAGAGAAGACATATTTATCTGGTGCTTTTATGGGATTGTGGCACGAACATAGCTGGCAAGGTGAAAAGAAACCAGTGGATTTCTATGTCATTAAAGGTGTTGTCGAAGGGTTATTAGAAGAGCTACATGTGTCAGGAGAAGTGCGCTTCGAACAAACGGAGAAGGCTGGTTTGCATCCTGGTCGAACAGCGACACTTTTTATCAATGATAAAGAAGTTGGATGTCTCGGTCAGCTCCATCCAGCTGTAGCGAAAGCGTGGTCGTTACCAGCCACCTACGTATTTGAGTTGAACCTTCAACATCTGCTAAGTTTACCAGCAAACGTGGTTCGTTACGAAGCTATTCCGCGATATCCAGCGATTCAAAGAGACATTGCTTTAGTAGTAGACGAAGCTGTTCAAGCTGAAAAACTGAAAAGGGTTATCATGGCATCTGGTGGTCGCTTACTACGTCATGCAGAGGTATTTGATGTCTATCAAGGTGAACACCTGGAAGAAGGAAAGAAGTCATTGGCTTTTTCCCTAAAGTATCAAGATCCTGAAAAAACATTAACAGATGACGAGGTAACAGCTGTCCATACCAAAGTGTTGCAAGCTTTAGAAGAAAAAACGGGTGCGACACTCCGTTCCTAGAGTGTATTAATCAAAATAGACCTCAGAACCGGCTCTTCAGAGTAACGGGCGTCTGAGGTCTTTCCTTTTTTGTCTTACTTTATAATATTATGTGACTTTATATGGTCAAAAATCACGTTTATAGTGCGAAAGGTATCATGATACTATTTTATTTTTAAAAGAGCATTCTTAAAGAGCTAAAGCGCGTTGAGTGTTGGAAAAATGCCATTTTGTTATAGAGTAGAGTGTCTCTTTCCCGTATTGTTGGATAATCTCTTTAGCGGCAAGATCTACATGGGGACCAGCCCCTTTTGGAATCGTAACACCGAATTTTTTAGATAATGTGTCCATTTCTTTTAAGAAAGCATAGCGTGCGAGAATGGAGGCAGTAGCTACTGCTGGATGCTTACTTTCAGCTTTCGTTGCAAAGTAAATCGGTTTTTTTGCTGACCAAGTTGTCCCGTTATTTGAGAGGTATTTAAAATAACCACTTGGGGTGACGAATTGATCTACAAGCACACCGTCAAAGTCGAGATTTTTTTCTTTACAGGTGGTCATTACATTTATGATCGCTCGATGGTGTAAGAGTGCTTTCATTTCGCCTTGATTCATTCCTTTTTTTTGCATGTGGTTATATTTATCATTTTTTAAAATAAGTAAACTATATATACATTCTTTCAACAGTTTTGGAGCTAAATCGCGAATATCGGCATCTTTGATTGTCTTTGAGTCGCGTACCCCCCAACTGTCAATTGTCTTCATTTGTTCAGCTGTTAAATGAACACAAGCAACGGTCATAGGTCCAAAATAATCGCCAGTTCCTGTCTCATCACTACCGAGAATGGTGAGTGTTTCTAGATTATTAGGGGGATAATAGCTATGGTTATCCACATGACTTTTTTGAGTAGTAGATGTTGCTAGCGAGTGTTTAGGTGTTGATGACTCATTTTGCCATTGGGCGGCCTCTTTAGAAGCCTCTTTACCTTGAAATAGAACTTTTCCAGACTGATAGGCGGTCACGTGACAACCTACTGCTGTTTTAGCACTGAAAATAGCTCCTTGAGGGACTGTTGCTTTCAAAGATGAACGATAGTGATCTTTCATATCATCCAATTTTTTTCTTGAAACGTTAATGACTTCATAACTCATGAAATGTCCGCCTTTCATTCAAATAAAGTGACAATGTTGCGACATTGCGGCTATGTACAATCTGCTTAGTTGGGACTCACACGTGCGTAAATTAGGAAGTTTTCTCTAAGTATAGACAATTTATAGCCTTATTTCATTACTTAAGCAGATTTAATTTATATTTTCAACCTTTGACTGACGTGTTATGATATATGTTAGGATTTCTAAGACGAACGGGGGCTTAGTTGGTGGGAGAAGAACGGGAGAAAAATCGAACCAATGTGACAATTTATAATCAGCCTTACACCATCGTCGGTGATGAAAGCTCTGAACATATTCAGGAGGTGGCAGCCCTCATTGATACAAAGATGAAAGAGCTCAAACACCACAATCCGTATTTAGATTCTACTAAATTAGCTGTATTAACAGCAGTAAATATCGGTAACGATTATTTATCCATATTAAAAAAATTGGAAGATGAAAAGAAAGACGAGGACTAAAGACGATGCTTAGTGTCATACTGTTTCTTGCTTTAATTATTAGCTTTTTTATTGGATTCCGCCGCGGGCTCATTCTGCAAATTTTACATATTGGCGGATTAATTATCTCTTTTGTGGTCGCTTATTTATACTACGAAGATGTGGCTCATTATATTAGGCTATGGATTCCTTTCCCACAGTTATCAGATAATTCGGGGTTAACGTTACTCGTTGAGGCTTTCAATGTTGAGTTAGTCTATTACAATGGTATTGCATTTGTTATTTTGTTTATCATAACGAAAATTCTAATGCAGATTGTAGCTTCTTTGTTTGATTTCATCGCCCACCTACCAATTCTAAATATGTTAAATGGTTGGCTTGGTGGCTTTCTCGGCTTTTTAGAAGGTTTAATCATTATTGTTATTATCCTTCATTTAGCAGCCCTTATACAAATCGAAATGGTTCAGACGATGTTACAAAACTCATCATTTGCTCAAATGATCTTAGATTATACGCCAATTATCTCTAACCAACTAAAAGAATTGTGGATACAGGGTCGTCACGATTAGCTTTCCGTCATCGATGGAAAGCTTTATTGCTGTTTGAAAATAGGAGATCACTCCAAGGGATCTATTCTACTTGCGAATAGTCGCACGGATTGGCTATGATGAAGAAGTAAACTGAACTGTGACTATGTTAAGAGGTGAAAAGTAATGACGATGATGAATAAAAAAGACGTGCTAAATGCATTAGAGCAAATTGCTGTCTACTTAGAGATAAAAGGAGAGAATGCTTTTCGAGTGTCTGCGTATAGAAAAGCAGCTCAAGCGTTAGAACGTGATGAACGCACACTGGATGAGATAGAAGATCCATCAACTTTAAATGGAATCGGTAAAGGAACAGCCGCTATCATTAAAGATTTAAAAGAAACAGGTGAAACGGCCTTATTAACCGAATTAGCAGAGGAACTCCCAGATGGCTTACTGCCATTGTTGAAGCTACAAGGTCTTGGTGGGAAAAAAATAGGCAAGCTTTATCAACAATTAGGTGTTATAGACGCTGAATCTTTAAAGAAAGTGTGTGAAGAGAAGCAAGTGAGAGATTTAGCTGGATTTGGCGCTAAATCCGAAGAAAAAATACTTGCAGCACTTGCTGACTTAGGTAAACGTCCAGAACGTCTCACAATTGCACAAGTACTTCCTGCAGCGGAGGACTTAAAAAAGCATCTTGCTAGTATTGAAGCAGTCGAGCGTTTTGAATTAGCCGGAAGCTTTAGAAGGGGAAGAGAAACAGTCAAGGATCTTGACTTTATTATTTCCACAGACGATCCGCTCAATGTAGGTGAAGAATTAGTTGCCATGCCCCATGTGACTGAAATAATCGGTCATGGCGAAACGAAAGTCAGTGTGGAAATTACTTATGGAGAAATCATTGTCCCTGTTGATTTTAGAATGGTTAAAGATGAGTCGTTTGCAACAACACTCCATCATTTCACTGGTTCAAAGGATCATAATGTATTAATGCGTCAACGAGCCAAAGAACGAGGGGAAAAAATAAGTGAGTATGGTGTAGAGGAAGAGGGAACTGACAAGGTGCACCATTTCACTACTGAAACCGCGTTTTTTAACCATTTTAATTTACCTTTTATTCCCCCTGAAATTCGTGAGGGAATGGGAGAATTAGAAAAAGCCGTACAAGCTGATAAACTGATCAACGAAGACGCCATCAAAGGTGATCTTCACATGCATACGACGTGGAGTGACGGGGCTCAATCCATTGAAGACATGATAGCAGCATGCCAAAAAAAGGGATATGAGTACATGGCGATCACAGATCATTCTCAGTATCTAAAAGTAGCGAATGGTCTCACAGTCGAAAGGTTAAAGCGCCAACATGCCGAGGTGCGTGCAATTAATGCCAAACAGGATTCATTTACTGTTTTCACCGGGATTGAAATGGATATTTTACCTGATGGCACATTAGACTATAGGGATGATGTACTGAAAGAGATCGATTTTGTTATTGCTTCTATCCATTCGGGATTTAGTCAGGACGAAGAAACGATTATGAAACGTTTAGAAGCGGCCTGCCGTAATCCATATGTTAGTATGATTGCTCATCCTACAGGAAGATTAATTGGACGAAGAGACGGCTACCCTGTAAATATGAACCGCTTATTTGAACTAGCGGCCGAAACACAAACAATTCTTGAGTTAAATGCAAACCCAAATAGACTTGATCTATCAGCCGATATGTTAAAAAAAGCACAGGAGTGTGGCGTGAAAATTTGTATTAATACAGATGCACACAGATTTGATATGCTTGATCATATGCCAATCGGAGTAAAAACTGCTCGGCGTGGATGGCTAACAGAGGAAACAGTCGTTAATACGTGGAGTGTTGAAACGTTTAGTAATTTCATAAAAGAAAAAAGACAGGGATAAGTGGAGGTGACCCTTGTGATCAACAAGGTTAGTCGCATTTTAGAATACGATAAAATGAAAAAGCAGCTCATCGAGTTCGCAAGCTCTTCTTTAGGTAAACAACGTGTCAAAGAGTTGCTTCCTTTGTTTGATTTTGAATCTATCAAAGAGGCACAAGCGCGTACTCAAGAAGGTGCAAAAGTGATTCGATTAAAAGGCCAAGCACCTTTAGGCGGGCTGAGAGATATCCGTGAATCGTTGAAAAGGGCAAAGATCGGTGGATTACTGAGTGAACATGAATTGCTTGATATATCCTCGACAATATACAGTAGCCGCCGCTTTAAACGTTTTGTGGAAACACTTATAGAAGAAGGCGTTGATATTAAAATTTTGCCTGAGCTCGTAAAGGATATTGTGCTATTAGCAGAGCTTGAAAAGGACATTAATCAGGCGATTGATGAAAATGGTGGTGTCCTAGATTCTGCTAGTCCTGCTTTAAGGTCAATACGCCAACAGATTCGCTCTTATGAATCAGGCATAAGGTCTAAACTTGAAAGCATCACACGCTCTTCTAGTGGACGGAAAATGCTTTCCGACGCTATTATTACAATCAGGAATGACCGTTACGTTATTCCTGTTAAAGCTGAATACAGAGGTCATTTCGGCGGCATGGTACACGATCAGTCAGCTTCAGGTGCTACCCTGTTTGTGGAACCAGAATCTGTGGTACAAATGAACAACCAGTTACGAGAAAGTAGAATGAAGGAAGACCAAGAAATACAGCGGGTACTTCATGTTTTATCGGGACAAGTTAGTTTAGAAGTTGACGCCCTAACAATGAATGTTAGTGTGATGACAGAAGTGGACTTTATGTTTGCTAAAGCGTTATATAGCCATTCAATTAAAGCGATTGAGCCAAAATTAAATACTGAAGGCTTTATTAAAATGGACAAAGCTCGGCACCCGCTTATTCCCGAAGATGAAATCGTTCCGATTGATATAGAACTTGGTGGGGAATTTTCCTCACTGGTTATTACTGGTCCTAATACAGGCGGAAAAACCGTCACACTAAAAACGGTCGGCCTTTTAACATTAATGGTTCAGTCAGGCCTTCATATTCCCTGTGATGAAGGATCAGAAGCGGCTATTTTTCAGAAGATCTTTGCGGATATTGGGGATGAACAGTCGATTGAACAGAGCTTAAGTACGTTTTCCTCTCATATGACTAACATCGTTAACATTATGGAAGAAGTGGATTTTCAATCACTCGTTCTTTTCGATGAGCTTGGTGCGGGGACGGACCCTACAGAAGGAGCTGCACTCGCTATTTCAATATTAGATCGCGTTTACAGCGTAGGAGCCAAAGTCATAGCTACAACTCATTATAGTGAATTGAAAGGCTACGCTTATAATCGAGAAGGTGTTAAGAATGCCAGTGTCGAGTTTGATGTGGATACATTAAGACCAACGTATCGTCTTCTCATCGGTGTTCCTGGTAGGAGTAATGCCTTTGCCATTAGCAGACGACTTGGTTTGAGTGACCAGATTATTGACGAAGCTAAAAATCACATTACAGCAGACTCTAATAAAATGGAAAACATGATTTCATCACTTGAGGATAGTCGGAAACTGGCTGAGAAAGAGATGGAAGAGGCGGAGCGATTAAGAAAAGAAGCAGAGCAAATTCATCATGAGCTTGCTCAGGAGATGGAGAAACTGGAAGAGGAAAAGCAAAAAGTTCTTCAATCTGCAGAGAATAAAGCAGCAGATTCTATAAAAAAAGCAAAAGAAGAAGCGGACCAGATTATCGAAGAATTAAGAGAAATTCAAAAGAATAACCCTGCTGTCAAAGATCACGAGTTAATAGATGCTAAAAAACGATTAGAAATGGCAGAACCGTCTTTAACCGCCCAAAAGAAAAAATCTGTACCTGTAAAACATAAAGCTGATGTAGATAAGTTAATGCCAGGTGATGAAGTAAAAGTGATAAGCTTCGATCAAAAAGGTCATATCGTTGATAAAGTAAACGACAAAGAATATTATGTTCAACTTGGTATGATGAAAATGAAAGTAAGAAAAGAGGATCTTCTTTACATTAACCGTCCGAAGGCTGTGGAAACGAAACCACTAGCAACGGTACGAGGAAGAGAAGCCCACGTGAAAACGGAACTAGATTTACGGGGAGAACGATATGAAAATGCTATGCTTGAAGTAGAAAAATATCTTGATGATGCTGTCTTAGCAGGTTACCATCAAGTTTCCATTATTCATGGTAAAGGAACGGGCGCCTTAAGGAAAGGTGTTCAAGAACTACTGAAAAATCATCGAAATGTACAAGAAACACGATTAGGGACACAGGGAGAAGGCGGGTCCGGTGTGACCGTCGTGTCACTTAAATAAATGGAGGAGGATGCAGGGATGAAAGTCTTCTTTACACATGAATACGTTTATACTGCTGGTGTATATAGCATCGTGGTTCTCAGTATTATCATCGCCCTTTCAATTTTTGAGTGGGTAACGACTTACAGTACTTGGGGCGAAGTCAAACAAGGGAATCTTGCGGTGGCTTTGGCTACCGCAGGAAAAACGTTCGGTGTTGCAAATGTTTTTCAACACTCAATCATAGCAAATGATACTGTTTTGGAAATGCTCGGTTGGGGTGCCTATGGATTTATTCTCCTATTATTCGTTTATTTTATTTTTGAATTTCTCACACCTGGATTTAAAGTTGACGATGAACTAAAGAATAATAATAAAGCAGTTGGTCTCATATCGTTTGTCTTATCGGTCTCGTTATCTTTTATTATTGGAGCAACTATTAAGTAAAGGCATGAAAAAGGAGCAAAAGTATGGAAACACTTTGGAAAGTCCTCGTAGGGCTATGTGTGGGGTTTATGGTTGGTGGAATCATATTCATGATTTTTTTCTAAATAAAAGGATAGATAGGGAGCGGTCTCATTAAGGAGCCGCTTCTTTTGTTTGCCTAGCATGTAGGATGTCTAACATCCGTTTTTCTGAGTATGACTATGTTTCATGAACTCATGTAAGTCCATTTAAATTTTCTTGGTCAAGTGTAAGCCCTCATTTGTGTCTCCTTCTTTCGCTCATGGATTGTTGACCAGGTTTACTTGAGAACAAAGACATAGTGAGATAAAAGGGAGATGGAAGATTGTTCAGAATAACATATTGGTGATTAAAAGTTCATAAAGTTTTAACAAATATGTTTTAATTTGAATGCGTTTTCATTACAATGGATGTAAGAGAGAAGAATGCCTTTAGATGAGAACAGCGGCGACGGATAAATACTTGGGGGCCGTTTGTGCTGTTTCATCGACAATCATTGACTGAAGGAGAGGATAAAGACCAAGGGAGGTTGTGCGATGGAAACAGTAACGGAAAAGCCATGGTTGAGACATTATCCGGAAAGCATTCCCGCGTCCATAAATTATGAAATCGCCACATTACAAAGCTATTTGAAGCGGGCTGCGGTAAATTTTCCTGATAAATCAGCCCTTCATTTTATGGGTAAGGAGATGACGTACAAAGAAGTTTATGACAATGCATTAAAGCTAGCGGATCGATTAAGAGCGCTCGGTGTAAGAAAAGGTGATCGAGTTGCTATCATGTTAGCAAACAGTCCGCAGGCAGTGATTTCATATTATGGGGCACTTTTTGCAGGAGCTATTGTCGTAGAGACAAATCCGTTATATGTAGAGCGAGAGATAGAACATCAGATGAATGATGCAGGGGCAAAAGTAATGATTTGTCTCGACCTTGTTTACCCTCGTATCGCCAAGGTTCAAGAGAAGACAAATTTGGAGCATATCATTGTCACAGGTATCAAGGATTTTCTGCCTTTTCCTAAAAGTATAATTTATCCTTTTATTCAAAAGAGAAATACGGGGCTAAAAGTGGAAGTGGCGTATAACGACCACCTGCATTCGTTTACTGACCTACTCAAACGAGGCGAGGTACGAGAAATTCCTAACGATATTGATCCTATGGAGGACTTGGCACTGTTACAATATACGGGAGGGACTACAGGGCCTGCTAAAGGGGTTATGCTCACACATTATAATTTAACCGTGAACACTCAGCAATGCGAAGAATGGATGTATAAATTAGTACCGGGAGAAGAAGTCGTCCTCGCAGCTTTACCTTTTTTCCATGTGTATGGCATGACAACTGTCATGAATTTAAGTATTAGAATGGCTTTTAAAATGATCATCATTCCAAAATTTGATGCTAAGGGGATTTTAAAAGCTATTGAAAAGCACAAGGCAACACTCTATCCTGGTGCGCCAACAATGTATATTGGGCTGTTAAATCATCCTAATATTAAAACATTCAACCTTTCTTCAATAAAAGCATGTATAAGTGGCTCTGCTCCGTTACCATTAGAAGTGCAGACGACGTTTGAAGAAGTGACAAATGGACGGCTGGTGGAAGGTTACGGTTTAACGGAAACATCGCCCGTCGCCGTGTCTAACTTGCTGTGGGGGGAACGAAGGCAAGGATCAATCGGATTGCCATGGCCGGATACAGATGTGGCAGTGCTATCGGCAGAAACAGGAGAAGTAGCAAAGCCGAAGGAAGTTGGAGAGATTGTCATTAAGGGTCCTCAAGTCATGAAAGGCTATTGGAAGCGCCCAGAAGAGACTCAAGCCGCATTTCGCGGGGAATGGTTCCTAACTGGAGATATGGGATATATGGATGAGGAGGGCTTTTTCTATATCGTCGATCGCAAAAAAGATCTTATCATTGCAGGTGGTTTTAACATTTATCCACGTGAAATTGAAGAAGTTCTTTATGAACATGACAGTATACAAGAAGTTTGTGCAATCGGTATTCCTGATCCTTACCGTGGGGAGACGGTAAAAGCATTTGTTGTAACAAAGGAAGGGATGGACGTGACCGAAAAGGAGCTTGATCACTTTGCTAGACAGCATTTAGCATCTTACAAAGTTCCTCAATACTATGAATTTAGAGACGAACTACCTAAAACGATGGTCGGTAAAATATTACGTCGTGTTCTTGTAGAAGAAGAGAAAAAAAAAGCTGAAAATCTATCCAACTAGCGATTCTTAGAGATATTATTGTCTCTACTTTAACTTGACGAGAGAAGCATGTCTCATTTGAGAAAAGGGGTTTCCTAGGAGGTTTCAAATGAGAATGGTTAGCGAGAAACCATGGTTAGCTCAGTATCCGGATGTTATTCCGAAAAATATTCATTACGATGATAAACCACTTCAAGATTATTTAAAAGAAGGAGCGGAGGAACAGCCGAATAAAATATTAGTTCATTTTATGGGGAAAGAAATGACCTTTTATGAGGTGTATGATGCGTCACTTAGATTTGCCAATGTCTTGCATTCATTAGGTGTGACAAAAGGGGATCGGGTAGCACTAATGCTTGCTAATACACCCCAATCGGTTATTAGTTATTACGGGACGCTACTAGCTGGTGGGATCGTGGTACAAACAAATCCGATATATGTTGAACGGGAACTAGAACATCAACTTATGGACTCTGGTGCTAAAGTGATTGTTTGTCTTGACCTTGTCTATGAACGGGTCATTAATGTGAAGCCGAATACTGCTATTGAACACGTTATTGTTACAAAAATGAATGACTATTTACCTTTTCCTAAAAACATCATATATCCTCTTAAACGGAATAAGACAACAAAACGTAAGCTAAACATCCATTACACTGATTATACTCATTCATTTAAAAACCTGTTGAAACAAGCAAACAATGATTTAATGCCAGTTAATATTGACCCAAAAGACGATTTAGCCCTTTTACAATATACCGGTGGGACGACAGGTGTGGCAAAAGGGGTTATGCTCACACATTATAATCTTGTTGCCAATACGACACAATGTATTAAATGGATGTATAAACTTGATCATAGCAATGAGGTTGTTCTCTGTGTCCTGCCTTTTTTCCACGTCTATGGTATGACAGTGGGTATGAATTATTCTGTGATGGCTCGCTCAAAGATGGTTATTTTACCGAAATTCGATGTGAAACAGACATTGAAGGCGATACAATCACAAAAAATCACTATTTTTCCTGGGGCACCCACGATGTATATCGGTTTAATTAACCATCCTGACGTTACAAGTTATCATTTATCATCCGTTAAAGTATGTACGAGTGGTTCCGCACCACTACCATTAGATGTTCAGAACAAATTTGAACAATTAACAGGAGCCAGTTTATCAGAAGGATTTGGACTTACAGAGGCATCTCCAGTTACCCACTTTAATCTTTTGTGGGAGCAACGTCCGCCTGGAAGTATTGGTGTTCCATGGCCTGATACTGATGTGGCTATTTTATCCTCGGAAACGGGTGAACGGGCTTCTACAGGAGAAGTAGGCGAACTCATCATTCGGGGACCACAAGTGATGAAAGGCTATTGGAATCGTCCAGAGGAAACGGAGGCGGCCTTTCAAAACGATTGGCTCCTGACTGGAGATATGGGATATATGGACGAAGAAGGCTTCTTTTACATTGTTGATCGGAAAAAAGATATGATTATAGCAAGCGGCTTCAATATATACCCACGCGAAATAGAAGAAGTCCTTTATGACCATCCCGCTATTCAAGAAGCCGTTGCTATAGGTGTTCCTGACCCTTATCGTGGGGAAACAGTCAAGGCCTTCATTGTAAAAAAAGAAGACGAGGATTTAACAGAGGATGAATTAATAACATTTTGTAAGCAGCGTCTTGCTTCGTACAAAGTGCCTAGATTAATAGAATTTCGTGATGATTTGCCAAAAACATTAGTAGGCAAAATATTACGAAGAGCTTTAACTGAAGAGGAAAAAGAGCGACAAGAGAAGCAACCGAGTTAATAAGTGTGAGAACTTGATGAGAGCTGTCAAGTTCTCATTTTTTATCACAGATAACCGCCGTAAAACCCCACCTCAAAGTTTAAGAATACCGACAGGTTTAGGTGGTGGATAAACTGCCCCTAAAGGTACGATAAGCTTAGCTTTATGACAACGCTATTTACGGTCGTTTTTATTGCCTTTTTATAGTCTCTCCTTTACCTGCTATCTTGATAATTCTAGCAGAAGAGAGTTGATTCTTATCTCATTTAAGATTAACATGGAGGGGAGCGATACCGATCAAAAACGGATATATCGTGTGTGATAGGGGTGGGATTAGCCTTGTTGGAAGAAGTGATTCGTATTCTCCATGTGATAAGTAGAAAAGCTGATTGACAGCTAACAAGTAATCATCTAAAATAGATTATGAATGAACAATCATTCATTTTGTTAGAGGGAATAAGGACGTGATAAGATGGGTAAAAAACGCGGGCAAAAATATGAACAAATTATTGATGCTGCAGTAAAAGTGATTGCAAAAAATGGTTATCATCAATCGCAAGTCTCGAAAATAGCCAAGGAAGCTGGCGTAGCAGATGGTACGATCTATTTGTATTTTAAAAATAAGGAGGATATTCTTATCTCTTTATTTGAAGAGAAAATGGGACAATTTGTTGAGCGCATCAAAGAAAAAATGGAGGCAGAGACATCTGTTGAAAAGAAATTATTAATCTTAATCGAAATGCATTTTATGCAATTAGAGATGGACCATGATCTCGCCATTGTCACACAACTTGAATTAAGACAGTCTAACATTGATATCCGCTATAAAATTAATGAAGTGTTAAAAGGATATCTGACACTGATCGATTCTGTCATTGAAGAAGGGATTGAAAAAGGTGTATTTGGAAGCAATCTTGATTTACGCGTGACACGACAGTTAATATTCGGAGCAATGGATGAAGTCGTAACCAATTGGGTTATGAAGGAATGTAAATATGAGCTTATTACACTTGCAGAACCTATTCATCGTATGCTGCTGAATGGTATGACAGAGAACACCTAGATTTAAAAGGATCTGATATTGTTTTCTGGGATGGTTTCATATAGCCACTTCATTGGCTCGTCAGCACGAAATAAATTCACATTTGAATGTCAAGTTATAGTTCCCTATTTAACGTTATTTAAGATAACAGTGATGAAAGGAGAGAGATCTCCTTTTACTTTAAATAACAATGAAAGCGCTTTATGATATGGGTTCATTTACTTTATTTATTAGGAGGGCATAGCTATGAACATTTTTGTCATTATGAAACGCACATTTGATACAGAAGAGAAGATTTATATTGAAAATGGTGAAGTAACAGATGACGGGGCTGAATATATTATCAATCCATATGATGAATATGCGATTGAAGAAGCCATTCAACAACGTGATGAACATGGTGGAGAGGTGACAGTGGTGACAGTAGGTGATGAAGAAGCAGAGAAACAGCTTCGTACAGCACTTGCTATGGGGGCAGATAAGGCAGTGTTAATTGAGGAAGAAGATGTGGAAAATTGTGACCCTTACTCCATTGAAATCCTTTTATCAGCTTATTTCAAAGAACAAAACCCGGATCTCATTCTTGGTGGTAATGTTGCTGTTGATGGAGGTTCAGGCCAAGTGGGGCCACGTCTGGCAGAAAACCTAGGTATTAATCATGTCACATCTGTTACTAAGCTAACGATTGAAGATGAAAAGGCACATGTTGAAAAAGATGTAGAAGGTGACCAAGAATATCTTGATATTTCATTGCCTCTATTAGTCACGGCTCAGCAAGGATTAAATGAACCGAGATATCCTTCACTTCCAGGAATTATGAAAGCAAAGAAAAAACCATTTGAAACATTAGATTTAGATGACCTTGAGTTAGAAGAAGAAGATGTAGAAGGGAAAACGGTGACAGTGGATCGCTACTTGCCACCAGAAAAGCAAGCGGGTAAAAAGCTTGAGGGTGATCCAGAGGAACAAGTAGCTAAGTTAGTATCTTTACTTAAAACGGAAGCTAAAGTGATTTAATTACGTTAACCGAATTTCCTTTTGAAAAAAGCATGATTTAAAACGTATTAATTGAGTATGAAATAGGTGAAGATCGGTTTAGTAGTTAGTCATTTTAGAAGTATAACTTAAAATGGCATTTAAAAAGCCGATTTTTTCAAAGAGGAGGAGATGGATTGATGCCAAATAAAGTGTTAGTATTTGGGGAACAACGAGACGGGGAATTCAGACAGGTTGTCTTTGAAGCCATAGCAGCTGCAAAGCAGATAGAAGAAGATAGTGAGGTTGTAGGTGTTATCATTGGCAAAGAGGAGACCAATCAAGTAAATCAGTTATATCACTATGGAGCAGATCGTGTTGTGAGTGTGGCACATGAGCGATTAGCCCACTATACACCTGAAGGGTATGCTCAAGCTTTCAGAGACGTCATTACTAAAGAAAATCCCAGGGCTATCGTGTTTGGACACACGGCTATAGGGAGAGATTTAGCACCGAAACTAGCGAGTAGGCACAAATCTGGCCTTATTTCTGACGTGACAGAAATAGAACGAACAGGTGATGAATGCTTATTTATTCGACCTATCTATTCAGGTAAAGCATTTGAAAAAGTGATCATCAAAGAAGGCCTAACGTTTATTACAATTCGCCCTAATAATATTCCAGCATTAGAGCCAAACACGGATCGCACTGGAGAGGTTGAAAAAAGTGAAACAGAAATCGCTGACTTGCATACTTTAATTAAAGATGTGGTCAAAAACACATCGTCAGGCGTAGACTTATCAGAAGCTTCTGTTATTGTATCTGGTGGAAGAGGTATGAAGACTAAAGAAAATTTTAAGCTACTTGATGAATTAGCAGAAGTGTTAGGAGGAGCTGTTGGCGCATCACGTGGTGCTTGTGACGCAGAGTATTGTGATTATGCTCTCCAAATCGGTCAAACAGGTAAAGTGGTCACACCTGATTTATATATTGCAGTAGGCTTAAGTGGTGCTATTCAACATGTGGCTGGCATGTCTAATTCCAAAATAATAGTGGCTATTAATAAAGATCCTGAAGCTGAAATTTTCCAAATTGCCGATTACGGTATCGTAGGTGACTTATTTGACATTGTGCCTAAATTGACTGCTGAGTTTAAAAAAATACTTGTTTAATCCAATTTTGAAGGCTTTAAGGAGTCCTATACTTCTTAAAGCCTTACGCATTTAGATACGTATGCAAGAAGCCTATGTTCAGATATAAATCGTCGGTTATAGCTAGTGATAGAATACAGAAAATGAGAACGGGCTAGCAGTTTATTACTAATAACCGTTCATAAAACGCCGACTAATTGAAAGTTCGTTCGTTTAGTAGTAGACAAAGAAGGGAAATGAAAAGCAATAATGGCCTAATACAGGACATTCATTAAAGGGATAATACAAAGTTCAGTTGTTAGTAAGCATACTTTTTGCGTCATGCTATAAAATCCTTTATGATATGATTAGCAAGGATTGGTTAACCTAACAAGGGGTTCGCTAAGGGGTTTCTTTATATAAAAGAAATAAGTGTAATCATGCCTTGTGAAAATAGTGAAATAGATGTTTTGTATTTAATTGAGGAGGAATGACAAATGGCAATTGTAAACGTGACTGATGCAAATTTTTCAAATGAAACAAATGAAGGTGTTGTCTTAGCTGACTTTTGGGCGCCATGGTGTGGTCCATGTAAAATGATTGCACCTGTGTTAGAGGAATTAGACGGAGACATGGGAGATAAAGTAAAAATCGTAAAGCTTGATGTGGATGAAAATCAAGAAACAGCTAGTAAATTTGGTGTCATGAGTATTCCAACACTACTCGTATTTAAAGATGGAGAAGTCGTTGATCAAGTCGTTGGCTTCCAGCCTAAAGAAGCACTAGCTGATACTCTTAACAAGCATCTTTAAGTTATTATGTCTTAAAGACTGGCGCCTCCTAAGGTAGCCAGTCTTTTACTTTCTATACTACGATATTGTTCTCTCTTATATGTGAGGAGCGTTAAGGAATTTTATCACAGATAACCGTCCGTAAAGCTCCCTGCTCAAAATGAAGTGGAGAGGTAAATCTATTTAGACGGAGCAACCGGTCGTTAATGTCCTGATTAACTCAACTAACAATCAGGTGGGAAGAGAAAAAAACGCCACTGATTGAAGGTTCGTTTTATATAAGAGTGGAAACGTGAGAAATGCCCATGCTATAGTAAGGTTAATTGATGTTAAAGGATGATTGTTATGACCCAATTAAAGGAGAAGATTCAGCTTGTCCCAGCGCAGCCGGGCTGTTATCTGATGAAAAATAAGCATAATACGATCATTTACGTGGGGAAAGCGAAAATTTTGAGAAATAGAGTTCGCTCTTATTTTACCGGATCACATGATAAAAAGACACAAAGGCTTGTAAGTGAGATTGTAGATTTCGAATATATTGTAACCTCTTCAGACTTGGAAGCTCTTTTACTTGAGCAAAACCTTATAAAAAAATATGAACCACGGTACAACGTGCTATTAAAAGATGACAAAACTTATCCTTTTCTAAAAATTACTAAGGAAGAACATCCGCGCCTTATTACGACAAGAAAAGTAAAAAAAGACGGTGGAAAATATTTCGGTCCTTACCCTAATGCTCAAGCAGCAAATGAGACAAAAAAATTGCTGGATCGGCTTTATCCACTGAGAAAATGTAGGACACTGCCAGATAGAGTATGCTTGTATTATCACATTGGTCAATGCCTTGCACCGTGTGAATTTACAGTGACGAAAGATACAAATGATAACATGGTTGAAGAAATTGCTAAATTTTTAAACGGTGGACACAAAGAAGTGAAAGAAAGCCTGACGAACAAAATGTTGCAAGCTTCCGAGGAATTAAATTTTGAACGTGCTAAAGAATTTAGGGATCAAGTGAAGCATATTGAAGCTGTCATGGAAAAACAAAAAATGACGTTAACGGACCAAGTAAATCGAGACGTCTTCTCCTACTATGTTGATAAGGGATGGATGTGTGTTCAAGTGTTTTTCATCAGACAAGGAAAATTGATTGAACGGGATGTATCCATGTTTCCAACTTATCAAGACCCTGTAGATGATTTTTATACGTTTCTTGGTCAATTTTATTTAGAGGAACAGCACAAAAAGCCAACGGAGATTTTCTTACCTTCATCTGTTGACATGGAGATGGTGTCGAAATTTTTGAATGTACGGGTGATCCAACCGAAGCGCGGACAGAAGAAAGAACTTGTCGAACTAGCGACAAAAAATGCCCGGCTAGCCTTGCAAGAAAAATTTGACCTTATTGAACGAAATGAACAAAAAACAATCATTGCTATTGAACGATTAGGGCAGGCCATGAACATTGATACACCTTACCGTATTGAAGCTTTTGATAATTCTAATATTCAAGGTGTCGACCCTGTCTCGGCGATGGTGTCCTTTATAGACGGTAAGCCAGACAAACAAAATTATCGCAAATACAAAGTTAAAACGGTACAAGGACCGGATGACTATGAATCTATGAGGGAAGTCGTTAGAAGACGATACTTAAGGTTACTAAAAGAAGAACAGCCATTACCTGACTTGATCGTCATTGATGGGGGAAAAGGTCAGATTTCAGCTGCTATGGGGGTACTTGAAGATGAGATTGGACTTAGTATTCCCGTTTGTGGCCTTGTAAAAGATGAGAAGCATAAAACGTCTCAACTTATGATGGGTGATCCCCCGAACATTATTACCTTAAGTAAATCAAGTGATGAATTTTATTTGTTACAACGTATACAAGATGAGGTACACAGATTTGCCATTAGCTTTCACCGGAATGTTAGGAAAAAATCAATGTTTACCTCTGTTTTAGATAAAGTTGAAGGGATTGGAGAAAAACGAAAACGTCTGCTACTAAAGGAATTTGGCTCATTGAAACGCTTAAAAGAGGCGTCTGTTGAAGAAATTCAGAGTGTGGGAGTACCTCAGTCTGTTGCTCAAACGTTAAGAAGAGTCATGGATGAAGAAGGTAATAAATGAGGATAGATCCATGTTGCCTTAGTGAAAAACGTTTGATAACCTATTAAATGAGTTTTGCAACATGATATTTGAAAAAAGAACCCACACTTTATCCGAGAAGATGTGGTAGAAGCAGCGAAACTATTAGAAAGAATTGCACCCTATTGTAAGAGGTTGTGGCACTCTGCTCTCCTTATCCGCGCTGGGCATACCATGTATCAGTGACTTTTTCAATGTAATAACCTGTGTGGAAGACTATCTACCAGAGAACTTTAATTCTGTATAGTCAGTCGATCACGACAGCGAGACATCTCTCTGTCGTTTTTATGTGAGAGTGAAAAAAAGTATCGCTGTATGCAAAAAAATCGGAACTTTCTTTGTATTTTAAGAAGATGATTTTTAAAGGAAAAACTTGAACAAAAAATGTTTGCAATAGGTCGAGGAGGCGTTCATATTGACAACGGTTGTTCAAAAGTTCGGTGGGACATCTGTGGGAGATGTAACAAAAATTAAACGAGTTGCGAAAAAAATTAAACGAAAAATGGACGATGGACAAAAAGTTGTTACGGTAGTGTCAGCAATGGGAAAATCAACGGATAAGCTAGTGGAACTGGCAAACGATATTACCGATTCACCCGACCCAAGAGAAATGGATATGCTTTTAACCACCGGGGAACAAGTGACGATTTCTTTAGTTGTTATGGCGCTAAAGGAACTTGGGGTTGATGCGGTTTCTTTAACTGGCTGGCAAGCAGGAATTGAAACTGAAGATGTGCATCAAGATGCACGTATTACGGATATAAAAACGGAGAACGTTCAAAAGCACTTAGATGAAGGAAAAGCTGTACTTGTAGCAGGATTTCAAGGAGTTAGTGCTTCAGGCAATATTACGACCTTAGGAAGAGGCGGTTCTGACACAACAGCAGTGGCACTTGCCGCTGCTCTAGAAGCAGAAACCTGTTCCATCTATACAGATGTTACGGGCGTGTTTACAGCTGATCCACGTTATGTTAAAAAAGCACGAAAATTAGACAGTATTGCCTATGATGAAATGCTTGAATTAGCTAACTTAGGCGCTGGTGTTTTACACCCTCGAGCTGTTGAATTTGCAAAGAACTACAATGTGTCACTTATCGTCAGATCTAGTATGGAGGACGTGGAAGGGACACTAGTGGAGGAGGAAGCGACTATGGAACAAAATTTAGTTGTTCGTGGATTAGCATTTGAAGAAAATGTGACTAAAATTACGATTGAACGTTTACCTAACCGGTATGATACGATGTCAGTTCTCTTTACATTATTAGCTGAAAAGGGCATTAATGTGGATATCATTATTCAACAAATGACAGCCGACCATGGTTTAAATGTGTCCTTTTCCATTGATACAGCCAACCTAGGGAAAGCCCTTGATATCATTCATGATAATAAAGCTGAACTATGCTATAGCACCGTCCGTCATGAAAGCTCACTGGCAAAAGTGTCAATCGTAGGTTCAGGCATGGTGTCTAATCCAGGCGTAGCGGCCAATATGTTCAAAGTGCTGGCAGAGCAAGAAGTAGCCATTAAAATGGTCAGTACCTCAGAAATAGCTGTATCTGCAGTTGTACCTGAAGAAACCATGGTGAAAGCTGTAGAAGCACTTCATGCCTACTTTGATTTAGATGCTAAAGAAAAGGAAAAAATTGAAGCTGTAAAAGGTTAAATGAGACGCTGGAAAAGCGGAGACTCTTGCGGAAAAGGAAGCAAGGCGAGCCCCCACAAAGGTGAAGCTTGAGGAGGCTCGGTAGCTTCTCTGCGGACTAGTAAGACACGACAAGGGCGATGTCACAGTTGATGCCCTTGGGTGAAAGCGAAGCTATGCAAGCCGTACCTCTGATTTCAAAGGTGGAGTTATTCAACAGTACCTATTTAAAGCGTGAGTAGAAGTAAGAAGCTGTCCCAACAACGTATATGTTTGGTGACAGCTTCTTTTGGTTATATCCCCATTCTTTTAAAAGCCCTTGGCTGACATTCTTGTGGGGTGGCAACATAGACGGAGAGTAACTATAAGAAGAGATAACCCTTAACGAAAAATAAGGGAAAGCTTCCATAAAGTTAGTTTTAAAGCTCAATCTCACGGGCAGGATCTTTTCTATCCCACCTCACAGTAATTGATACAGTCAATGGCTTCTTCTTTTTTATTGAATAAGATGCCTCCGAAATAAGTGCTTTTTCATTTTCAGTTATTTGAGCTAAAAAACCAGCTTCTAAGGAAAAAGGCCTGTCTTTATTTTGGTGTGTTGCAGTTAATTCATAGACTTTTTCTTCCCCTTTTTCTTTTACTTGTTTTACTTTACCCCAATTAGCATCGTTAAAAAAATTTTCTATGCCTACACTTTCGACATCCTTCATCTTTTTTCGAGCTAACGATTTACCAGCCCAATATAATATTACTGCTTCATCTTCTCCTAATAGTTCAGGTAAAACATCTTGTCTCAGCAAATCATATCCATAAGCTGGGACTAGCTGTCTTTCCTCAACGTCTTGAACACTCTGTTTGTCTGTCATTATTCTCATCCTTCGTCTAATGGTGATCACATCAACCTACTCTCTCGCAGGTATCAATTAAAGTAGTTATACAATAATAAGGTAACTTTTCATTTAATCTTATCATAAAGGCTTACCTTATTGGCTGTTTTATTAAAGAATTCTAGGAAAGACATATAGTAATTTGTCTTTTTACTCGGTTATGTGTTTTAGGGGAAATACTTAGTATATAAGAGGCGTTGTCCTAGAAAAGCTATTCTCTTGATTCTTTATTGTGTTGTTGCGCGGTGGAAAGTATGAACGACTGAGAGTACCAGTGTATGGAAAGAAAAAAGCAATCATTAGCGAGGCAATAAAAGTTGCTAAAGAAAATTTTTAAACGAGTATGGCAACACCTGAGAGAACCATGATATACTTAACCCCGATATCTGTTGGAGGTAAGTAAAGATGAAAATGAAGTTGTCGAAAATGTTAACCCCTTTTAGAATTATAGTGGGTTCATACATAGTTGCTATGTTTCTTTTTAGTGTTTTGCTGTTTTTACCTATTTCTTCACAAGCTGGGGTGTCAGTTTCTTATTCGGAAGCGTTGTTCACCGCTGTTAGCGCTGTCAGCGTAACGGGGTTAACAGTAGTGAACGTTTCAGAAACGTATAGCACCCTAGGTGTTTTTTTCCTCGCTGCCGCTATTCAATTAGGGGGTATCGGGGTGATGACATTGGGGACATTTGTTTGGATGGTGCTAGGTAAGAAAATTGCTTTGTCTCAACGAATGCTCATCATGGTCGATCAGAATCAGATCTCCTATTCTGGCCTTGTTAAGCTAATGAGGGGAATTTTATTAGTAGCTCTTTTAATTGAAATTGTAGGTGCACTCATACTCGGTACATATTATTTAAATTATTTTGATACGCCAGCTGAAGCGTATTATCAAGGGGCTTTTGGAGCATTGTCGGCTTTTACAAATGCAGGATTTGATGTGACAGGCCAATCTTTAATCCCATTTGCCGATGATTATTTCGTTCAACTAGTTAATATTTTACTCATTTTTGCAGGAGCTATCGGCTTCCCTGTACTAATGGAATTAAAAGCCTATTTTTCATCTGCTAATCCCAATTATCGATTTAGTTTATTTACAAAAATTACGACTACAACGTATTTTATCGTGTTTATAGTAGGTGTAGCTGGTCTTTGGCTTATTGAACGAAATGCGTTTTATGAGGGTTTATCGTGGCACCAACAGCTCTTTTTCTCCATCTTTAATTCTGCTACGGCTAGAAGTGGGGGGTTAGCGACGATGGACATTTCTCACTTAACGTTAGCGAGTCTTTTGCTTATATCTGCACTGATGATTATTGGTGCCAGTCCTTCTAGTGTGGGTGGTGGTATTAGGACGACGACGTTAGCGGTGATGTTCTTAACGATAAAAAGCTTTGCTTTAGGTCGTAGTGATGTGAAAGTATTTGGCCGCGAAATTCATCAGGAGGATCGGCAAAAAGCATTTATTGTCCTATCTGTGTTCGTTGTTGGACTTTTTATGTCCATAATACTGATCGCAGGGTTTGAACACAGTAGTGAAATTGAACTTATGGCGATTATTTTTGAAGCGAGCTCAGCGTTTGGGACGTGTGGATTATCTATGGGAATCACTCCCCATTTAACACTTCCGAGCCAGATTACACTCATGATCCTGATGTTAATTGGTCGAGTAGGGCTTGTGGCGTTTTTATTTTCCATTAGAGCAAAAGAGAAAAAAGTCCATTATAAATATCCGACAGAAAGAATTATCATTGGCTAAAAGTCTGTAAAAATAGTGATTAAGACATTGGAATATAAATAAAATCACATAAGAATAAGAAGTGCCCGTCATAAGTCTTCCTTGAAAATAAAAAGGAAGGCTTATTTTATTTGAAAGATATCGCAAGACGTAAAAACGATCGCATAAAAAAGCCGATTTAGGAAAAAAATAACGTCACATCCTGAAAAACAATCAATATATTTTTGTATGAAAAGGTATGTTCACAATTAAACAGGTAATACGAAAAAGGCAATATCACATATTCGTTTTTTTTGACTGAAGTGAAAGACGGAGAGATTGAGATAATTCTATGATGCGAAAAGGTGATGTCCCATCATTTAGTTGAAGGCAACCCCCTCGAGAAAGTGAATGTCTTTAGCGGAATATGAGTGTAGGAGACGTTTTTAAGGTGTGTTTTGTTTGATGAGATACGTCTACAATGAGGCATAAAAATACGATCTATGAGTGTTCGGTCCCTTAATGTTTGTTGATATTATAAGGAGGTTCAAACATGAAGCAAATTATTTCTTACCTTCCAGATTGGATAGTATATGTGCAAGCTTTCTTCGCAATGTTTGTCCCTCTTATTATGAGGAAATTATTCAGCCAAGTACATGATCTTGAGGACAAATAATGAGGATTAAATGGTCGATATTAAACAATAAAGTCAAACAAGAGACTTCCTCGAATGATATCAAACAAGAATCTAAGGATACACTAGCGTCCTCCGATTATTTTACAGGTGATCTTACTGAAGATATAGAAAAAATGAGACAAATGATTGGTCATAATTCAGATGTCCATTTTCGTGACTTGTATCTAGGTGAGACAGGGATTAGAGCGACCCTTGTTTTTGTAGATGGGGTAGCTGACAGACACCTCATCAATAAATACATTATCAATTCGCTTATGTACGGTTTCCCAAAAGAAGTAGAGCCAGCACAGTCTGTTGAGCCTTTTTCATCATTTATCGATTATATTCAACATCATGTTCTATCAATTAGCCAAATTAATCAAACTAGAATGGTGAGTGAAATAGTATTAGACGTATTGAAAGGTTCAACAGCATTGTTGATTGAGGGCTCAGAGGAAGTATTAAATCTTGGTACAGGGATTGTAAAATCCCGTAACATCGAAGAACCAATTTCTGAACCTTTAGTGAGAGGACCGAGAGTTGGTTTCACGGAAGTACTAAGAGAGAATACTGCTCTGTTAAGAAACAGTGGTAAAAATAAAAATTTATCATTTGAGAAATTCCTAGTTGGGAAAAGTACTGAAAAAGAACTTGTCGTAGCTTATATAAAGAATATTGCTAATACGGAATTAGTGGAAGAGGTCAAGAGGAGAATAAACAAAATTGACATTGATAATGTCCTTGAATCAGGTTATGTGGAGCAATTGATCGAAGACAATGTTCTCAGTCCTTTTCCCCAAATACAAAGTACGGAACGTCCTGACCGGGTTATTGGGGCATTATTGGAAGGACGAGTGGCCATTCTATTAGATGGGACGCCATTTGCCTTGATCCTTCCGGTGACATTTAGCATGTTATTACAATCACCGGAAGATTATTATGAACGTTGGATTCCCGGCACACTTATACGCGTATTAAGGTTTTGGGCAGCTTTTTTTACACTCACAGGGCCTGCCTTGTATATTTCTTTTATTTCTTTTCATCCTGGCTTGATCCCTACTAAGCTAACGATGTCCATTATTGCCACACGTGAAGGCGTTCCTTTTCCATCTCTGATAGAAGCACTCTTAATGGAAATCGCGATTGAAGTTTTACGAGAAGCAGGGTTACGTTTGCCTAAACCTGTTGGCCCTGCTATAGGGATTGTGGGAGGACTCATTATTGGAGAGGCTGCCGTACAAGCAGGTATAGTCAGTCCGATCATGGTCATTGTTGTGGCAGTCACTGCGATCTCATCCTTTACAATTCCTCAGTATAGTGCAGGGGTTACACTCCGTATCCTCCGTTTTGTTGCCATGTTTTCCGCTGCAACATATGGACTGTTTGGGGTCATTCTATTCTTCCTCTTCCTTGGTGCTCATATGGTGAAATTAAAAAGTTTTGGCGTCCCCTATGTTAGTCCAGCTGTACCATACCGAGTAAGTGATTGGAAGGATTTTATTTTCCGTATGCCGATTCTTTTAATGAAACGCCGGCCGAAAATGATGCATACAAAAGATTCAGTACGTAAAAGTTAATTTCGGCTAAAGAAAGGAATTAAAACGAATGATCTCTCATCCTAAAGATAAAATTACGACGCCTCAAACCGTTGTTTTTATTACGAGTTATAACATTGCCATAGGTATTCTCACCTTGCCAAGAGTAACGGTGGAGGAGGCTGATTCACCTGATGTTTGGATAACTGTCATTTTAGGTGCCGTTATTGCGTTCATATCTGGGATAATTATTGTGAAATTAAGTCAACAATTTGTAGAGAAAACCTTTTATCAATATAGTCAAGATATTGTGGGGAATCTAGTTGGTAAAACTCTTAGCATATTATTTATCATTTATTTTTTAACGCTTTCTGCCCTTGAAATTAGGGTGCTAGCTGAAGTAACCGGCTTTTATTTACTAGAAAATACGCCTGGATGGGCGATGATTATGCCAATGATGTGGGCGGGTATCTATTTAATTTCAGGAGGAATAAACCCGCTTGTACGGTTACTTGAAATTATTTTCCCATTTACTGTTATCATTTTCATGCTCGTCCTTTTCATGAGCTATAACCTTTTTGAAATCAATAACTTACGTCCCGTATTAGGATTAGGAGTCACCCCTGCCTTAAAAGCTATAAAAACCACTGCCCTTAGTTATACATGTTTTGAATCTTTGCTTTTTCTCGTAGCGTTTATGAAACATCCAGCTAAAGCTGTAAAAGTTGTTGTTATTGCAACGATTATTCCTTTAGTGTTTTATTTGCTGACCGTTGTCATGGTTATCGGCGTATTTTCGATTGATGGTGTGGTAACTAGAGTATGGCCAACGATTGATCTTATTACAAGTTATGAATTACGCGGTTTAATTTTTGAAAGATTTGATTCACTCTTACTTGCGGTATGGGTTATGCAAATATTTGCCACTTTTATTATTACATATTTTGCAGGAGCTCTCGGGTTTGCTCAAGTTTTTAATAAAAATATATCTCTGTCTATATATATTGTACTTCCCGTTGTTTACATCATTGCTATGGTTCCTAAAGATCTCAATGACATCTTTACACTAGGAGATTGGATTGGTAATAGCGCGATCTTCTTATTCGGTACCGTGCCATTACTGCTTCTTATTATCACCAAATTAAAAGGGGGCAAAGTAAATGCAAAAATATAAAATTATGAGAGGGGTGAGAAGATTTATCATTTTTTTTTCAATACTCTTTATGTCAGGGTGTTGGAGCAGTGTGGAAGTTGAGGAGCGTGGTTTTGGAGTAGGAGTTGCATTCGATATTGCTGAGGCGTCCGAAAATAAAGAAAGCACAGACTCTCTAAAAAAAGATCTTTTGACAGTTACCTATCAACTTATAAACCCAAACCCTACGAGTCAGGACAATGGTGAAGCAGTAAGTGGAAGAAAGCCCTACAATAATATATCTCAAACAGGAGATTCTATCCATCAAATTGTGCGGGAACTCGCGCGGGAGAATGAGCATCCTGTATTTATGCCTCATTTAAAGGTACTAGTTGTGAGTGAAGAGATTTTAAAGACACTCAGTTTAGATGAAATACTCGATTTCCATTTTCGCGATAATGAAGTAAGATTAAGTACTCTTGCATTTGTTAGTTCTGGAAAAGCTTATGAGACGTTGAGGACAAACCAAAACGACACGTTCCCTGCATTTCGCTTATTAGACATTTCAGGGAATGAATACCGAACAACAAAGCTTTTGACACCAGTGCCATTAGCAAAATTGATAGGTAAAATGCATTCAGGCTCTAGTTTTCTTCTACAGAATGTTGTTTCTTCAAATGGGGAAGTTAAATTTTCCGGTGCTGCAGTTATTGATGGCAAAACAAATAAATGTCTAGGTTTTTTAAATGAAGAGGAGTTAGAGGGCTACACTTGGTTCACTGGAGAAGGTGAAGGCGGGGTGATAAGAACATTAGATAAGGAGACAGATCAGATCGTTATATTTGAAGTAGATGAAATGGAAAGCTCGATTACCTCTACGATTGATGGCGCCCAAATTGCGTTTGATGTGAGTATCAAATCAGAAGGCATGTTATCTGAAAGTTGGATTGATTCAGAGGAAGCCATTGATAACGAATTCATTAAAAGGATTGAAAAGGAAATAGAAGAAACAGTGGCGCAACTGGTGACAGGCGTGCTAGAAAAAACGCAACAGGAATATGAAGTAGATGTTATGGGGTTTGGAGAACATTTAAGAATTAATCATCCTAAAGTATGGGAAGAAATGAAAGATGATTGGGATCAAACCTTTAGCGACGTTCCCATCACATCTAATGTGACAGTAAAAATTGTCGATTATGGTTCAAGAATTGTTAAGTAAACAGTGCCATGACTAATCCTATCGCTAAGGTTAGTGATCAACAAAAATTAAGCAGGAAAATGAAAGACTGGCAGTTGAAGAGTTTAGGGAACTTTCACCAAAAAGTATAAGATTTATCTCACTCTTAAGTGGCAGTAAAACCTTTACCTGAAAACTTAAAAAGATTGAAAAGTTTAGGTGGTGGATAAACTGCCCCTAAAGGTCCGATAAGTTAAATTGGGATGAAGGAAAATCCCTACTGATTAAAGCTTAGCTTTATGACGATTATTTTAATGATAATATCACTGTCAATTAGACAGAAATTTATGAATATACCAACGTTGTAAACGCTTTACGATAAAAACAATCAGTGAATCCGCTTTCTTGACGAAGGTGTGTGGGAGGAGTAAAATAGAATTGTCATATATTATTCAAAAATATGACCTTTTAAGCTATTGACAAAGTTTTTATCTTAATAAATTTAGTATAGAGGAGGGTTTTTAAAGTTGTACCTGTGTTAATCTCCAGAAATCTATTATTTTAGGGGGAGAGTAGGATGTCTTCAAACCGAGAATTTTTCTACAGAAAGCTTCATTCATTGTTAGGCGTTATCCCGGTAGGGGCTTTTTTAATTGTTCATTTAAGTGTGAACTATTTTGCCGTGAGAGGGCCTGAAGCTTATAATCAGGCAACACATTTTATGGAAAACCTCCCATTTCGCTATTTTATGGAAGCGACGCTAATATTTCTTCCATTAATCTTTCACGCTATTTATGGTTTATACATTGCCTTTCAAGCAAAACATAACACTTCTACATACAGTTATTTTAGAAACTGGATGTTCAGGCTTCAGCGGACGTCTGGCATTATCGTGTTAATCTTTGTGACTTGGCATGTGTGGGAGACACGAATTGCTGCTGCAATGGGGGCAGAAGTGAATTTTAATATGATGGCTGAAATTGTAGAAAACCCACTAGCACTAATATTGTATATTATTGGAATTACAGCGACGACATTTCATTTTGCTAATGGGCTATGGTCGTTTGCTATTACGTGGGGAATTACAATTACACCAAAATCCCAAAGAATTTCAACGTATGTGACGATGGCTATTTTTGTCGCCTTAACTTTTGTAGGCGTAAGGTCCATTCTTGCATTCGTAGGATAGTAAAAAGAGGGAGTGTTAATGATGAGTAATGGGAAAATTATCGTTGTGGGTGGCGGACTAGCCGGCTTGATGGCAACGATTAAAGCAGCAGAAGCAGGAATGAAAGTTGATTTATTCTCAGTCGTACCTGTAAAACGGTCCCATTCCGTCTGTGCTCAAGGTGGGATAAACGGGGCTTTAAATACGATGGGTGAAGGTGACTCTACTTGGGAGCATTTTGATGATTCAGTTTATGGAGGGGATTTCCTAGCCAATCAGCCTCCGGTTAAAGCGATGTGTGATGCAGCACCAGGCATTATTCATTTGTTAGACCGTATGGGGGTTATGTTCAATAGAACGGCAGAAGGGTTATTGGCTCTTAGACGTTTTGGAGGTACGCAACACCACCGAACCGCTTTTGCTGGAGCTACGACAGGTCAACAACTCTTATATGCCCTAGATGAGCAAGTAAGAAGGCATGAAGTCAGTGGTCTCGTAACCAAATATGAAGGCTGGGAGTTTTTACACGCTGTCCTAGATGAAGATGGTGTATGTCGAGGAATGACCGCACAAAATCTTAACTCTTCAGAAATTGAATCCTTTAAGGGTGATGCCGTTATTTTAGCTACTGGTGGCCCAGGAATCATTTTTGGAAAATCGACGAATTCTATGATAAATACTGGCTATGCTGCTGCAGCTGTTTATGAGCAAGGGGCTTATTATGCTAACGGAGAATTTATCCAAATTCACCCTACAGCTATTCCTGGAGATGATAAACTCCGATTAATGAGTGAATCAGCCCGTGGTGAAGGCGGTCGTGTCTGGACATACGACGAAGATGGAAAGCCGTGGTATTTCCTTGAAGAAAAGTATCCGGCATACGGTAATCTTGTGCCGAGAGATATTGCCACAAGGGAAATTTTCCACGTTTGTGTGGATCTTAAGCGGGGAATTAACGGGGAAAACATGGTTTATCTTGACCTTTCTCATAAGGACCCAAAAGAGCTAGACATTAAATTAGGTGGCATTATGGAAATCTATGAAAAGTTTATGGGGGATGATCCACGGAAGGTGCCGATGAAAATTTTCCCAGCTGTTCATTACTCTATGGGTGGTCTTTGGGTGGATTATGACCAGATGACAAATATTCCTGGCCTATTTGCAGCAGGGGAAGTGGATTATTCTATCCATGGTGCGAACCGGCTTGGAGCTAATTCCCTTCTATCATCGATTTACGGAGGTATGGTTGCAGGGCCTAAAGCAGCAGAATATATCCAAGGCTTAGAAAGTACGTCGGAAGATACACCGGAAAGTGTGTTTGCTGATCAAGTAGCAAAAGATAAGCAACAATTCGATGATATATTGAACATGAAAGGCGATGAAAATGCGTTTAAACTGCATCAGGAATTAGGTAATTTAATGACTGATAATGTGACGGTCGTAAGGGAGAATGATAAGCTTAAAGCGACTGACGAAAAGATTGTTGAACTACTTGAACGCTATCATAATATTAGCATTGACGATACAGCAAAATGGACGAACCAGAGTGCCGCATTCGTTAGACAATTAAAGTCAATGATGAATTTAGCACGAGTGATTACGATCGGAGCATACAATCGAAATGAAAGCCGTGGGGCACACTATAAGCCAGAATTCCCCGAACGCGATGATGAAGAGTGGTTGAAAACGACGAAGGCTAAATATAATCCAGATACTCATTCTCCTGAGTTCGAGTATGAAGAAGTGGATGTCTCTTTAATCAAGCCTCGTAAGCGCGACTATACTTCTAAGAAGAAGGCGGGTGAAAAAGCATGAGTGAAAAAACAATTGAACTCGTCATTAAGCGCCAGAAAGACCAGAACAGTGAAGCCTACGACGAGAAGTTTAAAATTCCTTATCGTCCAAATATGAATGTTATCTCAGCATTAATGGAGATTAGACGAAATCCTGTCAATGCCAATGGTGAAGAAACAACTGCAGTTGCATGGGACGCGAGCTGTCTTGAAGAAGTTTGTGGGGCCTGTTCAATGATTATTAATGGCAAGCCGCGACAATCCTGTACAGCGCTTATTGATCAATTAGAGCAGCCGATTAAATTAGAACCAATGCATACTTTCCCAGTATTACGAGATTTAACAGTCGATAGAAGTAGAATGTTTGATTCATTAAAACGAGTGAAAGCTTGGATTCCAATTGACGGCACTTATGATCTCGGTCCCGGTCCAAGGATGCCTGAAGCTAAACGCCAGTGGGCTTATGAACTATCTAAATGTATGACGTGTGGGGTGTGCTTACAAGCATGTCCGAACGTGAACAGTAAGTCTGAATTTATTGGACCAGCAGCCCTGTCACAAGTGCGTCTCTTCAATACACATCCTACAGGAGCCATGCAAAAAGCAGAGCGTCTTGAAACATTAATGGAAGGCGAGGGTGGATTAAGTAATTGTGGAAATTCACAAAACTGTGTGGAAGCTTGTCCGAAAGGTATCCCATTGACGACATCGATCGCCGCTTTAAATCGTGAGACTACCCTGCAATCATTTAAGAACTTCTTTGGGACAGACCATACAGCTTAAAGGACGACTCAAGGAAAGGGGGGATAGCACCCCTTTTCTTCCTTTCATGGGTTAAAAGTCACAAAGCTAACTAATCACTAGTTTGAACATTTGTCCGACACGACTCTTTTAGTGTTAGATAGAGAAAGCATGTACTTGAATGGACGCTACATTCAAGTGTTTTCTCTGACAATTATGAATGATTATTCATTCATATACTAGAATTTAAGGAGGGCTATGTGATGAAAAAACCGACCTATATAACTGATTATGAGGCATGGTGTAAAGAATTTAATTATTTCTTCCCGGTACAGGTACGTTTTTCAGAAACAGATGCTTTTGGACATTTAAATAATACGCAAGCCTTTGTTTATTTTGAACACGCACGGATTCAATTTTTAAAAGTCGTCGGTTTGATGACACTGTGGATGAAAACGGATGATTTGATTCCTGTAACAGCAGATTTACAATGCGATTATTTTAAGCAAGTATTTTTTGATGAGGCGTTGCGAATAGGCGTCAAAGTCATGTCTATTGGAACATCATCTGTAGAGCTGCATTATATGATTTTGAATGAACAAAATCAGGTATGCATGACAGGAAGAGGACGGATCGTTCAAATATCGAAACGAACAGGGACATCAAAAGGGTGGAATGACGAGACGATTAGCCTTTTAAAAAAGGGGCAAACAAAAACGGGATAGACAATCTGTTGCTTTCGCCTTTTCTTGTCACGGTGGGAAGTACCTTCACATATCATACTCATGACTAAATATTCGCCTTAAAACGATTTTAGAACAGCCCATGCAAGAAAGGGTGAATGTATGAAGGAGCATGATTTTAGGCCGAAACCACTGTTGACTAAGCGTGAAAGGGAAGTTTTTGAACTACTTGTGCAAGATCAAACTACGAAAGAGATCGCTTCCCAACTGTTCATAAGTGAAAAAACAGTTCGCAATCATATTTCCAACACAATGCAAAAGCTAGGGGTAAAGGGGCGATCCCAAGCTGTCATTGAGTTAGTCAGATTAGGTGAACTGAAAATCTAATGTGAGCCGGCTTCTTAAAATGGAAGCCGGTTTTACATGATAGAATCACGGTTTCAATTGGAATGACAGTCATGGGAGTGCTCGTGTTGGTTTATTACATAAAAACGTCATTATTTGATCGATCAAACTAACTGGTGTAAATAACTTGAGGAAAGAAAGAGGTGGTCACACACAGACTATTTGTATATGTTTGTGTGCTATAGGGATCTTAATTGGTGAATTGATTGAAATATAGACAGTAACTTAGCACATTTTTCTTTTTCAAAACTCATCTTGCTATTCTTCCAGCTCTATTTGTGATGTCAACGTGCTAATTAAAAATCATTTGATCATTTAGTAGTAAGTTTTTGAACATTATATGATATGATGGGGATATAAATTGTCTAAAAACCAAAGAAGGTGTCGAATCAATGGTGAGGGGCCCATTTTATGTTCATAAAACGTTAAATAATAATGTCGTGGTTGCTGAATCAGGAGATAACAAAGAAGTTATCTTTATTGGCAAAGGCATCGGTTTTGGCAAAAAGAAAGGCGATATCTTTGAAGAAAAGACGTATGATAAAGTCTATTCTCTCGTTGATGAAGTTGAGCAAGAAAAATATTTGCGTCTCGCAACGAAAGAATCAGAAGAAACGTTGCTGATTATTCATGAAGCGATCGAAAAAATCCACGAAGCGATTGGCTTTCGGTTAGGGGAACAAATTCATTCTGCGCTAACTCAACATCTAGCCTTAGCTTTGCAAAGGACGAGAGATCAAACAGATATTAAAAATCCTTTTTTAACAGAAACGAAATGGCTCTATCATGACACGTATTTGATTGCACAAAAAATTGTCGATTTTATAGATAAAAAAACAGGCTATAAACTTCCAGAAGCAGAGATTGGTTTCATTACACTCCATATTCAAAGTGCCATTCGAGATAGTGACTCCGTCATTAATAAAGAATCTGATTTAATCACTAGATGTATTAAATATATTGAGGAAAAAACCGATATCGTTTATAATAAAGACACTGTCAGTTTTAGAAAGCTCATCCATCATTTAAAAAATATGATACGAGATCCTATGACAGTAGATTCACAAGCATTAGAGCAAAGTATTATTTTAATGTTGAAGGAAAAAGATCCGGTATGCTATAATATATCCCGGAACTTAGTTCGGATGATTGAGAAGTCAACGGCAGTTTCTTTTAGTGATTCGGAAGTGTTACATCTCATGCTTTATATTCGAACACTGATTGAACAAAATAATAAACCATGACTCGTTTACGTGTTACTGATATGATCAGGCATGAGTAAAGAGGTGTGAATGATAAGGAATAGCTGTACGATAAGGCATTGTTCCATGGGGCTATGGCCCCCAGTCATCACGGCCCATTACTCATGTCTTTTTTAGTATACATTTAGGACAAATGTCTGAATTTGTCGCTTTATAAATGGGGAAAATGGGTATCATGAGTAACAGTGAACGATGTTTGACATCCATCGTAAGACAGATCATCATCTGAATAGTCAAATTTTAAAAAACATAAAATCTAAGGAGTGTTTAATCATGGCAGAGAAAAAATTTAAAGTAACAGCAGAAACAGGAATCCACGCACGACCAGCAACACAACTTGTTAATAAAGCAGGTCAGTACGAATCTGAAATTACACTTGAGTATAACGGAAAATCTGTTAACTTAAAATCAATTATGGGTGTTATGTCTCTAGGTGTTGGACAAGGGGCAGATGTGACAATTAAAGCTGAAGGACCAGATGCAGACGACGCAATCAAAGGTCTTGATGAGATCATGAAACAAGGACTTGCTGAGTAATGTCAACACAACTTACCGGCATTGCTGCTTCAGCCGGGATTGCCATCTCAAAAGCGTTTCGTCTTGAAACACCGGATTTAACGGTAGAGAAGAAAACGATTGACACTATTGATGAAGAAATTCAGGCACTGGATGCAGCTCTACAAACCTCAAAAGATGAACTGGAAAAAATTAAAGAAAAAACGAGACAGGATCTCGGTGATGAGCATGCAGAAATTTTTTCTGCTCATCTTCTTGTTTTAAGTGATCCTGAGCTCGTGGATCCAATCCGTCAAATGATAAAGGATGAAAAGGTTAATGCGTCGTTTGCATTAAACGAAATTGCTAATCAGTTTGTTGCTATGTTTGAAGCAATGGATAATGATTACATGAAAGAACGAGCGGCAGACATTCGCGACGTCTCTAAAAGAGTACTATCACACCTTTTAGGTAAACCGATTGTCTCACTCGCGGAAATTAATGAAGAAGTGGTCATTATTGCAGATGATTTAACACCTTCAGACACTGCTCAGTTGAACAAGAAATATGTTAAAGGGTTTGCGACAGACATCGGTGGTCGAACGTCTCATTCAGCTATTATGGCCCGTTCCATGGAAATTCCAGCAGTTGTGGGATCAAAGGAAGTAACGGATCAAGCTGATGCGGGCATGAATGTGATCGTGGATGGGCTTGAAGGTAACGTTATTATCAACCCTTCTGATGATGAATTAGCTGAGTATCGTCAAAAGCTAGCAGATTACGAAGAGCAGAAGAAAGAGTGGGCTAAGCTTGTTAATGAGCCTTCAAAATCAAAAGATGGCGAACATGTTGAATTAGTCGCTAACATTGGTACACCTAATGATTTAGAAGGTGTTATTAATAACGGTGCTGAAGGTGTTGGTCTCTATCGTACAGAATTCCTTTACATGGGGCGGGATGAGTTGCCGACGGAAGATGAGCAATTCGAAGCTTATAAAAAAGTCGTGGAAACGATGGATGGAAAGCCAGTTGTTATTCGAACGCTTGATATAGGTGGAGATAAAGAGCTCCCTTATCTCGATCTTCCAAAAGAAATGAACCCCTTCTTAGGATTCCGTGCCATAAGACTTTGCCTTGAAAAAGATGATATGTTCCGAACACAATTGCGAGCATTATTGCGAGCCAGCACTTTTGGAAATCTGAAAATAATGTTTCCTATGATCGCAACGCTAGATGAATTTAGAGAAGCGAAAGCATTATTAGAAGAAGAAAAGAGTAAGCTCTTAAGCAATGGCGTAGAAGTAAGTGACAACATTGAAGTAGGTATTATGGTTGAGATTCCTTCAACTGCTGTTATGGCACCGCAATTCGCTAAAGAAGTTGATTTCTTTAGCATTGGTACAAATGACTTAATTCAATATACCTTTGCAGCTGACCGTATGAATGAGCAAGTATCCTACTTATATCAACCATACAACCCAGCTATTTTACGTCTTGTGAAAATGGTTATTGACGCATCTCATGCAGAAGGTAAATGGACTGGCATGTGTGGAGAAATGGCCGGTGATGAATTAGCTATTCCGTTATTGCTTGGATTAGGCTTAGATGAATTCAGCATGAGTGCTACGTCAGTGCTTCCAGCAAGAAGCCAGATCAGTCAAATGACGAAGGCTGAAGCACAGTCTATTGCTGAACAAGCTCTTACCCTAAATACGGCTGAAGAGGTTAAGCAATTAGTAGAAAAGACTTTCTTGTAATTGAGTGGCTTAGCTAGAAAATGAGAGGATCTCGTCACGTCTAGTTAACACGATATGATCGTTCAATAACACGAAAGCATCATCACTCATTGCGCTGGTTTACAGCAGAGCTTTTGCTGTATGCCAGCGTTTTTAAACATAGGCAACCGCTTATACTTGAAATCCATTATAAAAACAGAGAAAATATAAGTGTCCATGTTAATGTTTCGTATTCCGAAAGGAGGTATAATATGCCTGAACAGCAAAAGGATAAGACAAGGGAACAGCTTCAAGTTGAGGAAATTGAAAAGTCTCTCAGATTAATTGCGGACATTGTTAAACAAAAAGGACGCGAAATTCTGAATGAGTTCCCGATTACACCTCCACAATTTGTGGCACTGCAGTGGCTACATGAATATGGTGATATGACTATAGGAGAATTATCATCAAAAATGTATTTGGCTTGTAGCACAACGACAGATTTAGTGGATCGTATGGAAAAGAATGACCTCGTAGAGCGGGTAAAGGATACGAATGATCGTCGTGTTGTCCGTATTCACCTTCTTTCTAAAGGTGCCACTATTATTCGTGAAGTGATTAAGCAACGACAAATTTACTTACAAGATGTTTTAGGAGACTTTTCAAAAGAAGATGTAGACTTTTTGGAAAAAAGTTTAAGCTTTCTTTATGATGAAATGAAAAGAGATGCGAAAACATGGAAGTCATTTTAATATATAGATAAAGGGACGTTGAAGCGTGAAAAAACCAATTGGTGTAATTGATTCAGGGGTCGGAGGACTAACTGTTGTCTCTGAAATAATAAGACAATTGCCGAAAGAGGAAATAATCTACATCGGAGATACAGCACGCTGTCCATATGGACCGAGAACAGAAGAGGAAGTGCGAGCATATACGTGGGAGATGATTGATTATCTCACCTCTCATGATATTAAACTTCTAGTTATAGCATGTAATACAGCGACAGCTGTCATATTAGAGGAAGCGAAGGAGAGGCTCTCTATTCCCGTGTTGGGTGTTATTCATCCTGGTGCTACTGCAGCATTAAAAGTAACAACCAACCATCATGTTGGCGTGATAGGGACAGAAGGAACCATTTCGAGTGGCGCCTATCATCGTGAATTGACAACAATCAATGATAAAGTAAAAGTTGTCAGTTTAGCTTGTCCTACGCTTGTTCCCCTAGTTGAAACTGGAGAGTTTACTGGCCATATGGCGAGAGAAATAATAACGAAAGCATTAGCACCAATTCTACAATACGATATCGATAGTTTAATCTTAGGATGTACACACTATCCCTTACTGGCTCCTTTAATAGAAGAGGTAGTCGGCTCTAATGTGAAGGTCATCTGTTCTGGTGATGAAACCGCATTGGAAGTGAGTTCACTCCTATACCATAAAGAACTTCTTTATACTGGAGATATCACACCACACCATATTTTTTATACGACAGGACTAAAAGCTAATTTTAAGAAAGTAGCTGAAGAGTGGTTAAAACCTCACTCGTTAGATATTAGGGAAACGGATTTAAGATTACCGATTCGCTTTTATCAGAAAAAAACAGCTGGATTTCGTTCTTAAGCGACTAAAGCACAGCGCATTTTAATGCGTTGTGCTTTTATATATTCTATTGGTCTAAAAGGATGAAAAAGCTCGTATACATGATAGTACAAACTGTCAAGGAGGGAATGCGATGTTGCGCGGCTCGGGAATAAGAAGGTCTTCAGCTATGATTGCAGGAGCAGCTGTTTTGCTTTTAACGGCATGTGGATCACAAGCGACAAATGATGTATTAGAGGAGTTAGATCCGCCACAAATTGATTATATCGAGGATGAAAACGAATTAGAAGTTGAGGTTATTGAAGACGATATCACTGATGAAGGTGAGGTCAGTTCCATAACAGATGAGAGCATGGAAGAAAACGAGACGGAAGAGGCGGCTTCTCCTGAAGAAAAAGGGGGAGAAGTAACGGTTCAAGGAGAGATCCGTGAATTATACCTACTAGATAGTAATGGCATGGTAGCACCGCAGTCAGTAGAAGTTATAAGTGAAGAAGATGAATTGACGGCATTGGCTGAACATTTAGTGCAAGAGGGGCCGGTTACAGAAAATCTGCCAAATGGTTTTCAAGCATCTTTGCCAGCTGGTACAGAAGTTTTAAGTGCTGATCTGAATGAACAGGGTGTGGCAACGATTAACTTTAATGATTATTTCGGAGAGTATCATCCTGCTCAAGAGATGCAAGTTCTACAGTCTTTAACATGGACATTGACACAGCTGGATGATGTTGATAAAGTGAGCATTCAAATCAATGGTGAAGATTTAACTGCTATGCCGCACAATGACACACCCATTGGTGATGGCTATACAAGGGCTCATGGGATTAACTTAGAAATGACAGACCAAACAGACCTCGTCTCTACAGAACCAGTGGTCGTTTACTTTTTGAACCAGACAGAAGACCAAACATACTATGTCCCAGTGACGCGTCGTATTAGTCAAGAGGAAGACAAATATCAGGCAGTTATCAATGAATTATTGGAAGGTCCCCATTACATGTCTGAGCTCTTAACTGATTTCAGGCAAGAAGTTGAACTTATTGAAGAACCGGAATATCATGATGGCACAGTTGTGCTTAATTTTAATGAGGCGTTACTAAGCCAGCATGATGGGACAGCTTTGTCTGAAAATGTTTTGAACATGATTGTGTTGTCATTAACTGAACAAGAAGAAGTGAATAGTGTGTCATTTATGGTTGAATCAGAAGAAGAGATAATGGTGAGTAACGGGGAAGCTTTGTCAGAAGCTGTGGTGAGGCCCGACCATGTTAATATTGGACAATTTTAAACAAACGGTCGATAATTGAAATTCAAGGACGAAAGGCTTATCATTAAAGAGGTAGCTGTAAAGCAGCTGCTTCTTCTTTTTTCGCTGTTAGCAAAGTGCTAATTTTGTTAAGTATTAATCTACATACTAGTAAGTAGTAACCATGTAAGGGGAGTGACAATATGCGTCATGATGGACGTTCAGCTAATGAATTGAGAAAGGTAGAGATTGTTCCGCATTACATAAAACATCCGGAAGGATCGGTACTCATCACGTTTGGAGATACAAAGGTTATTTGTTCAGCCAGTGTTGAAGAACGTGTTCCCCCCTTTATGAGGGGGCAAGGAAAAGGCTGGATCACCGCTGAATATGCGATGTTACCACGGGCAACAGAGCAACGGAACATAAGGGAATCTTCGAAAGGGAAGATCACAGGACGTACGATGGAGATCCAAAGACTTATTGGGAGAGCTCTCCGGTCTGTCGTTGATTTAGATCGTTTAGGTGAACGGACAGTTTGGGTCGATTGCGATGTTATACAGGCTGATGGTGGAACCCGAACAGCCTCTATTACAGGCGCTTTCGTAGCAGTAGGACTTGCTTTTGAGCAACTTATAAAAACATCTAAACTAAAAGAAAACCCGTTAAAAAATTATTTGGCAGCCATCTCTATCGGTGTGACGTCAGAAAACGACGTAGTTCTTGATTTAGATTACGTGGAAGATTCCCAAGCCGATGTGGATATGAATGTGATTATGACTGGTGACGGTCAATTAGTAGAAGTACAAGGCACTGGGGAAGAAGCCACTTTTTCTCGTAGCCAGTTAAATGACATGCTTGATTTAGCGGAAAAAGGAATAAACGAGCTTTTTACGATTCAGAGACAAGCACTCGGGGAATTTGCAGATAAAATGAACATGGACGATAAATCAGAGGATAATAATGGGCAGGAGCGGGAACCAGATGTATAAAGAGATTTTTATTGCTACGAAAAATAAAGGAAAAGTAGCTGAATTTGAAGCTTTCTTTGCTGCCAAAGGGTTAACGGTTAAATCGCTGTTAGACTTAGACGAAGATATTGATGTTGTGGAAGATGGCAAAACGTTTGAAGAAAATGCGATTAAAAAGGCAAAAACAATCGGTGAACTTATTCATAAGCCAGTTTTAGCCGATGATTCTGGTTTGGCGGTAGATGTCTTGAACGGAGCGCCAGGTATTTACTCAGCTCGCTATGCCGGTCCTAATAAAGACGATCAAGCAAACAATGAGAAGCTGTTAAAAGAACTGGCTAATACGAATGATGAAGCACGTACGGCTCAATTTGTATGTGCATTAGCTATTTATTTCCCATCTGGTGATGTGAAAACAGTACGAGGTATTTGTAAAGGAACTATCTCACATGCACCGACAGGCAATCATGGATTTGGGTACGACCCTCTATTCTACTTGTCAGAACTAGGGAAAACGATGGCACAACTCACAAAGCAAGAGAAAAACACATTAAGTCACCGGGCAAATGCTCTTATGACATTAAATGAGATGTGGGATAAGTGGACGCTACAGGAATAATCGTGAAGAGGTGATAACTGATGAGAGCTTTAATTATGAGTGACAGTCATGGTTGGGAAAATGAATTAAAAGAAGTAGTGGATAGACACCGTGCGGAAGTGGATGCTATTTTTCATTGCGGTGATTCAGAGCTGAGTGCGGCCTCACCAGCTCTTCAAAACGTCTATACTGTGAGAGGCAATTGTGACCACGGTTCAGACTTTCCAGAAGAATTAGTTGAAACGGTGAGGGATACGACTTTTTTCGTCGGTCACGGTCACTTGCTAAATGTGAAAATGACCGAGATGAATCTCATTTATAAAGGTGAGGAAGCTTCAGCAGATATTCTTTGCTACGGGCATACTCATATCCCTGTTGCGACTGAAGAAAAAGGTAAGATTATTATTAACCCTGGAAGCATGAGACTACCAAGACAATACAGTGTGGGTAGTTACGTTATAGTCGATACTTCTGACACAACTGTAAATGTGAACTTCTACTCAATTGATGGACAAAAATTAAACGACCTAAGCAAAAGTTTTTCTAAAAACGGTTGACATTAAGGCGGAGATTGTATATATTAAATATTGTCGCTGTTAAACATATTTTTTCTATACAGTCTCCGTTATAACATATTTAGACATTGTGGTGTCTTAGTAAACATGCTGGAGACATTTATACATGAAAAAGCGGGAGTTGTCTTGACGGATAAACTCCAGAGCAAAGCTAGAAGAGGAAGAGATATGTTAGGTCGGGAAGTAATTTAAAGTCTATACATAATCATAGGCGGGTGACGTTTAGTGGTAAAACCTCAGCCACGAACAAAGCATCTATGAAAAGACATTGAGTTGTCTCGACGGATAAACGCCAGAGCAAAGCTAGAAGAGGAAGAGACATGTAGGTCGTGAGAAGCAACCTAAAGTCTTTACATAATCATATGCGGGTGTAGTTTAGTGGTAAAACCTCAGCCTTCCAAGCTGATGACGAGGGTTCGATTCCCTTCACCCGCTCCAATTAAATCTTAGCAGTAACATTGTCCCAGTAGCTCAGCTGGATAGAGCAACGGCCTTCTAAGCCGTCGGTCGGGAGTTCGAATCTCTCCTGGGACGCCATTTAAAACATCGTAAACCCTTGGTATATAAGGGTTTTTATTTTTGGTTAATATATGTTAAATCGGTAATTATCATAAAATGGGGTCGGATTGGGGTTTAATTTAATTTTCCGCCCCTTTTTTGTAAAGAATTCATTGAAATGGTCTGCTGCTGCTCTATCCACATTGACGATATTATGTCCATAAATATCCATAGTCGTTCCAATTCTCGAATGGCGAGCGAACGTATATGAGATCAGAGATTTATATATTAGAGAAAGTATTTAAATTTAAACAATTAGTGGAGACAAATGAAGAATTTAATGAATCTTTTTGGATAGAATTTGAAAATTTTTTTGAAGTTATTGAAAAAGAATACTTTCAATTAATAAGGACCATATCTGATGGATATGTATGGCACAAAAATAGCAAGAACTTTGGTTTTCTAAAGAAATTATGTATTTCATATTTTATTTATATATATGATTTCACTAAATATGGAATGGTTTTTATGAGTTCTATGTTAATATTTACAATAAGTTCAAGTGTAGTGGAAAAAGAACCATTAGGAGAATCTGAGACTTTCACAATGATTTTCACTCTATTTATTATGTTTGTTATTTTATGGGTAGTGTATACTATTATTTATAAAGATGTCGCTAGACACAGAGAAAATAAATTTGAGGACAAGAAATTTAGTGTAAAAAATCTATACAGTTGAAAAATACAGGGGAGCATACCCTGTTAAAGTGGATACCGATACCTTATTGGGGCAACTAAGTTTGATGAGGGGGAAGATTTTTGAAGATGTTAAAAAAGACTCTAAAAGAGTCTAATGGTGCAATTCAATTAATCATAAACAATTACTTTAATCCTAAAAATAAAATATTAGAAGTGGAAGATGTTGTAATCTTAGCGTTTTTCGAAGATTTAACTGAGAAAGTAGAATCACTAAGGCTTCTTGTAGAGGAAAGTAAAAGTGCTTCCCTAGATACAATTTTAAGGAGTATATTTGAAAGCTATGTTTATCTTAAACTTTTATTAAAAAATGACTATATGTTGTATGGACGTTCTTATTTTGCAGCAAAGAAAATTAATAATCTCCAAATGTTTCATAAGACAATCTCTCAAGGGAAACAAGGAGAAGCAATAAGGGAATTGTTAGGGGATCCGACGATAGAAGATTTAAAGAGGAAAGCTAATATTGAAGACGCAGAAGACATTGATACTGAAATCATAAAAGTAAAAGAAGACTTTTCGGATGTTTTCAAACACCGAAACGAAAAGCAAGTTTGGTATAACCTGGATGGTAAGACTGCTAACTTCGAACAACTTTGCAATAAAAAAGGTATTGATATGTCTGCAGAATATGACCTGATATATCGATCACTTTCGAAAGAAGTACATGCAAAAGATGTTTTAAATAGATGGAGATTTGAAAAAGAACAATTTTCTATTTTAGAACAACCAACGGATCCTCGAATGCATATTTCAATGTCAAATACTTTTTTATTAAATACAATTGATCGGTTGTACCCTTTTTATGGTTTAAAAAGTAAACTGAGAAAGTTTAGAACTTTTTTAGGAATTAATTATAAATTATCAAAATGAATATAGTTTTACCAGCTCACTGGAGGACGCTAAGAATGACGGTTAACGCCGTTTTTCTGGCGTTCTCTTTTTATTTTACGAGGAGGGATCGTTTACATGAACAGAAAAGAGATAGAGGAAACTCTAAAAGACTACCACTGGATGATCAATAGCATCAAGATAATCAGAGAGTCCATGGAAGATGCTGGTGAAGGTTTGACGGCTCAATATGGCGATGAGTCTGGACAATCAAAGCCACCCTGTTTATCAAGAGGTCAGGAGGCGTGAGAAGCGGTGGCGGATTGTTCACAAGTACGAGAAAAAAATAAAAGTGATTCAATCCAGGATGCATCTCGTTAAAAATCAAAGGGAAGGTGAGGTTTTGCATTGGCTTTTGGAAGGTAAAAGCATGACTTGGATAGGAGGCAAGCATATGGGATTATCAGATAAACATATAAGCAGATTAAGAGACAACATCAAGGCGAGAATGTCGGATATGTCGGAAAAAATGACAAAAGAAAAAGCTTGCGTGTAGAATGGAAGGAAGGACGGGGAGGTCAAACACCCCCGTTCTTTCAACTTATAAAGGGAAAAAAGATAGAATTAAGTAATATGCAGCTACTAATGCGCCTAAACTTAGTAGAACATTAACAATAGGACGCAAAATAGCGTTAAGTAACTCTTTAAGCATTGTGACACTCCTTATATAAAATCTAGGTCTATTATAACAGGAATTTCCCTCTTCTTGTCGAATTGGTAGGAAGGAGGGGGAATTATGTTGAAAAACAAAAAAGAAATATTTTGGACATTAATGATTATTTTTTTAATTCTACTTATTATTTTAATCTGTATAAAAATTTATTTCTTATTACCTAACTTAAATGATACGATTTTTGTAAGTTTTATAGGTTTTTCAGGAGCTATTCTTGGTGGCGCGCTAACTTTAATCGGTGTACTCATGACCATTGATGCAAATGAAAAAATAAGACATAAAGATGAATTGCCACAGAAAATAAAGCGTTTAGAAAAGGCTATGGATTTATTTACTAATATATTTGATAATGGGTTTTCTAAATTGGATGATGATCCCTATCGAACGAAACCGCATTTCATGAGGATAGATAAAGAATATGAGCTGAACAGTACAGAGGAATACAAATATTTTACCGATCTTTTTTTACGGGAAATAAAAGAAGAGTTGTTACATGCCGATGCAGAAACTTATAGATGGTTTTTAAACCTAAAGAAAGATATTTTAAAGAAGGATACAGAGTTGTTTTTAGAAGTACATAGAAAATTAGATAAGTTTAAATTTAATTTAGTCGAAAAACATGAAATAAATATATTCGATAGCGAAGAGGTTGAAACAATAATACTTAATAAAGAAGAAGAAAAGGAGCTCGAAGAACTACAGATAATCGTATATGAAAAAGATAGTGAATTTTTATCCGAACTTCATAAAATGTATATGGATTTATACAATAAATTATATTTTAAAACAGAAGATACAATTAATAAATTAGATTATTAAATAAGCACCCACTGTGGTGCTTTTTTCTATGCAATGAATCCTCTTCACAGGGCTGATATAGGAACGACAGTAAATAAGCGGTTCCTGCTCTGTGAAGGGGATTTAACATTCGCGTTGAAGGAATATCCCCCTTTGTCGAATATGTGGGCAGGAGGGGGTAATATGGAGGCTGTAGGCGAACAGATTATTGATATTGGGTTTTTGATCTTACCGATTAGTTTTATAACCTTTTTTTTATTAAGAACACTAGAACATTTGTGGCGTAAAGTGATAGCCTCTAGATTAGTTAAATGTATCTGGTATCTTGCATACGGTTCATTAAATTTAACAGGTCATGTGAGTTTGGAATTATTAGTTGTGTTTGTTATTTTTATTGAAGCTGGAGATTTATTTTTTGATTACTTAAATCGAAAAAGAGTACTGAAAGAAAGGCTAGAAGAAGGGGAATTGTACAAAAAAATTAGCATATCATAATGGGGGAATCATGTCTTGGTACGAAATATTAATAAACATAGTAATTGCAATATTTACTGGTCTAATTTCAGGTTATATAGTTTCAGCTTATTATAGGAATAGAGAAGAAAGAGAACGAAATAATCAAGAAATTCATTCATTTAAACAAAGGTTAGGTAGATACTTGGAGTTAATATCTATTGAATTACAAGCATTTATTGAGTCAGATCAAGGTAATGAAGAATGTGAGATTTTGAAAAAAAGCCTCATTGATCCTCCAGTCTTAAGAAATGATATAGAGTATGAAAATGATGAAATTAGAAAGGCGTTTAAGGTTTTGAATGAGCTAAGTACTGATTTGAGTTCTAGTCCTAATCACAACATTCATTATTTTGAACAGCTTTCAAAGATTAGAAGATAAAGGAAGATAAGCCATTTTTGCACAAAGTGGCAGAAGGGCATGCCAATGCGATTGTTAAAATGTTTGGACTTAAGTCAGACTCGGCTTCTGACGGTTCAAGTTCCCCGAGTAAGCCAAGTTCATCCAAGCCTAAGAACTCAAACAAATCAAAGAATAAAGCGTCTGGCACAATCGCCACGATCCAGAGAACACTTAATAGTCGATATAGTTTGAGTATCTCAGTCGATAACTTGTTTGGCCCTCAGACCAAAAGGGCGCTAGTCAAAGGGCTACAAACAGAACTTAATAGACAGTTTAACCGTGGACTTACAGTTGACGGTATTTTTGGGCCTAAAACACGTAGAGCATGTGTGACAGTCCGGCAAGGGGCAAGAGGAAACATCACATGGATTCTTCAAGCTATTTTACATTGCAAAGGGACGAGCCCAGGAGCGATAGACGGGATCTTTGGATCCAAAACAAGAAGCGCCGTCCGTACTTTCCAACGACAAAATAATTTACAAGTTGATGGGATTGCAGGACCGCAGACGTTTCAGATGTTGTTTAAGTAATAAAAAAAGCAGGGGTCTATTGCCCCTGCTTGATAATTATCTATCAATCTTCAATTTTTATTTCTTTTCCATAACTTTTTATAACCTTCATGTTCAATTCTTCAATCTCTTGAAAATGCCAAATAAAAGTGTTTGTGATTCTATGAATTTCAAATAAAATATTTTCTACTTTTTCGACATTATCTATACTTACTGATTTAAAATTATTAAGCAAACCTTCTAATTCATTTGACAGTGTTTTGAAGTCCTGTAAATTTTCATATTGTTCATTAATCTCTTCTTGAGAAACTACATTACTTATTGTATTAATTTTGTTAAGGGCATTTAGTACTTCTTCTAACTTCTTATCCATTATTTAGTCCTCCTTTTTATCTCCATCCACGAACTACACGTCCATATGCTTTTTCAGTTTTATCTTTATTTAATGTACCATCTAAATTTAGTACATATTTCACATTCCCTGTCTTATCTATTACTTCTAAATGGTCTTTGTGTAATGCGTCAAGATAAACTCCATAACCTTTTTTCAGATATTGGTTATCAGTTTTCTTTTCTACCTTATAAATTGATTGTCCATCGTACTTTACTTTTGATTTTGATAAGGAGTTACTTATTGATTTTCCAAATTCCATATCAAAAAACTCATTCATATTTGAAACAGGTTTAACACTACTCTTAGAAACACTTGCACCATTATCGATACCTTTTGCTATATCTACAATGTCATCGCCATGTTTTATGCCCCTGGCTCCATATTTAACACTGTCCGCGATAGGTCCGCCAATAACCCCAGCAGCAGCCAATGCTTGTTCCCAAGCTTCTAATTCACGTCCAGTAACCGGATCAAATCCAAATATAGCTTCAAAGCCTGACTTTACATTACTGATACCAGGTGTAAAATCTGCAGCCATAGATATCCCTTCAGCTGGATTATCTTTAAAGAAATCTACTGTGCCTGTCGCCAAGTTCCCCACTGTTTCAAAAGTAGCCTTAAAACCATTGTAAGTATCCAAGGCTGTTTTATCCAACCAACTCTCTTTTTTAATGGTGGCATTAGACAAAAGAATGCGACTGGAAATCATACCAAAGTCTTTAAGATATTGTTTCCCCTTTTGAAGAGCACCTGGTCCATTTTTAGTCACATCAGTATATATCTTTTCGAATTTTTCTCGGTGTTCTTGCATCTTTCTTATTTTTCTAATGCGTGCGAGAGCATTTAAAGAAGTTCTATCAAGTACGTTGAGACGTTGCTTTGGATAGCTCCCCGTTAATTCGGCCACTTGTGATGCTCGATTTTCTAACACCTCTGTCAGCGTACCATGTGTGGGTAAATGCTGCAATTGGTCCACTGAAAAGCCTTTAACACTTAGATGACCACTATCCATGGCCCCGTGCATCTCCATTACGTACTTACTTAATGTTCGCAAGGACTCCTTGATGTACTGCAAAGAGGCTGTCCCCATGTGATCGAATTGCAGTACTTTATCAACGGTTGCGTTAGCTTCTCTTTTGGCCACATGAATGGCCTGCTGTACATCGCTGTCATCAATAAGAGGGATAGAAATAATGTCTTGAATACTTCTTAGTGTATCATTCACCGAATCTGTTAATGACATTGTTGTTTTACTGACGCGGTCGAGTCCATCTTGGACATCATTTTCAATGAACGCTTGATCGATGAAGCCACCTGAGGCCGGCTCTACTATGTCTAAAGATTGTTTGATCTGCTGGAGCGTGTGCTCGTAATCATGCATGAACAGTCTGAAGAACTGAATGAATGGGATATGGCACGTGGCATAGAAATTACGAATAGCTTGACCGCCTTGGCCTCTAAACGCATCTTCTAAGTTAATGAAATTGTTAAGCGCCACTTCCACATCGCGCATTTGGTTTTCTTTCTCGTGTAGCGCCTGAATGGTGATATCAATCGCTTCATGAACCTTATCTACATCTAATTGCTTCATACTCATAGAATAGACGCTCACTTCCTATTAAATTATAAAACGAACCTTCAATCAGTGGGAGTTTTTGTTCCTCTCCACTGATTGGTAGTTGAGTTAATCAGGACATTAGCGTCCGTTAGCTCGTACTAAAATAGATTTAGCTTTACTCTCTATTATGTGGTGGGAGGTTTACGGACGGTTATCTGTGATAAATGAAAAAAAGCGTGATAGGCACGCCTCTATACATAATAATGGAAATAGATTTAAGGTTAAATAAGGAAATAGACGTATTTTTCAGAAGTTATAGGATGTGGCTGTAAATGAAAAGTCAGATGATATAGGTCCTTAGTCATTCATCTATAGATGAAAATAAAAGACTAGCACATCAATAGGCTAGTCACGATAGTCTCTCGGTAGGCTTAAAGTTACGCTTTCTCCCTCAACACCACGTCCTTACTTTTATCTTTATCCCACCAAATGAGCTTCTTATCTACAAGGGCCGCTAGTACCGCGTCCAATTCTTTGGGAGTTTTACCTGTGAATTTAAGTATGTTGTTATATTTAGTGTGCTGGCCTTTGACATGCTTATGATTGAATACGATACGGTACACTTTACGTTCTGCGTCTGTCATGGGTGTCACCTCGCTAATATTTAAAATACAAACAAACGTTTCCTTCGTCAAATGGTTATTGTTACCTATATAGGTAGCGTGTAGAATAGGAGGAAAGGAGGTGAGTATGAAGTATTTATATTTTATTTTAATGGGAGTTTTACTGGTAGGTTGTGCAGAAACTGATGTAGACGCAAATGAGAATGGTAGTAGTGATGACAGCTTTTTAACAAGAGAGATGCAAAATGACTTTTATGAAGATGCAAGGCAGATAAAACGAATCATTGATACTGCCTTTAAAGAGGAAAGGCAGTTAGATCATGATGAACAGATTCTTTTTGACAGATTTGATAATAAATATGACTCAAGCGATTTGACTTTTTATGAAGATGACGTTTACCACTATCTATCTATGATTCGGATATACTTGAACAGATCTGTGCGAGATGACCCTCAATTGGATAGCGAGGAAACTTATGCCGATATGTACTTGGATGGATTGGGGCGGATTAAAGATATATTAGATCAGGCAGAAGTCGTCCAGGATTAAAAAACAGCAGCTGTTTTTATATAGCTGCTGTTATACACTAAAAATATATTTTACACATATTTTACACAAGATAAGGTTAAAGCCTTACAAAATAAGCGAGTTTCTACTATTATATATGTCCTCCTGGGACGCCATTTAAAACATCGTAAACCCTTGGTATATAAGGGTTTTTATTTTTGGTTAATATATGTTAAATCGGTAATTATCATAAAATGGGGTCGGATTGGGTGGGCATTTTCTGTCTCTTTTTTAGTGAAATATCGTTGTTTTTAATTTAGTATGTTGCATGATGAAAGGCCAGAATAAATATCATTTCCTTTGTGCTAAAGGTAGTCGCTCTCCGCACGCCCCATCTATCAATCAGTTTTCTTAATAAAAGAACATAGTGTAAAAATGTTAGTAAGTAATAGAACAAGTTCATACGATCCGAATGGAGGTCCTTATTATGGCGTTAAGGGAATATTTAAATACATTTTTTCCAGGGTTATGTTTACAACCAAGCCTTTTTAAGCAATGGGGTGTAGGCATTCATTTTGAACTAGGAGAAGGGATATATCAGTTTAAAGATGACAATAGACTAAACATTGATAGGTTTGAAAGAGTTTATTATCAAGCGTTATCTCTTTTTAATGACCTTTTTTCTGAAGAAGATGACATTTATCTCGTCACAAATGTTTATCTTTACAACAGGAGTAGAAAAAAGATAAAATCAACAAAGGTGTATGACCACTTCCTCAAAAATAAACAGCTTAAATTTAAATTAAGGCAGGAGACTTTACCATTTGTTTTAAGTGATGAAGATACAGAAGAGTACAACACAACGCAGTTTTACCTAAAGTGCAAAAAGCAAGATTTAGATTACTTTTTACTCATTAAAGCGGCTTGTAATGAAGATTTCCCGTTGAGTCCCAAATTTGGCCAGAAGAACGGATCCTATTATCCAGATGTATTTTTCATAAATATTTCTAAGAATCTTATCTTCTTCATTTATGATGATAGAGGCTGCGAAGTTATTGCGAATAAAAAAGAGGCCTTATTACCGTTATATAAAGAGTATAATCGCTGGATTCCTGAATATGACCGAGAACAGATAGACCAAAATTTTCAATAAAAAACTTGAATCAACGTTACTTGATACTTAGTGGACTTATACATGTACTTTTGGATAAATTGTTCGTTTTTGGAGTATGAATAATGCCAATTAAGTTATTTTTAAGAGGACGTTTCACAAATGATGGTGAGCGTCTTTTTTAGTGAGTATCCGTCAAAACTGACTTTCCCACAACCTGTAAAACTATTTGATTAGGATTTTTACTCATGAAGTGCAGTGTTTATTATGATACACCTAAATTTTCCTGGACTTTAATTATTAGTCAGACATTTTCTGTGTTGGACGACCTGGTTATAGATGACATTGAAATTTCTACTAATTTATCCTGCTAATCTTTTCCTCTTATAATCATATTTTTCTAATTTGTAAATTTTAGTTATAGAATAGCAATAAGCATACACCATACACCATACATTTATGATGATCGCGACTTTCGTTTATCTAAAGTATTGACCACGCTGGTCACTCGTGATATATTTAAATGACCACATTGGTCAACGAAGTTTTAGAAAGGAGCAGATGTATTTGTGTACACAAAATTTTATAGTCTTCCGTTAGAGAAACAAGAGCGTATTATCAATGCTGCTATTAATGAATTTGTAAAAAATGGCTATGATAAAGCGTCTACGAATGATATTGTCCGTGGGGCAGAGATTTCTAAAGGTTCCCTATTTAACTATTTTAATAATAAAAAAGATTTGTATTTATTTTTGCTTGAATATGCGACAGGTATTGTTGATGACATTTATCAAGAAATTGATTTTAATGAAACCGATATTTTTAAGCGAATGGGGCAAATTGGTAGGGTTAAGTTAAATATTCAAAGAAAATTCCCACAAGTGTTTAATTTTTGGTTTTCTGTCGTTAATGAGAAGTCTGCTGAAGTCAAAGCTGAAATTCAGGAAAAACAAGATAACATCCTTAAAGAAGGATTTGAAAGGATTTACGAAAATATAGACTATTCAAAGTTTCGCCAAGGTCTTGATATTGAAAAAGCAATTAATATCCTAAATTGGACGATGGTCGGCTTTTCTGAAAAATTAAAAAATGACATATCTTCTATTGAAGAAGTAAGTGATGAAGCTCTCAAAGAGTGGGATAGTTATTCGGAGTTGTTGAAACATAGTTTTTACAGATAAAAGGAGGGGACAACGATGAGCTTGTTAGAAGTTAAAAATCTCAAGAAACGATTTGGCACGTTTACCGCTTTAGAAAATGTCAATCTGGAAGTTAATCATGGGGAAGTGTTTGGATTTATTGGTCCGAATGGTGCAGGGAAATCAACGACGATCCGGGTTTTGCTCGGTATTTTAAAGGCAACTGAAGGACAGGTGCGGCTGTTTGGTAAGGATGCTTGGAATGATGCGGTGGACATTCATAAGCGAATCGCCTATGTTCCTGGTGATGTGAATTTATGGCCAAATTTAACCGGTGGAGAAGTTATTGACTTATTTGTGAAATTAAGAGGAACGAACCACAAAAGTAGGCGTGATGAACTAATAAAAAAATTTGATTTAGACCCCTCGAAAAAATGTCGTACCTACTCTAAAGGAAACCGGCAAAAAGTAGCATTAATAGCCGCCTTTTCGTCAGAAGCGGACTTATATATTTTGGATGAGCCAACGTCTGGTCTAGATCCGCTCATGGAACAAATTTTTCAAGAATGTGTGAAAGATGTTAAGGAGCAAGGGAAAAGTGTCCTGTTGTCTAGCCATATTCTTTCAGAGGTAGAAAAGTTATGTGATAAAGTAGCGATTATTCGTGATGGTCGTATTATCGAAACAGGGACGCTAACTGAATTGCGTCACTTGACACGTACAAATGTCCTCGTAGAGACAAAGCAACCGATTACGGACCTAAGTCAATTAAATGGGGTGCATGAGATAGAAGAGACTGATCAAGGGCTGGCATTTCAAATAGACACGGAAGAAATGGACAATGTGATGAGGCATATTAGTGAATTTGGAATTGTTAAACTTGAAAGCTCTCCACCGACATTGGAAGATTTGTTTATGCGTCATTATGAAAAGGCAGACAATATAACAGAATCAGGAGTGGGAGGTACAAATTAATGGCTCAGAAAATTATTGCTAAAACGGGTCATCTTTCACGATTTATTCTCCGGTTAGACAGGTTAAGGATTCCACTATGGTTAATCGGATTAACGGTCTTCACTTTAATTATTCCTCCTGCTTTTGATAATTTATACGAGACGCAGCAAGAGAGAGAGGCTATTACAGACACGATGGCCAATCCTGCCATGACAGCGATGTTAGGCCCTGGTAACCTAGAAAACTATACCCTCGGTGCCATGATGACTCATCAAATGTTACTAATGACCGCCGTTATTGTTGGTTTAATGAGTATATTAGTCGTGGCGCGTCATACAAGAGCCGATGAAGAAGAGGGAAGAATTGAGATGATACATTCGCTTCCTGTAGGACGTCTTTCTTACTTAAATGCTTCCTTACTTGTCATCATTGGGACGAGTTTAATATTAGCATTGCTCGTTGGCTTTGGCTTAACTGCTCTTGGAATAGAAAGTATGAATATAGAAGGATCTTTACTTTATGGTGCTGCTTTAGGAGGGACGGGGCTGGTTTTTGCTGGGGTGACTGCTGTCTCGGCACAGCTTTCTGGAAGTTCGCGTGGTACGATCGGCTTGTCACTTGCTGTCTTATTAATTGCTTATCTGTTTCGATCGATTACAGATGTGAGTAACGATACGTTATCTTGGCTTTCACCTTTAGGGTGGGTGTCCAAAACGGACGCCTACTCTGAAAACCATTGGGGACCGATTATATTAATGCTTGTCCTTTCTATCATTTTATATGTCTTAGCTAATTATTTAAATAGCATCCGCGATTTAGAGCAGGGGTTTTTACCTGCGAAATCAGGGAGAAGACGTGCTTCACACTTTTTACAGAGTCCTCTAGGTCTTGCCCTTAGACTACAACGAACGGGGATGATAGCATGGGCAATTGGTTTATTTGTTCTCGGGGCTTCTTATGGTTCCATATTCGGAGATTTGGAATCATTTATAGAAGGGAATGACATGTATGAAAACATGTTGGTTCAAGTCGAGGGGATCTCAATAGTCGAGCAATTTCTACCAACGCTAATGATTGTTATCGCATTAATAGCAACGGTACCGCCTTTAATGGCGATAAATAAACTTCGTGGAGAAGAGAAAAAAGGTCGTTCTGACCATTTATTAGCAAGAGCGGTCTCACGGATTAGACTTATGGGTGGCTATTTGGTTCTATCATTAGTGAATGGATTTGTCATGCTTTCCGTAAGTACGTTTGGCTTGTGGGCTGCTGGAGCAGCGGTTATGGACGAAGGGCTTGAATTTACTATGGTTTACAGAGCAGGAATAGTCTTTTATCCTGCGATGATTGTCATGATCGGTCTTGCTGTACTTTTGATAGGGTGTCTGCCAAAGCTGACACAAGTGACTTGGATTTACCTTTTATATTCCTTTATTGTTGTGTATTTAGGCCAAATGTTCCAATTCCCAGATTGGGTAGCTCAATTAACGCCATTTGGGCATATTCAAAAAGTTCCTATTGAAGATGCCTCATTTTTGACGCTCTTTATCTTGAGTGTTATTGCAGTAGTAGTCATCATGATAGGCTTCATAGGTTATAGAAAACGGGATATGGAAAGTAACTAAAAAGGAGAGTCTCTAGTCATTTTAGTGAAAGACTAGAGGCTCTTTACTATTCAAATTTAAAATGGACAAACGAGGTATGCTGTCCACAGAATAGTCCCCAAGCTGAACGCTACAGCTTTAAAAGTAAGGTATTGTCTTAAACTAATAAATCATTCTAGTTAAAATAAAAAACATTAATACTTGCCAGTGTGTTTTAGGCGATAGATGGCTTTGTGGGGGAAAACCATTCAAAGCTATTTTTTGTGAAATGAAGTTTTCACTTTGGCAGGTAGCTCATCAATCGGAAAAAGCATGGATGAATTGTTGAATTAAATGACACTTATAAGAATCAGCTTGTACGACAAAACACCATGGCAAAGCATCTGTTTTTAAATACTGATTAAAATGTGGTAGTTAAGTTCAACCATTTTGTATAGTCATAGTTCAGAATAAAGTGTCAATAGTTGAATAACGAATGTGGTCTTCACTTCAGACGGACGAAATATTATTCGTGTTATTGCTTTAAAAACAGTATTATCAAATTCACTCATAGGTCAAATTAATTTCTATCAGAATCACATAGTGAAATATATAGCTCAATTCTTTTTACTTTCAGCCTCGATTCTCCAATCTCCAAATCTGTACCCCAAAAAAACTCATTTTCAGTCTTGCAGCCTTTGATGCCATGACAGCAGATAAAATAGACATAATGAGTTTAAAAATTAACTCTTTCACTCTAATAAGCTCTGATATGATAAAGAAACTATTGTCGAAATAAGTCGGCCTCATATGTAACAAATAGATTGTTCATCACAATGATGCACAATTTAGGGGCGAATATATGTGATGAAAACGCATACATTTTGGGGATTATTGATGATATATTGAATTCAAGGAAGGAGGTACTATATGCAACTAGATGACCGCAGCTGGCAATTATTAATGGAGGTCATGGGTAATCCGTCGATTAGAAACAAAGATCTTGAGAGAAAATATCATCTTAACAGGAGACAAATCAGTTACAGCTTTGAAAAAATTAATGACTGGCTTAATATGAGCGGAATGCCAAAAGTTAAACGGAATAGGCAAGGTCAATTTTTAATTGATCCTGTACTTATTACAACCTTCCAAAAAGAACAAGAGGATACAAAAGCATATGTTTTATCAGAACAAGAAAGGGCTCGTTTTCTCATTTTAATGCTATTAGGTAGAAATGAAGAACTTTCGTTGTTTCATTTAACGACAGCACTTGATGTTAGCAAAAATACTGCTTTACGAGATTTAAAAAATGCGCAGGAGCTTGTAAGAGAAATGGGCTTAAATATTGAATACTCTAGGCAATCTGGTTACAGGATCGTTGGAAATGAATTTAAAAAGCGTAAACTCCTAAGTGATATGACGAAAAAGGTCCTTAACATTTACAATGGTCAACAGCTGATAATGAAAATTATGGATATTCCTAAAGAGCAAATTAAAGATATTAACAGACGAATAGAAAATGTGGAGAAAACGCTGGATTTAAAATTCACAGATGAAAAAATGGCCACAATGCCATACATTTTCTTATTTATTTTAAGGAGAATAAAATTTGGTAAAAAAATTCGTCTATTTATGATTCATTTTAATGAATTATCAGATACAAAAGAATACAAAGTTGCTGAAGAGTTTTTGAGCGAGCTGGACCATATTCCAATGGAAGAGCGACTGTTTATTACACTATATCTTTTAACATCAAATGTTTCTTCTTCAAAACTATTAACAGAAAAAACAATGCCAGAACTTATCCAGGCGATCGATGAGATGTTATCGATTTTTGAGAAGAAAGCATGTATCTATTTAAACGATCGTCAACAATTACTTAATAAAATTTTGCTTCACCTTAAGCCCGCTTATTATCGGATTAAATATAAGCTAACTGAAACCAATGCATTACAAGATTCAGTCAGTAAAGAGTTTGAAGAGCTTCATCACCTTGTAAGAAAGTCGACAGGGCCCTTAGTAAATTTAATTGGCTCTAAAATTCCTGAGAGTGAGACGACTTATTTAACGATGCTTATTGGCGGTTGGCTTACGAGACAAGGTGTGAGTATTAACGAAAAAATAAAAGCTGTGGTCGTTTGCCCTAACGGTGTCTCAGTATCACGTTTAATGTCCAGTGTACTGAGTGAATTATTTCCTGAATTTATCTTTCTTGATACGTTATCAGTAAGAGAGTTCAATAGCTATACATTAAATTACGATATCGTATTTTCTCCAGTGATTGTGGAGACTGAAGCAAAACTTTTCATCGTTAAAACATTTATTGAAAAAGAAGAAAAGCATCGATTAAGGAAGCAAGTGATGAGAGAAATAAACGGGTATGTCCCATCAGATATGAATACGGAAGAGATAATGGCAATCATTGCAAAATACGCCACTATAAAAAATAAACAGGCACTAGAAAAATCATTGGGTCACTATTTTAGTCAAGACAATACACCAAGTGTTATTCAACAATACGAAGATAAAAAGCCTGATCTATCAGATCTTATTACAGAAAAAACAATCCGCTTTAAAAAATCTGTTGTTGATTGGGAAGAAGCTATATGTACAAGCGCTCAGCCATTATTACATGAAGGAAGCATTCATGAGAGATATGTAGATGCCATTATACAAAACTATGAGCCAGCTGACCCCTATATTGTGATTGGCCCGGGCCTTGCAATTCCACATGCAGGTTGGGAAGAAGGCGTAAACCAATTGGCGATGAGCCTACTAAGGCTAGAAAAACCTGTTAAGTTCTCAAAAGATGTTGCTGTCCAGCTTATTATTGTCATTGCAGCTCCTGATAAACAACAACATTTGAGAGCTTTGATGCAACTGATGAAGTTAGCTAGAAATCATAAAGACGTGACACAGCTCATTAAAGCTAGAACACCTAATGATGTCATGAAGGTCATTCGAAAATATGCAACAGAAGAGTAAAAAATATAATTAATAGCGTTAAAATTTTCAACTATATACAGATAGGAGCGGCCCACATGCACTTTGATGAAGAGTTAATTTTAAAAGAGGTTGAAGCCGGAACGAATAAAGAGATATTAATGAAGATGGCTGAAAACCTCGAAAGTAAGGGATTAGTAAAAGAAAGTTATAAGAAAGCAGTGATTGAAAGAGAAGAGGCGTTTGCCACCGGATTACCGACAATTAGTTACTCGGTTGCTATCCCACATACGGATGTTGAACACGTTAATAAAAAATCAATTAGTGTGTCGGTATTGAAGGAGCCTGTTGCTTTCGGCATTATGGGTGAAGAATCTGACACGACCCCTGTCAAAATTGTTTTTATGCTTGCTATGGATAAAAAGCACGATCAACTAGATTTATTGAAACGATTGATGCAATTGTTCGCTGATCCAAAAACATTAGACCTTATCGTGAATGAACCAAATAAAACGACGATAAAGGATCATATTTTAAGTTTGCTTCATTTATCACATAAAGGAGGTGAAAACTAATGAAAAAACATATTTTAGTAGCTTGTGGGACAGGTATTGCCACATCAACCGTTGTGAACGGAGAATTAGAAAAAATCTGTAAGGAACATGAACTCGACGTTAACTTGATTCAATGTAAAGTATCTGAGATTTCCTCATATGCCGATCAAGCAGATTTACTTATCACAACTACAATTATAAAAAAAGAGTACCCATTTCCAGTTATTAACGCTAGAGCGTTCCTAACCGGTATTGGCCTTGATGAAGTTAAACAGGACATTTTACAAGAGCTAAAAAAGTAATAGCTGATCAAACCATGCTTTGAAAAGTGGAGACTCGTATGAGAGATGATGAAGCTTTTAAAGTAAGAGATTCTAAGACATTAAGCAATTAATAAGGAGGCTTTACAATGGATCAAATGGTTGAAGCTTTACAAGCCTTTCTCGCTTTAGGACCGACTGTTATTCTACCTGTTGCCATCTTTCTTATTGGTATCGCTTTTCGGCAAAAAGCAAGTAGGGCATTTCGTTCAGGTTTAACGATTGGTGTGGCATTCGTTGGCATTTTACTTGTCGTTGATTTACTAGTTAACAACTTAGGTCCAGCAGCTAACGGTATGGTCGAAAGATTTGGTATCGAATTAAATGTTATTGATGTCGGTTGGCCAGGGGCTGCTGCTATGTCGTGGTCATCACCAATAGCAGCACTTATTATTCCTATAGGTATTTTCGTAAATGTTATCATGCTTGTCACTAAAACGACGAAAACAATGAACGTTGATATCTGGAACTTTTGGCATTTTACATTTACCGGTGCGATCGTTTATACCATCTCTGGCAGTATGATACAAGGCCTCATTGCAGCTGTTTTGTTCCAAATAGCATGTTTAAAAATTGCTGACTGGACTGCACCAATGCTTCGAGATTATTTTGAACTACCAGGAATCTCCATCGCTACAGGAAGTACTGTTTCTTATGCGCCATTAGGTATACCACTTGTAAAGGCTATCGGTAAAATTCCTGGTTTAAAAAGATTGAATGCAGACTCTGACACGATTTCCAACAGATTTGGTGTGATGGGGGAACCAATTTTTATGGGGCTTGTTCTTGGTATTGCTTTAGGCTTTCTCGCAGGTTTTCCCACAGGTGAAGTGATACAAATTGGTATGGCAATGGCAGGGGTGATGGTACTCATGCCGCGGATGGTTAAAATTTTAATGGAAGGGCTTACACCAGTATCAGAATCCGCCCGTGAATTTTTAAAAAAACGTTTTGGGAACGAAGATATTTATATCGGATTAGATGCGGCGGTCGCCATCGGTCATCCTTCAGTAATTTCTACAGCTTTAATTCTAGTACCGATTACGGTAGGAATGGCTGTTATACTTCCCGGTAACAATGTGTTGCCATTCGGTGACTTAGCAACTATTCCGTTTATTGTCGCATTTATTGTAGGGGGAGCTAAAGGGAATATTATCCATTCGGTGATAGCAGGTAGTATTTTAATCGGTTTATCACTATTTATGGCTACAGACATTGCGGCTGTTCATACACAAATGGCAATTGATGGATCCTTTAGTATCCCTCAAGATACAAATCTTATCTCTAGTATCGATCAGGGAGGTAACTTGATCAACTGGCTTATTTGGAGATTTTTCGAGTTATTTAACTAGAGATTACAACAAGAGAGGGACAAAAAACGAGTAAGAAAGAAACTACCGCCAAGCAGTTCAAAATCTTTCTTACTCGCCTCACAGCCCGTAAATAAAGAGACTGTCCCTCTATTTTCACATAAGGACACTGGCATTTTCAAGTTACTATAGCAAAAAGAATTTGTCAGAAATGTGGCGTTTTGTTATGACATTTTGGGAGGGTTAGAATGATGAAAGCCTTAGTTAAAAAAGAGCTAGGATTTGGAAAATTAGAGTTAATTGACGTTGAAGAACCAGAACCGAGGGAAGGAGAAGTGAAAATCCTTGTAAAGTATGCTGGTGTGTGTGGTTCAGACATTCATACGTATGAAGGCCATTATAAGGTGAAAGCACCAGTCACACTAGGTCATGAATTTTCTGGTGAAGTGATTAGCGTTGGAGAAGGTGTGACGGCATTCAAACCGGGAGATCGTGTTACCTCTGAAACAACTTTCTATATTTGTGGAGAATGTCAGTATTGTAAAACAAAAGACTATAATCTATGTCAACATCGTAGAGGTATCGGTACACAACAAAATGGAGCGTTTGCTAAATATGTATTAGCTCGGCAAGAAAGTGTCCACAAGCTCCCAAAAAATGTCGACTATCTGTCAGGAGCATTTACTGAACCTTTAGCTTGTTGTTACCATGCTGTTAAAAAAGCACATATTAAGCCTGGAGAATTAGTTGTGGTTCTTGGACCAGGGCCAATTGGGTTATTAACTGCTCAGCTCGCTAAAGACGCAGGGGCGACGGTCATCATCACAGGTTTAACACAGGACCACGTCCGTTTGGAAAAAGCAAATGAATTAGGGATTGACTATGCTATTGATATTCAACATGAAGATGTAAAAAAATTAGTAGACTCTCTAACTGACGGTTATGGAGCAGATGTTGTTATAGAATGTAGTGGCGCTGTGCCAGCTAGTAAATTAGGTCTTGAATTATTGAAGAAAAAAGGAAGATATGTACAAGAAGGTATTTACCCGAATGATGAAATAACGATAGATTTCTCAAAAATTATTCAAAAAGAATTAGTTGTAAGAGGCGCCAGAAGTCAGAAGAGCTCTGACTGGGAACCTTCTTTACAACTCATGAACAATCAAAGGATAAATGCAAAAGCTTTGATAACTCACACGTTTAATATCAATGAATGGGATAAAGCATACTCTGTCATTAAAAGTGGTGAAGCCATCAAAGTTATCTTTCAATCATTTGATTAAGGGCAATCATTTTGAAAGAGAGGCTTATGATCTATGAAGATTTATATTGGAAGTGACCACGGTGGATTTCGTTTGAAGGGAGCAATTACACAGGTGTTAGACGATCTCCAACTAAGCTTTGAAGATATGGGAACGCATTCAACTCGATCAACTGACTACGGTCCTATAGGCAAAAATGTGGCTGAAAAAGTCGCTTTAAGTGAGGATGCAAAAGGGATTCTAATTTGTGGAACGGGTATTGGAATGTCTATCATCGCAAATAAAGTGCCAGGTATCCGGGCAGCAGTCGTTCATGATGTGTTCTCAGCTGAAGCAACAAGAGCACATAATGATTCAAATATTCTTTGCTTAGGTGAAAGAGTCATTGGACAAGGGCTAGCAGAAATGATCGTTCAAACATGGTTACAGACAGTCTTTAAAGCAGGAAAACATGAGCGCAGAATTGATTTTATTAAGAGATATGAAGCGTAACAATGTGTTGTAAAAGCCATCAGTAGTTATTTCCAAGGAAATAACTAGTTATAAGCTAAATCTAAAACGGGGTGATGAGATGGTAGAAACTATGCTCGATTTTTCATTGGGTCCACATGGGAGATTTTTGAGCAACTTGTACAATGAACATCAGTTGATTATTCATACGTTTGTCATTGGTATAGTCATTGGAAATCTAGTGTTCAAAAGATTTAAAAAAAGAAAAGCACCACTGAATGATAACGAGCAAAGTAGTGTGAATGAGGTACGATCTTTATGACTGATCAAACACTCAAATTGGCTCCGTCTATATTAAATACCGATTTTTCGTTGATAAAGAAAACGCTTGAGGAGACTGAGGCAGGTGGGGCTCATATGGTTCATTTCGATGTAATGGATGGGCATTTTGTACCTGATATTACATTTGGTCCTGCCTTTGTAGCTTCATTAAGACCGTTAACCTCGCTACTTTTTGATGTGCATCTCATGGTAGAAAATCCTGAAAATCATATCCCACAGTTTATAGAGGCAGGCGCAGATATGATCACATGTCATGCAGAGGTATGTCCACATTTATACAGAACAATTCAAACAATTAAAGCTTCAGGAGTGAAGGCGGGAGTGGTGTTAAATCCAGCTACGCCTTTATACGTTCTTGATGGCATATTACCAGAGTTAGATATGGTATTACTCATGAGTGTAAACCCAGGGTTTGGGGGGCAACAATTTATTCCTTCTGTGTTAGAGAAAATCGGTCGATTGAGGGAGGAAATAATTAAAAGCGGGAGGGAGATTGATATAGAAGTTGATGGAGGAATTACACATGATAATGTGAAAGGGATCACAAATGCTGGTGCGAATATTATTGTGGCTGGGACAGCTATATATAGTCATGAAGATATAAAATCAACGATCTGTGATTTTAAAAAAAGAATGGGAATAGTCGTATAGATTGAAAATTTTTCAAATCCTTTACATGCGAGGAAGGTGGAAGCAGAATGACGTCATTTTCTCAACTATTAAATAAGCCTTTTACATGCTCGTGCGGAAGAAAACACACTATTTCTATTGAACACATTGCGCTAAACGATCATCTTTCCCCTTTAGATCAACTGTGTATTGACTATTTAAAGGGGGAAAAACTTTCCATTGTAAGTGATGCCACTATATGGTCGGTTATGGGAGAAGCTGTTACAGCTAAATTCGCAAAAGGTGGATTTAAAATTAGTCACTTTTTATTTGATAATACAAAAGTGAAACCTGATGAAAAAGCACTGGGGCAGCTTCTCATGAACCTTCCAGTTGATACAAATGGACTCGTTGCAGTTGGATCAGGTACAATAACTGACCTTGTCCGCTATGCCGCTACCATTACTAATCGTCCTTTTATATCGGTGCCATCAGCTCCTTCAATGGATGGCTATGCATCCAGTGTTTCATCACTTATCTATAATGGAAGAAAGACGACTTATAAGGGGAAAAATGCCTTTGCCATTGCTGGAGATGTGTCGATCATTGCTGAAGCTCCTCAAGACTTGGTTCAAGCAGGTTTTGGCGATATCATAGGCAAAAAAATCGCCATAAGCGATTGGCTACTGTCATATATGCTTAACGATGAATATTATTGTCACTATGCCGCCTCACTCGTGAAGAGTTCCACGGACTTATGCATTCGCAATGTGAGTGCTATCACTCACAGCCAGTTAGATGGCATTCACTCTTTAATGGAAGCTTTAGTTTTATCTGGACTAGCTATTTCTTTAGTAGGAAATTCACGACCTGCTTCGGGGACCGAACATTTGCTTGCACATTACTTTGAATCCGCTTTTATTAAAGCTGGAAAAGCACCTGTATATCACGGGATGGCAGTAGCTTTAGGCACACTTTGTGCCACTCATTTTTATCAGTACGTTCTAGACACTTCAGCATTTGCTTCTTTAAATTTAAGTGATGTGCTACGTGACCAAGTGCCATCTGTAAGAGAGGTTGAGGCCTGGCTTGAAGGAATAGGGCTATCAAAAAATCCACTCGACTATAAAATTGAAAAACCGCTACTAGAAGAGGCACTTCTAAAAGCGCGATACACGAGGGATAGATATACGATTTTATCATTTGCTGCTGAACATGGTTTATTAGAAAAGGCTGTTTCTCATGTGGTGAGGGAAATGTATGTTTAATAGAGTCAAGAGAGTTAATGCTAGCTATTTTAAGGAAAGAGGTTGATCAGAAGATGTCAACAAAAACATCGATTGATTCATTGGCAATTAAAACTATTAGAACATTATCAATTGACAGCATTGAAAAAGCACAATCAGGACATCCAGGTATGCCTATGGGAGCAGCTCCGATGGCTTACAAACTATTTTCTACCCACATGACTCATAATCCAGCAAATCCTAATTGGTTTAATCGTGATCGTTTTATATTATCAGCAGGACATGGATCCGCTTTATTATACAGTTTACTTCATTTACATGGCTATGATGTGACTATTGAAGATCTCAAGTCATTTCGCCAATGGGGAAGTCGTACACCTGGTCATCCAGAGTTTGGACATACCGTAGGAGTTGAAGCAACCACAGGGCCACTTGGTCAGGGATTAGCTATGGCTGTTGGTATGGCGATGGCAGAAGCACATTTAGCAGCCACATATAATAGGGACCATTTTCAAATTGTGGATCATTTTACGTACAGTATTTGTGGCGATGGAGATTTAATGGAAGGCATTTCTGCTGAAGCAGCTTCCCTTGCAGGCCACTTAAAACTTGGCAAATTAATTGTTCTATATGATTCAAATGATATTTCATTAGATGGCGATCTTCATCATTCTTTTTCTGAAAATGTGTTGAACCGTTTTAAAGCATATGGCTGGCAAGTGCTACGTGTTGAAGATGGAAATAATTTGGAGGAAATTTCTAGTTCGCTTGAAGCTGCGAAAAAAAAAGATCAACCGACCCTTATTGAAGTCAAGACAGTGATTGGTTTTGGATCACCTAACAAGGGTGGGAAATCTGCGTCTCATGGTGCACCACTTGGTGAATCTGAGGTGAAATTAACAAAGTCTGCGTATGAGTGGCCACTCGAAGAAGATTTTTATATTCCAGAGGAAGTAAAGCAACATTATGCAGAATTAGCTAGAAAAGGAGCGAAGCAAGAAGAAGTATGGGTGCAAATGTTTAATGACTACAAGAGAATTTATCCTGATATCGCCAAACAACTTGAAATGGCTATTCGTGGAGAATTGCCATCTAATTGGGATGAAGAGATGCCAGTTTATGCCGCAGGTGAAAAACTGGCAACAAGAGTAACTAGTGGAGAAGTATTGAATACTTTAGCGAAAAATGTTCCAAGCTTAATTGGGGGTGCGGCAGATTTAGCTTCATCGAATAAAACAAACTTGAAAGGTGAAGGTAATTTCAGTGCGCGGAATTACTTAGGTAGAAATATCTGGTTTGGTGTAAGAGAGTTTGCTATGGCAGCGGCTGTTAATGGTATGGCTCTCCATGGAGGCGTGACACCTTATGCTTCGACGTTTTTCGTGTTCTCAGATTATTTACGCCCTGCTCTAAGGTTATCATCTTTAATGAAGCTACCTGTTACCTATATTTTCACACATGACAGCATTGCTGTTGGCGAAGATGGACCGACCCATGAACCGATTGAGCAATTACCGGCTTTAAGAATGGTGCCAAATTTATCAGTGATCCGGCCAGCGGATGGAAACGAAGTAGCCGCTGCATGGAAGGTGACATTGGAATCAAAGCAACCGACTGCACTTGTACTAACACGCCAAGGTGTACCAACTCTAACAGGAACAGATAAGCATGCTTATGAAGGCGTTCGAAAAGGTGCTTATATAATTTCCAAGGCCGCAGGGAAAGTTGAAGGCTTACTCCTTGCCAGCGGATCCGAAGTAGCGCTGGCTATAGGTGCTCAAGAAAAACTTGCTGAGGAGGGCGTTTTTGTGTCTGTCGTAAGTATGCCGAGCTGGGATCGATTTGAAAAGCAATCAAATGCATATAAAGAAACCGTATTACCGAAAAAAGTAACAAAACGCTTAAGTATTGAAATGGCTTCGACCTTTGGGTGGGAACGCTATATTGGCCAATGTGGTGAGGCACTGGGAATTGATAGATTTGGAGCCTCAGCTCCTGGAGATCATTTAATGAAGGAATTTGGCTTTACAGTTAAAAATGTTGTAACACGATTTAAGCAACTAATGAAAAGATAAAGGGATATGGCTACCACCTTTGGATAGATGTTTGGCAGTTTCCAATAGTGGGAATAACGTTAGGTAAAGTTGCCGGTTTAGAGAGTCGAAAAATATTTTTCGGCTCTCTGTCATTTTAATTTAAGAAGTTCGTAATTTGTGAAGATGGGTCTATTTTGGACATGGAGGGTCAAGTTATAAACTAACATCGTGAAAAACGACTTCATCATGCAAGAAAGGGAATAACAATACATACCTATAAGAAATAAACGGTATTGAGTATGATAAAGGTCAGCTAGTTGTGTCATTTAAAGCTTACTTGTAAGAGGGTTACTATTTTACAGCCGTGATAAATAGCAAACTTTTGGACGTGAATTGGTACTTTAGTCATTAATTCCATTTGTTTTTCTATTTCTTAATTGATAAACTAAATGAAAAGAATATCCAACTGTAAAGGTGGTTAGCTGATATGGGGAAGCAGGCAAACGGTCACGATGATAATGTTATTCTTTTTCCTGGACTGGTGCCGAGACTTGTAGATAAAGGAATGATCTCGTTAAAGGAAAAAAAATATTACGATGCTTTAACCTATTTTAAGCAATCGATAGAACTAGAGCCAGAGCACCCCCAAGCCCGTTATGGGCTCGTCATTACAAACATTGAATTAAACAGGCTGGCAGAGGCTAGAATTCACTGTGAATCAATGTTGCATGAAGGAATTGGGGACTATTACGATGTCCTTCAAGTGTATGTGTCTTTGTTAGTCCAATTAGGGGATTATCAAGAAGTGGTAAAGTTATTAGAGGTGGTGATTGCGGAAGATAAATTACCTGCTAAAATGGCAGAATCATTTTATCATTTACTGGAATTCTCCCGTCAGATGACTGAAGGCTATGAGAGTGTTGAAGTGGAGGCAGAAAACGGGGGTGATGACTCATTGGAGCTCGTTCCCACAACGGAAGAACTGATTCAAATACTTGAGAAGGGGAACCTTGACCAGCAATGGGGAGCAATACAACAACTGAGCCAACACGATTCTTTAAAAGTAGAAAAAGCATACAGGTCTTTCCTTAAAGGAAGAGACAATAACCCAGTGTTAAAAAGCTATTTACTCCAAACACTCAAGGAAATGAACAGTCAGGGAACATTCGATGTACATAAGTTTGGTAAAGACTTTATTGTGACTATTGAAGACCTAGAGGATGTGTTTCATGAAAAATTTGGAAAGTCTGTCATATCAAAGTTAGAAATGACACTCGCCCAAAAAAATCCATCACTGTTTGAAATGGTCCAACAAGTATGGTGGCATTATTTATTTGCCCTTTTTCCGGAATCACCAGAACCACTTGATATTAATATATGGGCCTGTGCATTGCATCATATGGGAAGGAACCTTTTGGAAGAGGACACTCATATTGAGGGAATCTTGACATTATATCAGGTTGAAGAAGAGGACGTAAAAAAAGCTGTTGATCACTTGAAACAAATTGAAACATTACTTTTTTCAATGGACCATAATGAGAATTAGGCTTTTGAATACATAATCTAATCAGAACTTAACTTACTTTAAATTGTACATAATTAAATAATTAGCAGGATTCAGCAATACCATAAAACGGGAAGTATACACGTGAGATTAAACTAGCGTGACAGAATAGAGTTTTGAATAACTAATAAACTTCAGCTTAAACCGTCAATTTAATTACAGATAACTATTTGTAAAACGCCAGCCACAAAATGGAGAGGAAAGATAATCTATTTAGGCGAGAGGTACCAGAGGTGAATATCCTGATTCACACTACCAAATCAATGGGGGAAAAACGAAAATACTCATTGATTGACGGTTCGTTTTATAAATCATTGAAATGCATATGCCTTGTGTTATAATATAAGGGTTGCAAAACAGTAGCGATAAAAATGATCTTTTTTTATGTTGGAGGGAAAGTATATATGTCAGCAAAATGGGAAAAAAAAGAAGGTAACTCAGGTGTCCTTACGGTTGAAGTAAGTAGCGACCGTGTAAACGATGCATTGGACCAAGCCTTTAAAAAAGTTGTTAAACAAGTGAACGTACCAGGCTTTCGTAAAGGTCGTGTACCACGTCCTCTTTTTGAACAGCGCTTTGGTGTGGAGTCTCTTTATCAAGATGCATTAGACGTACTATTACCACAAGCGTACTCAGAAGCAGTCGAAGAAACTGGCATTGAGCCTGTAGATCAACCAGATATTGATATTGAAGATATGGCTAAAGGAAAGCCATTAGTATTCACTGCTACAGTCACTGTGAAACCGGAAGTTAAACTTGGTGATTATAAAGGGCTTGAAGTAGAAGTGGAAGATACGAGTGTCACTGATGAAGATGTAGACGCTGAAATCTCTAATCTTCAAGAAAAACATGCAGATCTTGTGGCAGTTGAAGATGGCCAAATCGAAAAAGGCGATACCGTCGTTTTTGACTTTGAAGGATTTGTGGATGATGAACCATTTGAAGGCGGAAAGTCAGAAAATTATTCCCTTGAAATCGGTTCTGGTCAATTTATTCCAGGCTTTGAAGATGAGATGATTGGTTTGAAAACAGGCGAAGAAGCAGAGGTAAATGTGACATTTCCTCAAGACTACCATTCTGAAGCCCTTGCAGGAAAGCCAGCTAAGTTTAAAGTGAAGATTCATGACATTAAACGTAAAGACTTACCTGAGCTCGACGATGAGTTTGCAAAAGATGTTAATGAAGAACATGAGTCATTTGCTGCTCTAAAAGAAGATGTCCGTAAAAACCTTGAAGAAACAAAACAACAAGAAGCTGACGCTAAAATGAAAGACACTCTGGTTGAAAAAGCAAGTGAAAACAGCGACATTGATCTTCCAGAAGCGATGGTGGAAACTGAAGTGAAGCGGATGATGGATGAATTTGGTCAACGTTTACAATCACAAGGTATGTCTATGGATATGTATTATCAGTTTGCCCAAACAGATGAAGAAGGCATGAAAGCCCAATTCCAAGATGATGCTGAAAAAAGAGTACGTGTAAATTTAACATTAGAAGCTATTGCGGAAGCTGAAAAGTTAGAGGCAAGTGACGAAGATGTAGATGCAGAAATTGAAAAAATGGCTGATATGTATAAACGCTCAGCGGATGAAATTCGTCAAATCCTTGATATGCAAGGTGGCGTTGAGACGTTAAAAGGTGATTTAAAAGTACGTAAAGCCATAGACTTTTTAGTAGAAAACAGAAAAAAATAAGTTAATCGTTAATCACATAACCATCTGTTTCGTAAAGATTTAATTGGGGAATATTCACTTATTGCGTTATAATTTCCTATATTTTCCGAAGCAAGTGTGGAAAGGTAGTGGCAAGGCGCGACGGAGAATCGTGCCTTGTTTTGTACATAACTTAGGCATATACATTTTTATTGACAATTAAAAACTGTTTCATTTATTCTAAATCGAACATAACTATAATCAGAGGTAGGAAAAGCGCTTTACTTATCATCTGTCAGATAATTATGGTACAATTCAGGAGAAAGGATGAATGAACAGGAAACGATGCAAATAATACCTGAATGACTAAAAAAAGATATTCAGACGTACAATGTAAACATACAAATATCTAAAGGGCTTTTGAACATGCCTGAACGTTTAATCTTAATGTAAGGGGTGAATAGGATGTTTAAATTCAATGAAGAAAAAGGACAATTAAAATGTTCTTTTTGTGGTAAAACACAGGACCAAGTGAGAAAATTAGTAGCCGGCCCAGGCGTGTATATATGCGATGAATGTATTGAATTATGTACTGAAATCGTGGAAGAAGAGTTAGGTTCTGAAGAAGAAGTGGAAATGGAGGATATTCCTAAGCCTCAGGAAATTCGTGATATTCTAAATGACTATGTTATCGGTCAAGACCAAGCGAAGAAAACGTTATCAGTGGCGGTGTATAATCACTATAAACGAGTAAATTCCGCTTCTAAGAACGATGAAGTTGAGTTAGCTAAGAGTAATATCTGTCTGATCGGGCCCACAGGTAGTGGTAAAACCCTATTAGCACAAACCTTGGCACGCATTTTAAATGTCCCTTTCGCAATAGCAGATGCTACTTCTCTCACTGAAGCGGGTTATGTTGGTGAAGACGTAGAAAATATACTGTTAAAGCTTATTCAGGCTGCAGACTATGATGTAGAAAAAGCTGAAAGAGGCATTATCTACATTGATGAGATTGACAAAGTGGCTCGTAAGTCAGAGAATCCATCTATTACAAGAGATGTATCTGGTGAAGGGGTACAACAAGCCCTATTGAAAATTTTAGAAGGTACTACTGCTAGTGTACCACCTCAAGGGGGCCGTAAGCACCCACACCAAGAATTTATTCAAATTGACACGACGAATGTCTTGTTTATTTGTGGCGGTGCCTTTGATGGAATTGACCAAATTATTAAACGGAGATTAGGGAAGAAAGTGATAGGCTTTGGTTCTGATACAAATGAGTCTGATTTAAAGGAAGATCAATACTTATCTAAAATTCTCCCTGAAGATTTGTTACGTTATGGCTTAATTCCTGAATTTATCGGTCGTCTTCCAGTCATTGCAAGTCTTGAACATCTGGATGAGGCCGCTTTAGTAGAAATTTTAACAGAGCCAAAAAATGCGCTCGTTAAACAATACAAAAAACTCCTCGAGCTAGATGAGGTGGAGTTAGAATTTTCTGAAGAGGCATTGCGTGAAGTGGCAAATCAAGCTATTGAACGTAAGACAGGGGCGCGTGGATTACGGTCAATTATTGAAACCATGATGTTAGATGTCATGTATGAGCTGCCTTCTCGTGAAGATATTGCTAAATGTATCATTACTGATGAAACAGTTAGGGATTTAAAGCGACCGACGCTTCTAGCTGAAAATGGCGAAGAAATTAAAGAACAAAAAGAGCCAAAAGAAAGTGCATAAAGACTTTACCGTCTCCAATTTGGAGACGGTTTTTAATTTATCACAGATAAGCGTCCATAAAAACTCCCGGTTAACATAAAGTGAATAGCTAAATCTATTTAGGCGTGAGCTAACGAAAGTAATGTCCTGGTTAATTCAACTATCAATGGGAGAAGAGCGAAAACGCCTATTGATTGAAGGTTCACTTTATCCAATTCTTAAGGGGCAGTAAAATCCCCATTGATTGAAGCTTTACTTTGTATCCTCCTCCGATATATCACGTTCAAATGTGTTTATGTAATGCTAATTTCTGCCTGCTTCAGAAATCAAGATTAAGTGTTAAGTCTTCGGTAAGACTATACATACAGATCAAAAAGCAAAGCGAACATAAGAGGACCGTAAAAGACTTATTTGTCGTCGCATAGCTGAAATTTAGGATAAGGAAGGAGTATTTAACAAACTTAATAAACACCTTTGTTAAGGCAGTCAAGGTCAGGAGGAGGATATAATGACAATTACCGGTATGATGGTGCTAATACAACTTTTTTTCGGAGTTGTGATAGGTCTGTACTTTTGGAACTTACTTAAAAGTCAGCATACGCAACGCCGTTCTGTAGATAAAGAATCTCAAAAGGAAATGGATCAACTTAGACGAATGAGAAAAATAAAATTAACAGAGCCATTGTCAGAAAGAGTAAGACCAAAAAATTTTGCTGATGTTGTAGGACAGTCTCATGGAATTAGGTCATTACAAGCAGCTATTTGTGGGCCCAATCCTCAACATGTCATTATTTATGGCCCACCTGGTGTAGGGAAAACAGCGGCTGCTAGGCTCGTACTCGAAGAAGCAAAGGCAAATCCAAATTCTCCTTTTCGATTTGATTCAGTCTTTGTAGAATTGGATGGCGCTACGGCTAGATTTGATGAAAGAGGCATTGCTGATCCATTAATTGGGTCAGTACATGATCCGATTTATCAAGGCGCTGGTGCAATGGGGCAGGCCGGGATTCCGCAACCAAAACAGGGGGCTGTGACAAAAGCACATGGAGGCATTCTTTTTATCGATGAAATTGGCGAGTTGCATTCGATACAAATTAACAAGCTGTTAAAAGTATTGGAAGAACGAAGAGTATTTTTAGAAAGTGCCTACTACCATGAAGAAAATCCCCAGATCCCTGAACATATTCACGACATTTTTAAAAAGGGATTGCCTGCAGATTTTAGGCTAATAGCAGCTACTACAAGACACCCTGAAGAGATACCGCCAGCGATACGGTCCAGGTGTGTTGAAGTCTTCTTTAGGGGTCTGACTCAAGAGGAGGTAAGAAAAGTAGCTGCAAAATCAGTAGACAAACTTGGGATGGATGTAGAATCCGCAGTTTATGATCAAGTGGCAAGCTATGCAACTAATGGTAGAGAAGCTGTCAATATGATTCAGCTAGCTGCCGCCATGGCAATTAATGAAGGAAGACAAAACGTGAGAATTGTTGATTTAGAGTGGGTTATTCATGCTGGACAAATGTCACCGAGAATGGAAAAGAGAATCTCCTCTATCGATAAAATCGGAGCTGTAAATGGTTTAGCAGTGAGCGGTCCTGGTGCAGGAATGCTTTTAGAGGTGGAAGTGACAGCTTTAAAACGAGCAGCTGGTGGAGGCCTCATTGTAACAGGTATTGCGGACGAAGAAAGCACGGGAAACCAAATGAGAAGTGTCAAACGAAAAAGTATGGCGAGAAGCTCAGTAGAAAATGTTGTCACTGTACTAAAACATATGGGAATTAAAACGGATCAGTATGATTTGCATGTGAATTTTCCGGGAGGTGTTCCTGTTGATGGTCCTTCAGCAGGAATAGCGATCGCCACTGCAATTTATTCAGCCATACACCGTATTCCCGTTTCTCATCACATCGCAATGACAGGAGAAATTAGTATATATGGCGATGTAAAACCTGTTGGGGGAGTCGTAACAAAAGTGGAGGCGGCAAAATATGCTGGTGTGTCAGAAGTTATCATCCCTAAAGAGAATAACCAAATGGTCTTACAGGACGTTGAAGGTATAACGGTTTTTCCAGTAGAGAACTTAAAAGAAGTTTTTGATAAAGCATTAAAGGTAACAGAAATAAATAGGGAAGAAATACAAGACACACTTCTTAACTCGTTTTCATTGTTAGACAAAGAAGGCTCAATAGGATAAAATTGAACAAGACTCATGTAGGGAAGCCCTAAGACGTGATCCGATGGGATGACGTCGTTTTTGTCTCAAGGAAGTGACAGGCAAATGATTGAAACAGGTTAAGTAAACGAGCCATTTTTACAACCAGTATGTGGATTGTAAAGAATAACAAGCTTTACAATCCTCATTATCAGTTAAAAGCCTCATGTGTAGAAATGACATGAGATTTATGGAGGTGTATTTACATATGACTGAAAAAGGAATGAGAAAACTCCCATTACTACCACTAAGGGGATTACTTGTTTACCCTACGATGGTATTGCATTTAGACGTAGGGCGGAAAAAGTCTGTTCAAGCCCTTGAAAAAGCAATGGTGGAAGATCATGAAATTTTCCTAACTACTCAGAAGGAAATTTCAACTGATGAACCGAATAAAAACGACATTTATAACGTGGGAACGTTAGCGAAAGTTAATCAAATGCTTAAGCTGCCTAATGGGACGATTAGAGTCCTTGTGGAAGGTATTCAGCGTGGTATGATTGAACGCTATAATGAACTTGAAGACTTTTCAGAAGTTGAAGTGACGCTTGTGGAGGAACGACAAGAAGCGACGGTTGAGGAACAAGCATTAATGCGTAACGTCTTGGAACAGTTTGAACAGTATATTCAGATGTCGAAAAAAATCTCTCAGGAAACATTTGCTTCTGTGTCAGATATCATAGAACCAGGGAGATTAGCTGATATTATTGCATCTCACTTGCCATTAAAAATGGTACAAAAGCAAGAAATATTAGAAACGATGTCAGTAGAAGAGCGTTTAAGTCAGATTTTAGATATTTTAAGTAATGAAAAAGAAGTGCTTGGCCTGGAAAAAAAGATTGGTCAACGTGTAAAAAAATCCATGGAAAAAACTCAAAAGGAATACTATCTACGAGAACAAATGAAAGCTATTCAAAAAGAGCTTGGTGATCGAGAAGGTAAAGAGAGCGAGATAGAAGAGCTAACAGAAAAAATAACAAGTGCTCATATGCCTGAATCAGTAGAAGAAAAAGCGATGAAAGAATTAAAACGGTACGAAAAAATGCCGGCAAGTTCAGCAGAAAGCTCTGTGATTCGTAATTATATCGAATGGCTTGTTCAAATCCCCTGGACGCAAGAAACGGAAGATTTGTTAGACATTCACCGTTCGGAAAAGGTGTTAGATGAAGACCACTACGGATTAGAGAAAGTAAAAGAACGTGTTTTGGAATATTTAGCAGTCCAACAGTTAACACAGGAATTAAAAGGGCCTATTTTATGTTTGGCAGGTCCTCCGGGGGTAGGGAAAACATCGTTAGCCCGCTCTATTTCAAGATCATTGGACAGAAAGTTCGTCCGTATCTCACTTGGGGGTGTTCGAGATGAAGCGGAAATTCGTGGTCATCGTCGAACTTATGTAGGCTCTATGCCTGGACGAATCATTCAGGGGATGAAAAAAGCAGGTACGGTGAATCCTGTATTTTTACTGGATGAAGTAGATAAAATGGCAAATGATTTTAGAGGAGATCCATCCGCTGCATTGTTAGAGGTACTTGATCCAGAACAAAATAGTACGTTTAGCGATCACTTTATAGAGGAACCATATGACCTTTCGAAAGTCATGTTTGTCACAACGGCAAATAACATTGGTGCCATCCCTGCTCCCTTGAAGGATAGAATGGAAGTTATTCATATTCCAGGTTATACAGAAGTAGAGAAAAGCCAGATCGCAAAGGAGTATTTGTTGCCAAAACAAGTGAAAGAACACGGTCTTTCCAAAGGGAAGATCCAAGTGCGGGATGACGCTATTTTAAAAGTAATTCGTTTTTATACGCGTGAGGCGGGTGTCCGTAATCTTGAGCGTCAGATGGCTACGATCTGCAGAAAAGCTGCCAAAATGATTGTCTCTGATGAACGGAAAAAAGTTGTCGTGACTGAGAAAACAATTGAAACCATGTTAGGTCAACCGAAGTTTCGCTACGGTAAAGCAGAATCTGAGGACCAAATCGGTGCAGCTACAGGTTTAGCTTATACGGTGGCGGGCGGAGACACTTTAACAATTGAAGTGTCTGTGGCTAAAGGAAAGGGAAAATTAACGCTCACTGGAAAGCTTGGAGATGTGATGAAAGAGTCCGCTCAAGCCGCCTTCAGCTACATCCGTTCTAAATCTGAAGAATTATCCATTGATCCGGCGTTTAATGAAAAAAATGATATCCATATTCACGTTCCAGAGGGGGCAGTACCAAAAGATGGCCCATCCGCTGGTATCACAATGGCTACAGCTTTAATCTCAGCTTTAACGAATCGCCCTGTCCGAAGAGAAGTAGGAATGACTGGAGAAATAACTTTAAGAGGGCGCGTACTACCTATCGGTGGCTTAAAGGAAAAAGCAATGAGTGCACATCGAGCGGGGTTAACGGACATTATTATGCCGAAAGATAATGAGAAAGATTTGGAGGACATACCTGAAAGTGTCAGGAAGGACCTCATCTTTATTCCCGTTTCCCATCTAGACGACGTTCTCAAACGCGCATTGAAAGAGGAGTAAAGACATGAAAATTACTAGCGCAGAATTAATTATTAGCGCCGCCAAAGATCACCAATTTCCTGGAGGGCCATTCCCAGAAGTGGCCCTCTCAGGACGTTCAAATGTTGGGAAATCGTCATTTATTAATACGTTACTAGCTAGAAAAGGGTTAGCCCGGACGTCCCAAAAACCCGGTAAAACGCAAACGTTGAACTTTTATTTTTTAAATGACCGATTTCATTTTGTAGATGTTCCAGGCTACGGTTATGCCAAAGTATCAAAAAAAGAACGCGAGGCATGGGGCCGGGTGATGGAAAGTTATTTCACTCATCGTGAACAACTTAAAGGAGTTATCCAGCTGGTAGATGCTAGGCATAAGCCTACGGAAGATGATATTATGATGTATGATTGGTTAAAGTATCATGAACTTCCTGTCATTATTGTGGCAACAAAAGTAGACAAAATACCGAAAGGGAAATGGGATAAGCATGTGAGTAACATCAAGAAAGAGCTGAATCTCCATGATGAAGACCCTGTCATACTTTTTTCATCAGAGACAGCTTATGGTAAAGACCGTGCATGGAAAGAAATCACCCGTCTGTTGTTTTAAGAAAACCCCTTTCAGTCGTGTAAGAATGGTTTATTAGTAAACTAAGTAACTAGTATTTGTATAAATGTTAAAAGTTAAGTCAGTATAAATAAACGATAGCAAGGACTTGTCTAGGGAGGACAAGTCCTTTTGTTTTGCTTAAGACTTAAAATAAACTAAAATGGGCCAAAACACTGATGCACGTGGAAAACCGAGCCAACATATGTGAGTTTTACTGAAAATGGTTAAAATAAGCCCTTTCATTACAGCGCAATTTTCGTTACTCTATATAATAGATGTACTCGTTATTGTTAAACGAAGTATAGAGAAAAAATCTATTACTTTCTGCGAATAAATAAAAGATAGATGCCTATCACAATTAAGATAAAAGGTAGAAGGTTACTAAAGCCTCCATACAAAGTATTTAGCCATAATGTAATGGTGTCGTAAAAAATAGCAACTACCGAAACAAGGAGTAAAATTAAACCGGGTGAGATGCCATCGCGTCTATGCACGCCATATTTTAGTAAAAAAGCAATTGCTACAATAAGGGTAATATAAGGCCATTCATACTCCCACGCGTTGAACGTATGGACGCCGTGAAAGAAGATACCTAAGCCGAGTGATACAACACCTGAAAAAAGTTTTGCCTCTTCTTTATTTGATAAACCTTGCCATGCTAGTATCAGTCCGATAAGGGTGAGAAACGACGGCCATTGAAACAAAATATCTTTATACGGAACGTCAATACTAAACTGGTTAACTAATAAATAAATGCCCATGATAACAAGAATAATACCGGGTAGAACACGATGAGACTTCATAGATAGTCACTCCTAAGCTAATGGATAAGATCATACAAAATGATAAGATTAAAAATATTTTTATTGGAAATGCTAACAAAAATTACTTCTTTAGTTTAAGTAGAGAAGGTATAGTGTATATGTACGAGTGTTCACAGAAAATTCATAAATAGACAAAACAAGTTTTTATTATTCTTTGATTAAAAATGTTATAATCTAATATAGGTTATTATTAATAAGGATGAACAAGCATGTAAAATATTTGTCATAATTCATTTTTCAATGTAAAATGGATGTCGGTTTGAAGTCAAGGGGGGATGACACGATGCACATCCTAGTTATCAGTTTGAATTATAAAACAACTCCAGTAGAAATACGAGAGAAATTTTCATTTCAAGATGATTTAGATGAAGCTTTAGTTAAGCTTCGTCAGTCTAAAAGCATCTTGGAGAATGTCGTGATCTCTACTTGTAATCGTACGGAACTTTATGTTGTTGCAGACCAATTGCACACGGGGCGCTATTATACAAAGGTATTTCTTTCTGAATGGTTTGGTATTCCTAAGGAAGAGTTCAGCCACTATTTACAGGTTCGTGAAGACGAGCATGCCATTGAACATCTCTTTCGTGTAGTTTGTGGGCTTGACTCGATGATCCTTGGTGAAACACAAATTCTTGGTCAAGTAAGATCAAGCTTTTTAGCCGCACAGAAACAGGACACAACTGGAACTATTTTCAATCAGCTATTTAAGCAAGCCGTCACATTAGCAAAACGTGCCCATTCAGAAACAGCTATCGGTGAAAATGCTGTCTCCGTAAGTTATGCAGCAGTCGAATTGGGCAAGAAAATCTTTGGTGATTTCACTGATAAAAAAGTGCTTCTTATGGGAGCCGGAAAAATGGGTGAATTAACTGCGAAACATTTGTCCTCTAATGGGGTGAATGATATCACAGTGATTAATAGAACAAAACAAAAGGCAGAAGAACTAGCAGAGAGATTTGTTGGTCGTGCAAAAGATATGAGTCAGCTCGATCAATCACTAGAAGCAACAGATATTATGATTAGTTCTACGGGATCAAAAAATTATGTAATTACAAAGAAAGACGTCCTTGACTTAGTTAAGAGGCGTAATGGACGACCACTATTTCTTGTGGATATAGCTGTTCCAAGAGACCTCGACCCCGAACTTGCTGATCTTGATAATGTGTATTTATACGATATCGATGACTTACAAGGCATTGTCGCTGCGAACTTAGAAGAGCGAAAACGGGAAGCCGAAAAAATCGAACTCATGGTTGAAGAAGAGCTGATAGGCTTTAGTCAGTGGCTAGATACGTTAGGTGTGGTACCTATTATAACGGCACTTCGTGAAAAAGCCACTTCTATTCAAGCTGACACAATGGAAAGTCTTGAGAGAAAACTGTCAAGCTTATCTGAACGTGAAAAGAAAGTGATTAGAAAGCATATGAAAAGTATTATAAATCAACTTCTTCGTGATCCTATTACAGCATTAAAAGAAGTACCAGGAGAAGAAAATTCAGATGAATTATTGTCTTATATGACGAAAGTGTTTGCTTTAGAAGATCATTTAACTGAACAGGAAGCAACGTTATCCTGTAATATCCAAATTAATAAACTTGAACGCGAGTGGAATATAGAAAAACGTAAGTCAAAATTGGCTGGTCAGCAAAGTCATACCGTTGCCCGCTCTTACTAGAGAGAGGGGGAATCATCGATGCTAGGCTTGCATCTGTTATATATTTTTATTATTGTTTTTTATTGTATGAGCGTGTCCGGGTACTTTATTGATTTCATTCAAAACAACCAGAAGGTGAATCGGATTGCCTTCTGGTTGCTTTCTATTGTCTGGATTTTGCAACTCATATTTTTATTACTAAGAGCACTGGAATACAGCCGTTTACCAATCATGACCATTTTTGAGGGGATGTTTTTTTATTCTTGGATTCTTGTCACATTCTCACTCATTATAAATAAGGTTTACAAAATGGATTTTTTAGTCTTTGTCGTCAATCTTGTTGGTTTTTCTATTTTGACGATAAGTCTCTTCGCACCTGCTGGGGATGTTTCAGCTGAATTTGCTGATTTATTTATACTAGAACTCCTTATTATTCACGTTGTTATGTTACTTTTTGCATACGGCTTATTCACTCTTAGCTTTTCATTTGCAATGCTTTATTATTTTCAACATCATATGCTTAAGAAGAAACGATGGAGTGACAAAATGTCTAGAATAGGAAATTTATCGCTATTAGAGAAACGGTCATTTCAGTCGGCATTGTTTGGCTTCCCATTTATGCTCGTTGGTTTAATTTTAGGCGTTATTTGGGGTTGGACTGAACTGGCTACTTTTCCATGGAATGATATTAAGGTGTTAAGTTCCTTTCTCTTGTTAGCGATGTATGGATTTTACCTTTTTCAATACAAAGTCAAGCAAAAAAGAGGTTATGGTCTTACACTTTTAAATATAGCCGCTTTCTTAGTATTATTAATTAATTATTTCCTTTCAAGTTCATTTTCACAATTTCACATTTGGTAATCAAACGGTAATTTGTGATTAAATAGTATTATAAGAAACGATAGTTATGGCGTTAATGGAGGTCTATAATGAGAAAAGTAGTCATAGGTTCAAGACGAAGTAATTTAGCGATGACGCAAACAAAATGGGTAATTAATGAATTAAATCAATTACAGTTACCTTTTGAGTTTGAGATTAAAGAAATTGAGACAAAAGGGGATAAAATTCTTGATGTCACCTTATCTAAAGTAGGAGGAAAAGGACTTTTCGTTAAAGAAATAGAGAAGGCAATGTATGATGGTGAAATTGATATAGCTGTTCATAGCATGAAAGATCTACCATCTGAAATGGCGGAAGGTTTAACAATCGGAGCCATACCAAAACGAGTTGATCCAAGAGATGCCTTTATTTCAAACAGTGGACAATCTTTAATGGAGCTCCCAGGCGGTTCTATTGTTGGCACTAGCAGTTTACGCCGAAGTGCTCAAGTGTTAGCTAAGCGACCAGATTTAAACATTCAGTGGATTAGGGGAAATATAGATACACGTTTAAGAAAGTGTCGTGAAGAAGAGTTTGATGCTATTATTTTAGCCGCAGCTGGTTTAGAAAGAGTTGGTTGGACAGAAGAGATCGTCACTGAATTTCTTGACCCAAGCATTTCTCTTCCGGCAGTGGGCCAAGGGGCATTAGGTATTGAATGCCGTGAGGATGATAAAGAGCTTATTGAATTGTTAAATAAAATCAATGATCCCGATACTGAGCGGACAGTGACAGCTGAAAGGGCGTTTCTTCATACGGTTGAAGGAGGCTGCCAAGTCCCTGTAGCAGGTTATGCTACTCTGGAAGAGGATGGTCAAGTAAAGTTAACTGCACTAGTTGCTTCTCCAGATGGCAAAACGGTATTTAAGGAAACAATTGTAGGACATGATCCTGAGAAAATTGGTAAACAAGTAGCTGAAAAGATGATGAATGAAGGGGCAAAGGAATTGCTCGACCAAGTGAAAGCAGAATTAGATCATTAGTTGAGGGAGGAGGGCGTATGCAGTCACTTGAAGGAATAACTGTGTTGAATACAAGGCCTCCTCATCAAGCGCAGGACCTTTCAAAGGCAATTGAACAGGAGGGAGGAAGAGTTTACGAACTCCCTCTTATTTTACTTAAACCACCAGAAGATAAATTGCGGTTACAGAAAGAATTGGAATATATACACAAGTGCAACTGGATCATTTTTACGAGTGTGAATAGCTTTACTTTTTTTCTACACGCAGTTCAAGAGGCTGGCTATTCCCCCGAGAGTATCATGCTAAATAAAAAGGTGGCGGTCGTAGGAAAAAAAACGGCCAAATGTGTCCAAGAAGCAGGTTACGGAGTAGATGTCATTCCCACTGTATTTAATGCAGAGTATTTAAGGGATGCATTGATTGCTAAAACAGACGAGACGGCTTCCTTTTTTTATCCGAGAAGCCAACAAGCACGCCCGGTTTTAAGTAGTGGGCTCCAAGTAGCAGGAAGACGTGTTTTTGAAATGATCGTCTACAGGACAATATCCAATAAAGCCCATATTGAGCAACTCCATCATCTTCTTAAATATAGGCAAATAGATGTTATTATACTTACGAGTCCTTCAGCTGTTAAAGCCTTATTTGACCAAGTATCCTGCGATTTACATAAATTATTGAAAGAATCATTAATGTTTGCAGTGATTGGGAACATAACGAAAAAAGCTCTCCAACGCTATGGTGTTAAAAAAATTATGATGCCAGAAACATTTACGTCAGAAGGATTGGTGGCAACGATTAAAAAAAATAGTAAGCAGTTTTAAAAGGAGGAATAGTGTCATGGATGGTGTGACATTTCGTCGGCACCGGCGATTGAGAACGACGCCGACGATGCGGGCGATCGTTAGAGAAACGTATGTATTAAAAGAAGATCTGATCTATCCGCTTTTCGTACTAGAAGGTGAAAATATTAAGAATAGCGTTTCTTCAATGCCAGGGGTTTACCAATGGTCTTTAGATCTCGTCACTGAAGAAGTACGCGATGCTGTTAGTAAGGGGATAAAAACGATCATTTTATTTGGTATACCTGATCATAAGGACAGTGTAGGGTCATGTGCTTATGATGCTAAAGGGATCGTTCAACGGGCTATACAAAAAATTAAAGCTGATTTTCCAGATCTAACGGTTATCGCTGATACGTGTCTATGTCAATTTACGGATCATGGGCATTGTGGGGTTATAAAAGATGGCAATATATTAAACGATGAATCGTTAGAACTTTTAGTTAAAACAGCTGTGTCACAAGCAGAAGCCGGGGCAGATATTATTGCTCCGTCTAATATGATGGATGGTTTTGTGGCCGCAATTCGTCAAGGGTTAGATGTAGCAGGTTTTCATCACGTACCAGTCATGAGCTATGCCGTAAAATATGCGTCGGCTTTTTATGGCCCATTTCGTGACGCAGCCCATAGTTCGCCTGCATCTGGAGACCGTAAAACGTATCAAATGGATCCAGCGAATCGACGTGAAGCATTTCGAGAAGCACAATCAGACGTTGATGAAGGAGCTGATTTTTTAATCGTGAAGCCAGCTCTTGCTTACTTAGATATTGTACGAGATATTAAAGAACGCCAACAAGTTCCGGTTGTGGCATATAATGTTAGTGGGGAGTATGCCATGATTAAAGCAGCAGCGCAAAATGGTTGGATTGATGAAAAGGCTGTTGTTATGGAGAAAATGACAAGTATGAAACGAGCGGGGGCAGACTTGATTTTGACTTACTTTGCAAAGGATGTCGCTAACTGGCTCGATGAAAGGGAATAGAAAGGTGGATGTAGGATGACGTTTAATCGTTCTGTTGATGCGTTTAAGAAAGCCAAGAAACTAATGCCAGGAGGGGTAAATAGCCCGGTTCGTGCCTTTAAATCTGTCGATATGGATCCCGTCTATATGGAGAAAGGGAAAGGGGCTCACATTTGGGACCTTGATGGCAATAAATATATTGATTATGTTTTGTCATGGGGACCACTCGTCCATGGTCATGCAGATGATCAGGTTGTTAAAGCATTAAAAGAAACGGCTGAAAAAGGGACAAGCTTTGGTGCACCACATTTGATGGAAACGAAGTTGGCAGAACTGGTGATTGAGCGTGTACCTTCCATTGAAGTTGTGAGAATGGTTAATTCTGGTACAGAGGCGACGATGAGTGCATTAAGACTTGCCAGAGGGTTTACAGGCAGAAATAAAATAGTGAAATTTGAAGGTTGTTATCATGGACACGGAGATTCTCTGCTTATTAAAGCAGGTTCAGGGGTTGCCACTTTGGGATTGCCTGATAGCCCAGGTGTCCCTGAGTCTGTTGCTTCAAATACTTTAACGGTTCCGTATAATGACATAGAAAGCTTGAAACTGGCTTTTAAAAATTTTGGTGAAGACATTGCTGCTGTGATTTTAGAACCTGTAGCAGGAAATATGGGAGTAGTCAAACCTGAACCTGGCTTCTTAGAAGGTGTTCGCTCGGTAACGGAAGAGTACGGAAGTCTCATGATTTTTGATGAAGTCATGACAGGGTTCCGCGTAGGCTACAATTGTGCTCAAGGAGAACTGGGCGTCACGCCTGATCTAACGTGTTTAGGAAAAGTGATAGGTGGAGGATTGCCTGTGGGAGCGTTTGGTGGGAAAAGAGAGATCATGGAGCGGATTGCCCCGGCTGGTGATATTTATCAAGCAGGCACATTATCAGGAAATCCATTAGCTATGACAGCTGGCTATGAAACGTTACGGCAGTTGACCCCCGAAAGTTACAAGCATTTTGATAAAATTGGGGACCGGTTAGCTAAGGGGTTAGCGAATGCGGCTAAAACGTATAATATTCCTCATTATGTCACGAGAGCAGGCTCGATGGTTGGTTTCTTCTTGACCAACGAAAAAGTGCTCAATTTTGAAACGGCCTCATCGTCTGATTTAACAATGTTTAAACACTATTTTAAACTGATGTTGGAACACGGAATATCGTTACCTCCGTCACAGTTTGAAGGCATGTTCCTCTCAACTAAACATACGAAGGAAGATATTGATAAAACGATTACTGCTGCTGAGAGAGCGTTTGCTACCATTCGACAAATGTCATAGAATAAAGCGCCTTACCTGGCTGAAAGGCAATATATGGTAAGGCGCTTCTTTTATTTAAGTATATGACGCGTCTCTCTTAACTCTATGTTATCGCATTATATTAATAGTAGTGGATGAAATCGTCATTTTAAAAGGCTTGGCTATTGCTACAAATGTTAGGTTTTAGTGGACATTTGATATAACTTATAATTGGTTTGAATATAAGAGAAATGATCAATCTCAAAAAGTTGGCTCAATTAATTTTAATAGAGATAAGATAATAATAAGGAGAGTGGCAAATTTTATGAGTTATTATGAGATGTTACGAGCATATGTAGGTAAAGAGACACTTATCTTACCGGGAGCAGCGGTTATTATAAAAAAAGGAGATAAGGTATTGCTGCAAAAACGGGTTGAAGGTGAATGGGGCCTTCCTGGTGGTTTGATGGAAATAGGAGAAAGCTTCGAAGAGACGGCTCAGAGAGAAGTTAAGGAAGAAACAGGATTACTAATCGAACTAGAGCATTTACATAAGTATGATATCTATTCTGGAAAAGAGTATTATGTGGAAGCTCCGAATGGTGATCCTTATTTTGCAGTGACAGTCCTTTTTTATACGTCGAATTTTGTCGGGGAATTATCCATAGAAGATGAGGAGACGTTAGATTTACAGTTTTTTTCGTTTTTATCACTCCCGGAAAAAATAAGACCTTCCCATAAAAGATTTTTAAATTTATTTTATACAAATAACCGTCCGTAAAACGCCCGCCTCAAAATAGAGACCAGAGATAAGTCTATTTGGTGGGAGACAACGGACTCTCATGTCCTGATTGACGCAACTATCAATCAGTGGGATTGGGAGGAAAGTGCCTACTGAATGATGATTCGTTTTATGATAGTCACGTGAAGTAGAGTATATGTATTATATTTTGAAGAAACTGCTTAGGCATAATTCCTTCTCTATTTTCATAGAAGTGTATCGTATAGTCCCGGTGTTTTTTAGAAATGGACAACAAGAGATTGTCTTATGACATCGATGGTCAATAGATCGCGGAGAAGAGGAGGAATTACATTGACAAATGAAGGAACGTCATCGCTGTCTTTTTCCATGAAAGAAGGAATTTGGCTTGAGCGAGGGTATGAAGCAGACGGACTCATGTCATTGGAGCTTGAACCGGATATATCTATAAGTGAAAATGGTGAAGAAGTAAGCGTTCACGGGGTTCTTAACTTGACTGGTGAGTACAGAGTGAGTAAAGAAGCTGATAGTAATAGCTCTCATACTGAGGGGGAAGATCTCACGGGCATGCCTTTCCGATCTGTAGAAGAGATTTCTTTTTCAGACGAAGGCACAGGACACATGCATCATCAGTTTCCACTAGATATCACGATTCCAAGAGAACGGATTAAGGACTTATCGGAGTTGGCCGTGAAGGTAGATACATTTGATTATCATATACCTGAGCGAGGTTTTTTAGAAATTAGTGCGGAGCTATCGATTGAAGGCGTCAGATCGGAGGAAGAAGATCTTCCTGAAGAGGTGGAAACAGAAGAACTTCTTGATGAGCGGTCGTTTTCATTTGAACAGGTCGATGCTGAGCCAACAAATGATGAAAAGGAACACGACGTTCACGGTGAAGATAGGGGAGTAACGGAGGGAGAAGCTGGTGACGTTGAAAATGAGCGAGACTCTTTGGATGAAAATAATGAAGAAGTAAATGAGTCCCCCCACTACACATTAAAAGCTGCTTCACCAAAAACAGAAAGTGACCGAATAACACAAGAAACAGTTAATCCAGAGAAAGTAGTTACAGATAGCGCCATACAAGCGAGTGAAGAGGAGTCTTCTTATAATTCCAAGGAAGCATATGAAAGTCAAACTTCTCCTTCTCGTGAAGACGTTACCGAGACTCAACAGCAGAAGGAGACAATAGAGCATCAAGAGCTTGAAAAGCCTGAAAAGGATGAAAAGACCGACGCAGTCGGTAGAGATGAAATAGAAGAGCCTGAAAAAGAAAATGCCCTTTATTTAACGAAAATGTTAGCAGGCGATCAGGAAGCCTATTCGAAGTTAAGAATGTGTATTGTCCAAAGTGGTGAATCTTTAGAAACGATAGCAGACCGTTACAGAATACAGCCTAGTCAGTTAATAAGAATGAATCGCCTAAAAGATGAAGACGTTAGTGAGGGACAAATTCTATACATTCCTGTAAAGCAATCATCCTCATTAGAATAGAGGGAGGAGGCAAAGGAATGATTGAATTAGACCATATTGAAGAAAGCTATCCTTTTCAGCACTTACGCTGGGTAGATGAAGGCCGCATCATTGATACTAATAAAGGAAAGAAATGCCTAAAATTTTGGCCTGATGAGCATATGCTACAAGCTCAAATTACATGGCGGGAAGAACTGACTAAACAAACAGGTGTTTTAACAGATAGAATGATTCAGACTTCTAATGGCGAAAAAGCAATCTCCACGGGAGCTGGTTGGATTACACTACATGATATGGTGGAGGACCTTTATCCAGTATGGAACCACCCAAATAAAATCGGTGCTTTTTTAGGTCACTATATCACTATGCCATACAGGTACACAATGAGCAGTGGATCCCTCCCTCTTAATGATGAAAATATCTCTTTAGACAGGGAGCGGCTTGTTCAATCGCTCCCTGTACGCTCTGTGTCATATAAACTAGTGGACAAATTAAAAAAGGAGGCATTAACGCGGCTAGAAAGAGTTGCAAGCTTCCTAAAGCGTCACGAGTTAACTGACACACCTAATGAGGTTGTTTCAATTTATACTTTAGCACAAGCGAAATTGGTACATGGCGAATTATTCTGGGAAAATAATGAGAAAAAAAGTACTTCACCCTATAAAGTATTGCGGCGGTGCTTGGGAGAATGGGAAAATCGAGGGGACTCACTTTATTTACTTTTGAATGGTTTGAACAGGACTTTCCCATTGAATAAGGACAGAGGCACCTTATTATTAGCACATATCGTCTATCCTTACGAAATGATTAAATTTATTAATCGGTTAATGCAAGAAACGGATATAACACCCGGTCAGGAAAAGGCCCAATTGAATGATTTAGTGACAGAGTGGGATACAAATAAACGAGTATGTGAAACGATGGTAGATTGGTTACAAGATGTTAGAGAGAAGGTTGTACAATGAATAAGAATGAGTCACAATTTTTGAAAACAATGGGGCCTGTTTTGTTTCACTATGATTTACAGCCTACTCACATCACATCTAAAGGTAATGTTCATAAACTGGTTACTCATTATGGAACATTCGCCTTAAAAAGGACAACTATGACACAAGAGCAGGCTGAATGGTTTGTACATGTTATGCGTAAGTTGGAAAGAATCGATTTTCCTTTTTTTGTACCTGTTTTACCGACTAAATATGGTGACTATACTGTATTTGACGGTCAATTTATCTATTATTTAATGCCATGGTATGAAGATCACCACACGTTTCGCCATGGCTCCGACCCTGAAGAAGCATTATTGGAAGAACTAGCAAAGCTTCATGGTTTAACAGAGAGGTCAAGGGACACAGAAGCACAACCTTTAGAGAAATCGTTTCAGCAATTGAAGGAAAGATGGGATTTACGAAAACTAGAAATGGAAAAGTATATAGATGAGATGGAAAAGCATACTTACTATTCCCCTTTTGAACTGACGCTATTAACACATTTTGAACGAACGAAACAAGTGGCCGCTGAGGCTGAGAAGTATTTGGAGAAATGGCTTGATACTGCAAAAGATAAAAAACATCAACGAACCGTCTTGTGCCATGGACGACCAAATCGTTCTCATGCCTGTTTCGATGAATACGGAACAGCGTACTTCATTAATTTTGAGAGAGCCGTACAAGATACCCCTGCAAGAGACACTGCCTTACTATTTCGCCATCTTTTTCAAGTTCGTCCTTGGGATGAGCACGATGGAAAACATTGGCTTAGCATATATGAAAAACATTTTGCGTTTTTTGATGATGAGAAGTATTTGTTTATGAGCTATTTGCTTTTTCCAGAAAATATTTATCAAATGGTAGATCACTTTAAATCACCCTCAAGGCAAAAGTCTGAAATGCACCTCGTTATGCAACTGGAAAGGCGCTTGCTCACGATGAAACGCATTTTTCGATTTGTAAACTCGATATCTAAGCCGTCTTAAGGTAAAACGAAGTATTAGTCAAGTTTCATCGTATATAAAAAAAGGACACGACGAGTGTATAACCCAGTGATTAGAAATGGCTCTCACCTATGTGAGAGCTATTTTAAACATCTGATGTTATGTTTACAGTAGGATTGCGTGCAAAAATTTATTAGGGGTTAATCGTCGTTAACTCCTTTAAGTTTTAAAAAAGGGCCAAAAGATGCATTTATATTATCTTTACATTTAAAGATGAATCATCGTTACAAACTATAGAAGAAATGGTGGCACCTATTTCATAGTATAAAAACTTTGAGAAAGGCTTGTCTGTGTTTTTCTTGTTAAAAAGTGACTGAGAGAGGTTAGTTAAGGCATCCAGTAAATAATATAAAGTGCTACAAACACTGTTAATAAAATGACATCTAAGGTAGTTGGCAAAAAAAGTGTGCGAATGAGTTGAAAAATAATAAGGGGTAATAGCAATTGATGAAACATATCGATGATTTTTCTTAAACGCCAATGAAGTTTTGATTTTTCAGCTCGCCGTTTCATAGATTTGGCTATTTTATGATGAGTAAACCGCCTCATACATACACCTCTTTCACACGAGTTAAGATAATCTATGCACATGGTTAGGAAACAGTGTCTAGGTTAATTAGGATAAAATTGACGTTATGATTAAATGGTAGGAAAAAGGGGGACGATACTAAACGTTATCGCTCAATAAACTCTACATAAGTCCCTTCTCTAGCCTATTGTTTAAAAAACGTTGTCATGCTGCTAAGTTACAGCCATTTTTAGTTGGAGAAGTCAAAATACCTCTCAACTGATGCTACTCTTTCTATAATTAAGGCTTATGCTGCTGGCTTTGTCTTATTGACAAATGAAATGACAACGCAAGGTCAAACCAATATTATAACTATTGAGCCGCAACATTTGCTGCTATAAAAATGTTATATATCCTTAAGCACTTCAATATAATAAGCAATAGGCGCAAGAGTGGATTACCATTATGAAGGATGAAAGTGAAGAAGAGAACTTTGCTATTGATTATGATTCAAAGTCAAGGTAAAATACGGATATACAAGATAATTAATTAAAATGTTGAGAGGGAAGAGTACGTCTTGAACCCGCCAGAGAGGAATATCAGCATTTGTTGCTGCTGAAAGGTATTCCCGGATGTAAAGATGGAAGGTCGCCCTGGAGTTGTGATGATGAAAGGTAGAACGATTTACTCACTAGTTATCACCGGCAAGCGCCGTTAACGCATTTAAGTGTACAGAAAGCATATGCACTAGTTTAAGCATGTGTTTCCTGTAAACAAAGGTGGTACCGCGAGGAATTTAACTCCCTTCGTCCTTTGACGAGTGGGGGTTTTTTGTGATTTCTTAAATGGTGAATAAAAACAACACTTAAAGTTAAATACCATGTTTGTTTAACGGTTTGAAGCAACTAAGTAATAATGCATGCAACTAACAATAAATTAAGGAAGGTGTTAACATGTCAGAAAAACCTAACACGACGATGCCACCGAAATACGATCCACAGGCAACAGAGGCTAAATGGTACCCATACTGGGTCAATGGTAAATTTTTTGAAGCAACAGGGGATGAGACAAAACAACCGTATACGATTGTGATTCCGCCACCAAATGTGACAGGGCGACTTCATTTAGGGCATGCGTGGGATACAACACTACAGGACATTTTAATTCGTGTGAAACGTATGCAAGGCTACGATGCACTTTGGCTCCCTGGAATGGATCATGCAGGAATTGCGACTCAAGCTAAGGTAGAAGGGAAGCTAAGAGAACAAGGACTATCTCGACACGACCTCGGCCGTGAAAAATTCCTTGAAAAATCATGGGAATGGAAGGAAGAGTATGCGGATTTTATTAGAGAACAATGGGCTAAGCTTGGTCTATCTCTCGATTACTCTCGTGAACGGTTTACGTTAGACGATGGTTTGTCACAAGCTGTTCGAGAAGTGTTTGTACGCTTGTATGAAGAAGGGCTTATCTACCGAGGAGAGTATATCATTAACTGGGACCCTCAAACGAAAACAGCTTTATCTGATATTGAAGTCATTTATAAGGATGTTCAAGGGGCATTCTATCATATGAAATATCCATTAGCAGACGGAGATGGTCATATTGAAGTAGCTACGACAAGACCGGAAACGATGCTAGGAGATACAGCAGTTGCTGTCCATCCAAATGATGAAAGATATCGTCACTTAATTGGCAAAAAAGCCATCTTACCTATCGTTGGCCGTGAAATAGAGATCGTAGCAGATGATTACGTGGATATGGAATTTGGCTCGGGAGCTGTTAAAATTACACCTGCCCATGATCCAAATGACTTTGAAATTGGGAATCGCCATAATTTAGAGCGGATCTTGGTGATGGATGAATCAGGAACAATGAATGAGAATGCAGGAAAGTATAAGGGGCTTGATCGTTTTCAATGCCGTAAGCAAATCGTAAAAGATCTTCAAGACGAAGGCATACTATTTAAAATTGAAGAACATACTCATAGTGTTGGACACTCTGAACGGAGTGATGCTGTGGTAGAACCTTATTTGTCTACTCAATGGTTTGTCAAGATGGGACCATTAGCAGAAGAAGCTATCAAACTTCAGCAGAAAGATGGGAAAGTTAATTTTGTTCCGGACAGGTTTGAAAAAACCTATATGCATTGGATTGAAAATATTAGAGATTGGTGTATCTCAAGACAACTATGGTGGGGACATCGTATCCCAGCTTGGTTTCATAAAGAAACGGGAGAAATTTATGTGGGAAGGAAAGAACCGGACGACATTGAGAATTGGCAGCAAGACGAAGATGTACTTGATACGTGGTTCAGTTCTGCCTTATGGCCTTTTTCTACAATGGGATGGCCGGATAACGAAGCAGCTGACTACAAGCGATACTATTCAACGGATGCTCTTGTTACAGGGTATGACATTATTTATTTTTGGGTAGCTCGCATGATTTTTCAAGGACAGCATTTTACAGGTCAACGTCCGTTCAAAGACGTCTTGATCCATGGACTTGTGCGAGATGCGGAAGGGCGAAAGATGAGCAAGTCACTAGGGAATGGCGTCGATCCTATGGACGTTATTGATAAGTATGGTGCTGATGCTCTTAGATTTTTCTTAAGTACAGGAAGTTCGCCAGGTAATGACTTACGATTTTATTGGGAAAAAGTGGAGGCTAACTGGAACTTCGGGAATAAAATTTGGAATGCCTCACGTTTTGCTCTGATGAATATGGATGGGCTAAAATATGAGAATATAGATTTAACAGGTAAAAAATCGATTGCTGATCAATGGATATTAACAAAGCTACAGATGACGATTGAACATGTGACGAAATTTATTGACACTTATGAATTTGGTGAAGTTGGACGAGCACTCTATAATTTCATTTGGGATGATTTTTGTGACTGGTATATAGAAATGGCTAAATTACCATTGAACGGGGAAGATGGAGAAGCTAAACAGATGACTCGTTCTGTATTAGCATATGTGCTTGACCAAACAATGCGTTTACTTCATCCATTTATGCCATTCATTACAGAAGAGGTGTGGCAACATTTACCACATGAAGGAGAATCCATCACTGTGGCATCATGGCCGGTAAAAGACGATACTTTAATGAATGAACAAGGTATGAAGGATATGCAGCTTCTTCAAGATATTATTCGTTCAATTAGAAATACGCGATCAGAGCTAAATGTCCCTATGAGTAAAGAAATCACGCTATACATTAAGGCCGATTCAGAGGAAGTTCTGAAGCAGCTTGAACGTGGGAAAGCTTATATTGATCGATTCTGTAACCCATCAGAGTTAAAATTAGCTACGAACTTGATAGCTCCTGAAAAATCTATGAGTTCAGTTCTTTCAGGTGTTGAGCTTTATATGCCTTTGGCAGATCTATTGGACTTAGATGCGGAAATCACCCGTTTAAATAATGAATTAAAGCGACTTGATGGTGAAGTGGTGCGTGTGCAAAAAAAGCTTGCTAATGAAGGGTTTATTAGTAAAGCTCCTGAAAAAGTAGTTGCTGAAGAGAAAGCGAAAGAAAAAGATTACATTGAGCAACGAGAAAAAGTGCAATTAAGATTGAACGAATTAAAAAATTGATAATATGAGGATGGAAGAGGTGAAGGAGAATGGCGGAAATTGCGTTTTATAAAGACTCATTTATTGCTATTGATGCTGAAGTTGTGCCAATTCAAGAGAGGGCTCATCAGTTTGGTGATGGTGTATATGAAGTTATTCGTGTTTATAACGGAAAACCATTTTATTTGGAAGCTCATTTAGAACGTCTAGAAAACAGTGCTGCAGCTATTCAACTCAGTTTGCCATACACTCTAGACGAAATCGCTGACATTTGCCATGAAGCAGTAGCACGATCGGCCATTGATGAAGCAGAAATATACCTTCAAATTAGCCGTGGCATCCATAGTAGGCAACATCATTTTCCTGAACCAACCTCTCCAGTTTTAGCCCTTACAGTAAAGGAAGCTAGGTTGGTTTCCTTTAAAAAGAGAATGGAAGGGTTTCGTGTGCTAACGACAGAAGATGATAGATGGAAAAATTGCTATATTAAATCATTAAACCTACTGCCAAATGTTCTCGCTAAACAAAAAGCAAAGGAGTTCGGGTGTGATGAAGCAATCTATCATGAGAATGACACGGTTAAAGAAGGATCCAGCAGTAACATTTTTGTTGTAAAAAAAGGTTTACTATTTACGTATCCACCGTTAAAAGGTATTCTTCACGGGGTTACTCGAAAAATCGTACTCAATTTGGCTGGAGAGTTAGATATTGAAACAAAGGAAGAACCCTTTAGTCTCGATTTCTTATATGAAGCAGATGAAGTATTTCTATCGAGTACAAGTTTAGAAATAATGCCTGTAAAGCAGGTGGATAATCAATTATTACCTACAGAGCGCCCTATAACAGCGAAGCTACAGGAACATTTTCAAAAATTAAAATAATAATGTTTTAAGCTCCCTTAGTGGGGGCTTTTTTTAGATTCTGTCATATAACTTAAAAAGTTACGGTTATACAAGGAAGTACCTAACCAAATAATTGAAGCCAATTGTGACTCAAAAAGAGGACTGAGCAATTGTCAGAGTATCTGTTTTTAGAAAGTATATTGTAGCATACTAGAATTTTGGATGATCAGAGGGGGGCTACGTGAGTTCTTGTTTTTAGACACTTCATTGATTGACATCGCCTCCTACTATCCAACCAATAAGGTAATAAGAATAAGTACAAAAAGGGGACATTATAACAGATATACGCCTCCAGTCTTATAAAAGATAAATCTGTAGGACGTTATACAGAAATCGGATACCAGCTAAGATAGAAATAAGAGATGTGAGAGGAGGAAATGATAATGAAAACTTTTTTATTATTTATTGCGGCGATTATTGCTCTAGGTATTTTATTAATTAATATAGGGCCGTTAATCATGTTTGTTGTAGGTGGTTTTCTACTTTATATTATCTTTAAAAAATTTGTAAAGGCGCAATCAACAGGCGCGAAAGTGATGTGGGTTGTCCTTGGGCTTATCGTTTTGAGTATGACCATTTCTAATGTTTTTGGCTTAATAGGTCTAGTTGCATTGTATGTCTTGTATCAGTTGTTTAAAAAGGAGAAAGCTCCTGACCACTCTGCAAATCATGATGACCCATTTACAAACTTTGAAAACCAATGGGCTAATATTACTAAATCTTAAGGAGATGATTAAAATGGCAAATATCTTTACCAGAATTTTTGATAGCATTGAGAGTGACATACATTCACTCTTAGATAAAAAAGAGGAAAATAATCCAATTCAAGCATTAAATCACTATTTACGACAAAGTGAAAAAGAGACTGAGAAGGTGAGAAAGCTCATTGAACGTCAACGCCAATTAAAAGAAGAATTTACAGTGGAACGTAAAGAGGCTGACGAGATGGCTGATAAACGAAAGCACCAAGCTGAAGTTGCTGAAAAAGCTGGAGAAAAAGAGCTAGCTGAATTTGCTCTAAACGAATATGAAGAATATGCTGCCAGAGCAGAACGGCTGACATTAAATGAGGTCGAAGCGATGAAGCAACTTGAGTCGTTAGAAAAACGATATGAAGAAATGCAACATAAATTAAAGGATATGCGCTTAAAGCGGATGGAATTAATGGGGAAAGAAAATGTAGCTCGAGCTAGATACGAAATGAATAAACTAACAGGTTCATCAGCTGATAAATCTTATCTGAAATTTTCTGAAATGGAACGTTATATTGAAAACTTGGAGTCCAAAGTGACGAATGATTATCATCATCACACATTAGATAGTAAAATTGCCCGATTAGAAAAAGAAATGGCTGATAACAAAAACAAAGACGAGAAGAATGAAAAAGTGATATGATAAATGAGGGAGCGCATAGCGCTCCCTTGTCCTAATAAACAATTATTAACGATAAACCGGTAAAGACGACTTATCGGACCAACTAGAGGAAAGGGGAGAGTCTTATGTTAAAAAGAATTCCAACAAGATCAATGAATTGGATTCTTATGATAACGTTGGCTATCCTCTTTTTCGAGTTGATGTTTTTCGGTGGGGGCCTCTTTTTCAGTGCACTATTTCTAGGTTTTTTGACATTTATAGGATGGAAAAACTACAGAACTTTTCTTGGAAAACTCCTTTTTTGGATAGGGATAGTAAGCCTTGCCTTAAATATTCTAACGATGTATTCTGTTCGATTTTTATTTATCGGGTTACTCGTACTATTCTTTCGAGAATATCGACGATCCAGCCATGACCCGGATTATATAAAACCAAGAATGACAAAAGGTGATCGAGAAAAAGGAGAAATTGTCACATCTAAGCCATTATTTCAACATCGATTTCTTGGAGATCAGCAAACTGAGGACATGCCTTACCAATGGCGAGATATAAACATCCATGGAGGCATCGGAGATCGAATTATAGATTTAAGCAATACTGTCATTCAAGACGACGCTATTATTTCCATTAGACATCTCTTTGGTAATATAAAAATTTATGTTCCTTACGAGATAGAAGTATCTGTTCATCACAGCACCATGTTTGGTAATGTGTCCATTTTTCATAAAGTAAATAAAAAAATGTTAAATGAAACGATGATATATGAAACAGAGAATTTTCAACAAGTCAAGCCAGGGGTAAAAATTGTCACGTCTGTTTTTTCAGGCGATGTTGAGGTGAGACGAATATGAGTAGTCTCATTCGGCAAATATTACTCGCTATTCTTATAACAAGCTTATTTTCATGTCTCATACTAGCTGCTACGTTTTCTGTCTTTCCGCTGGTGAGGTGGTCTGATTTATGGCAAAGCCGGATATATAATGTGCCATATATCTACTTTATTCTAATGTTAACAGTGGTAACGGGAACGATGATTGGAGCTTTATCGAGACTAGTCAGTCGAAAAAAAGTGATAGCCATTAGTCAATCGTTAGAAAATTTAATTAAAGGGAGAAAATTAAAGCTGGAAGAAAATGAAGGAAGCTCTGACTTAGGCTCTATTCAAAAAAAATTAAATGAGATTGAAGAAAAAATGACGAAGCAGGCAGAAGTAGCTCAAAAATTAGCAACTGAAAGAGCAAATGATCGTGAAAAAAGCCTTCAAGAAGTGGTTGTTCAAGAACGAAACCGACTGGCTCGAGAATTACATGATTCTGTAAGTCAGCAGCTGTTTGCAGCATCCATGATGATGGCAACGATAAATGAGACGAATCCTCCGTCAGACGAAGGGATGAAAAAGCAGCTTACAATGGTAGAGAAGATGATAGATCAGTCTCAACTGGAAATGCGCGCCTTGCTTTTACACTTGCGTCCTGCTGCGTTAAAGGACAAGTCTCTTAAAGAAGGTATTGAGGACTTACTAGCTGAATTAACGGAGAAAGTATCTCTCAAAATTGAAGTTAAACTGGAAGAACTGTCAGTTGATAAAGGGGTAGAAGACCATTTATTTAGAATTTTACAGGAATCTGTGTCAAACACCCTGAGACATGCTAAAGCCGCCAAACTTAACGTGATTCTAATAGAACGTGACCAAACAGTTATTTTAAGAATTTCTGATGATGGGAAAGGATTTAATGTGCAGGAAGTGCAAAATCATGGTTCATACGGCCTGCAAAATATGCACGAGCGAGCAGTTGAAGTAGGGGGAGTTTTAAAAGTAGTTAGTGTGGAAAATGAAGGGACAAAGTTGGAAGTAAAAGTGCCAACATTAAAAAAGGATGGTGAAACAGATGATTAAAGTCTTATTTGCAGATGATCATGAGATGGTTAGAATTGGTGTCTCTTCTTACTTATCTGCTCAGCCTGACATTGATGTTATAGCGGAAGCTGACGATGGGACAAAGGCGGTAGCATTAGCGCTAGAATTAAAGCCTGATATCATTTTAATGGATCTCGTTATGCGTGAAATGGATGGGATTGAAGCAACGAAAAAAATTACCACTGAATGGCCTGAAGCTAAAATTATCATCGTCACGAGTTTTCTAGATGATGAAAAAGTATATCCTGCACTAGAAGCAGGCGCTACGAGCTATATGCTAAAAACGTCAAAAGCAAGTGAGATTGCAAAAGCGATCAGAGCGACCTATAGTGGTCAATCCATTTTGGAACCTGAAGTGACTGGGAAAATTATGTCTAAAATGCGACAACCGTCATCTCCTCAGCTCCATGAACAATTGACTGAAAGAGAAAGTGAAGTCCTTCGTTTAATGACTGAAGGAAAGAATAATCAGCAAATTGCTGACGAATTATTTATTGCGTTAAAAACAGTAAAAGTTCATGTAAGTAACATTTTAAGTAAGCTAGACGTGCAGGATCGTACCCAAGCAGTTATTTACGCTTTTAATCAAAAATTATACGAAAAGTAAAGAAGTAGTGGCCGATAGTTCTTTTACGCTTTCCTAGTGTCTTCTTTTTCCAGTTCTTTAGCGATATAGGCAACAAAGATCTCTGCAATGTCGATAGCGCTGTGGATATAAAGGCTGCGGCAACCGACGGCGTCCTCCATCTCGTTGAATAAAAGATTGCCATCGTTATCAATGAGAAAATCAATGCCAACAAAGTCGAGGTGAATGGCATCTGTAATAAATGATATAAGACGTTTCTCAGACTGATTGAGCTCATAAAAACGTGCACTTCCTCCCATAGATACATTCGCTCTGAAGTCCGTTGCTGACTCACGTAGAATAGCACCGATAATATGATTACCGACGATGTATACGCGTAGATCTTTACCTTTTTGACCACCTACCGGTTGAACTAGTAAATTATCATTTAAAGACGTGACTAGCTCATGTATTTCCTCTGAATCATCAGCTAATTTAACACCGGTACCGCCTTTTCCAAGAGGATCTTTTATGATCATTCTCTCTTTTGATATCTTATTGTCATTGAGAAAAAAATGTTTGTGAACAGCAGTGCTTGATAACATTGGGATGCCAATATTTGATAAAACGGCATGTGAAAGTCGTTTGTCATTAGCGATTCTTGCTACATAGGCCGTATTAAAGCAACGAATACCTGCTAACTCGAGCACCTCATTCAACCAGGGTGTAGCCGATCTATTAATCACAAAATGGTAATGTAGCTCGTCGTCAATTAAAGGACCTACTAAATATTTTGGATTTGATAAGTGAATACATAACTGTTCGTATGCCATTACTTCTAGGTGCAGCTCCATATTCAGACAATGCTGTTGAAGCATATTAATAAATTTTATATTTCGAGTGATTTCATGTTGTTTATAAATGACTAAGCCTCGTTTTTTTTCCACTGTGTATCCACTCCTTTAATGAGTTGTAACAGTATGCTTAATATAATCGACCATATGATCTGCGACATTAATACCTGTACAATCGTAAATACTTCGCAGGTGTGGGTTGGAGTTTACTTCACATATAAGCGGACCATCTTCTCCAATTAAGAGGTCAACCCCCGCAAAATCAGCACCTACTGCCTTGGCAGCTGCTATAGCTAATTGACATTCCGTTTTAGTAGGGTGATAAGGATGTGTCGTGCCTCCGGCTGTTACATTAGCACGAAAGTCACTCTGCGAGTTCCGCTTCATAGCAGCAACGACAGAATCCCCTATCACATTGAGTCGAAGATCTGTGCCTAAACTGCTGAAAATAGGCTGTTGATAAAGATGATCAATACCTGTGAGACGATGGGCAACTTCTTCTAATTCAGTGCGCGTTTCGACCCAATAAACTTGTTCACCAAAGGAACCATAAGCTTCTTTAACAATCAATGGTAAACCGAGCTTTGCTTCCACTATTTTTAGATAATTTTTAACTTTCAACGGCATACCTGGATAGATCATGGGGGCGATGATCGTTTTAGGCATAGGGAGATGTCGGTCATTTAAAATACCATGCATGATAGATTTATTATCACAAATGTGAATTGACGATGAGCGGTTAAAAAGACGCACTCCTTGTTTTTCTAATTGTCTTGCTAAATGGAGGTCTTTATCGGCAAAGTGAATAAAGTCGGGTTTTGAGTGAGTACGCTGATCTTCAGAAACTATAAGGCCCTTTTCTCCTGTCATAACTAGAAGTTCATCATTTGTCATTTTTTTAATAGAGACTCGTTGTTTTTCACACGATTCAACGAACCAATCTACGTATTCTAGGAATTTTGGTGTTTTTAAATGGCCATTAAAAACAATCCATCCTTTTAATTCACTCATTAAGTCAATCGTCCTTTCAAGAAAGAATTACCGTATGTTAGTATTAATGTGTTCTATTACTTGATACTTGCTATACTAATTGATGATGGCATGTTTACATCCTAAAATCAACTAGCATGATGCTAGTAAGACTATCAAATTGATAACTAAGGAGAAGATCATGAAACTGACCTATTCTGAAGCGATTGCTTTATTGGCAGAAAAGAAGGCAGCAGGAATTGTCTATTCACTAGAACGTATGGAAGAACTTATGGGCTATTTAAATCATCCTGAAAAAGAAATACGGTCTTTGCATGTAGCTGGGACAAATGGCAAAGGATCTGTCTGTGCTTTTCTCTCCTCTATATTAAATGAGGCTGGTTTTACAGTAGGGGCTTTTAATACCCCTGTTTTCGGTGAGGAAAAAGATCAATTAACCGTCAACCGCGAGCCTATTTCAAAAGAAGAGTTTGCAAGAGCTTTTAGTGACATTCTGCCATCTGTGGAAAAAGTGGAAAGGGAGCGTCATGAGATTGTTAGTGAATTTGAATGTATAACAGCACTCGCTTTTTATTACTTTTCTCGTTTGAAGCCTATGGATATTGTTCTTATTGAAGCTGGAATGGGTGGACGCCTAGATGCTACAAACGTTTTACCATCGCCAATCGCCACAGTTATTACGAATGTTGGTTATGATCATCAAACTTTTCTAGGGGATACCATTGAAAAGATTGCAATGGAAAAAGCGGGTATTATAAAATCATCTTCACCTCATTTTACTGGTGCAGATGGAAGTGCTCTTCAAGTGATAAAAAAGGTAGCAAATAAAAGAAAGACGCCCATTTATTCGTTGCAAGATAACACCCATATCAAACAGTTAAACAGCGATACATTTGAGTTTAAAATGGTAGGTATGTCATCGGCGAAATCATACACACTTGCATTAAAAGGGCAACATCAAGTAATGAATGCAGCGTTAGCCTTGATGACGATAACTGTGCTAGCTGAACAATTACAGTGGACCATGACACAAAAGGACTTAAGACAAGGTCTTTTTCGAGCAGCCTTAGAAGGAAGGTGGGAGACTATCAGTTATGCACCAGAAATTATCATTGATACGGCACATAATGATGATGCAATGATAACTGTTTGTAATAATATCACGGACTTATCTCATAACAAGCAAATGACAGTTCTCTTTGCTGCCATGAAGGATAAAGCAGTAGGAAACATGCTTAAACGTTTACGTTCTCTAAATATTAAGGTTTATGTGACAGAGATTTCAACGCCCCGCTCTATGACAAAAGAAGATTATCTACAAGTGACAGGTGTGACTGAGCAAGATATAATTATTGATTGGAAAAAATGGGTGAATGATTGGTTTAACAAGAAGGAGCAAAACCACATTCTACTTGTGACAGGTTCACATTATTTTGCAGGGATATGTCGAAGTTATATGATTGATGAGATCAAAAATAGCAATTAGGTAGTTTGTCTAAGTAGGGATGAAACAAGTGAGTCATTTGACTTAACAAATTATACAAACTATGGTAATGTAAAAGATAATTACTACAGTATTGTATTAAATCGGTGTCGTGTGAACCCTTTGAAATTCATTAAGGATGTGACCAAACGTGTCAGAAAGAAAACAGCTTTCCCTCTGGATAACATGGTTAGTCATTGTCCCGCCATTTATTTATTATATTATAGAAAACACGCTCCACTTATGGCAGACCTCTTGGCTGGCCATTCTTTCTTTTACAGCCCTTATTATGGTGGCATCTTTATTTCCTATTCAAATTAGATATACGTCTGTTATTCCTTTTCATGGTATATCTTTAGCTATTTTTCTCCACTTTGGTCTATTAATTGAAATCCTCGTGACACAAATTGCAATTCTAACCACTCTTTTCAGATTAAAAATCTCCACTCATGATCTTCATCGTATACCCATAAACGGATTAATATTTCTAGCTACTTCGTTAGGTTCAGCAGCTTTATTTTACTTAGTAGGTGGTACAACCGGTCATTTTACAGTAGGTATGATGGTGGAGATGGCGGTGCCAATTTTAGTGTATACGTTGACTTTTTTTGTATTAAATAACCTCTTGCTCTATCTCTGTCATTATTATTTGTTAGGTATGCGTGAGGTGTCTTTTTTTGATGAGGCTTTTAAGTGGCAGGCTATCAGTTGTTTGCTAATTGTTTTAGTGGGACTGGCTCTCGCTATGCTTTATGAGGAAGTTGGATATATTGCTGTCCTTATAACGGGAATACCGATAGTCTCAGTTTTTTTAATTCTTAAAATCTACAATGAAGATAAGAAAACGACAGAATTACTTAAACAGGTTAGCTCTTTTGGACATGAGGTAAATGATAGCTTAGAGGTTAACACTATAATTGAATTATTCATATCAACGTGCTCGAAGATTTTTCCTGCTCAAAGTATTTTATTATTCGAACAAGAAGATTATTATGATTTACGGCCGATCTATATGAGCCAATCTCTTGATAAGGGGGCGTTATCAGAAGGGGATGGGGTAAGTAAGCACGTTTTACAAACTGGGGCATCCGTACTCTTTACATCGAGAAAACAGTGGGAGCATTTAGATTCAGAAAATGTCCTTTCAGGTAATCAATCCATTATAGCGGCCCCATGTATACGAAATCATAACATTGTAGCCGTCATTACACTGACGAATCAACGAAAAAATGCTTTTCAAAGAAGTGATCAAAAAGTATTAGAGATAATTGCTAATTATTTGTCTGTAGCTGTGCAAAATGCGAGATATATTGCTCAAACTAAGAAGGATAGTGAATGCTGCGGCTTAACAGGATTGTATAATTTCACCTACTTTAAAAAGATTTTAAGAGATTATGAAAAAATAGAAACGTATGCGATTGTGGTAATTGACTTAGACCATTTTAAATCAGTCAATGATACATATGGTCATCAAAGTGGAAATGATGTTCTCATTCAAGTGGCAGAAATACTCACACAGACGGTAAAAGATGACGGAATCGTGGGTAGATACGGAGGAGAAGAGTTTGTTATTTTACTAGATAATGTTCAGTTGTTTAAAGCGTTCGAACTGGGAGAGCGGGTTAGACGTGCCATTGAATCAAAGTTCTTTATTGTTTCTGATGATCTAGTTAAAGGGGAGAAAAAATTAATTAACATTACTGCTAGTATCGGTGTGGCTTCAAAATTGTCAGAAGAAACACCCATTGAAGTTTTGAGACATGCTGATAGAGCAATGTACACTGGTGCAAAGCAAAAAGGTCGCAATAAAGTAGCGCAATACTTATGACATTTAGCACTTCTAAAATTGTGCGAGTTAAATATTTGTTATATTTCATAACATCCATAAAAGGTTAGTCAGGGGAGTGATTATGGAATTCACTATGTTAATGTATCTAATCATTTTTTTAATTGGTGCTATTTTCGGCTCGTTTTTTAATGTGGTGGGTCTTAGGCTTCCGGAGAAAGAATCTTTGATACTGCCAAGGTCTCATTGTCGTAGCTGTAAAGTAAGTTTAAGAGCATTAGAATTAGTACCAATTATCTCCTTCATCATCTTTAAGGGACGGTGCCGTACGTGTCAAACAAAAATCTCCCTTCTTTATCCTCTCATGGAGATAATGACGGGCGCATTATTTGTATTAGCAGTAATGGGAATTGGATTAAATTGGGAACTTCTCATAGCACTTTCATTTATCTCCCTATTGATCATTATTACTGTCAGCGATTTGATGTATAAAGTGATTCTAAATAATGTGCTCTTATTATTTCTTATTTTCTTCATTCTACTTCGTCATACACTCGTGCCATTAGCTCCATGGTGGGATGCCTCGGTAGCTTCGATTACAGGATTTGTATTGTTGTTACTACTGGCTGTTTTATCTAAAGGAGGGATGGGGGGCGGAGATATAAAATTGTATGGCGTACTCGGCTTTGTTCTTGGCACTTCTAATCTCTTCTTATCACTTTTAATAGCTTCCATAATTGGTACTGTAGTTGCTTTAATTGGCATGTTAATAAAAAAATGGGATCGAAAAACGATTGTTCCCTTTGGACCATTTATCGCGATTGGCAGTATAAGTGCTTACTTTTTTGGAGAAGAATTAATTACATTTTATTATCAGTGGATCCTTAGTGTTTATTATTGGTTGTAGCTCTTAATTTTTAAAAAATGAAAGCTGATGTCCGCGAGACATTTCTACCTAAATGAATGTCATGATGCAATATCTCGCTCATTTTACCGAGTAATATTGAAACTAATAATAAAATGTTCGTCATTATAAACGGAGAATTGGAACGAAATATGACGATTCCTATGGGAGGAATAGAAGGCTTGAAATTCATTCTGACTGAACTTTGCAAAAGCAGAATAAGTTGCAACCGAGCCCTACGGAAAGCGACGACCTGTAGTGGAAATGAGTCTTAACTTTCGGAAAAAAACGATACGACATATTTATGAAATCGATCCATCTGTATAATTTTAATTTTTCTGTTTATGCTGACTATAAACAGGTGAGCCGTTAGTGTGTCAATGTGGAGATCTATCTATTAAACGAAAATTCATAATGCAACTAGGTAGCTAACGGTACGCCTTGAGTGTGTTTTCTCAAAACTTAAGCATGGTCAATTAGAAGTGAAATCTAGTAGTGTACTATTTTGGTCTCTATAAAAATGGGCGAATTCCTTAAACGCATGCACATGTTTTCAGTTCTATCAACTTAGCTTAGATAATAGACTTGTATAGAGAGCTGTGAGACAGAAAGGAGTGCATAACGACGTGAATCGAAAAAAAGATGTTACTGTTAAATTAGATGGTAAATATAAGGAAGTAGAAACGTGGACAATTCCAGTAAATGAACGGACTAATAATAAAAGCATAAAGTCAACGGAAACGAATGATATGTTTCAATGGAAGACAGATCACTCTCATTCATCTAATAAGGAGAAAATTGTTGACCTTCATAAGAGGCGTCGCACAATGGAAGAATTAAGAAAGCCTTTTTGGGATGATGGTAAAAGTGACCATAGCCCAAAACTCCCCCCTTCTCATCGGAAAAAAACGAAGCGCAGTCCGAGAACGTTTGCCTTAAGCTTATTAAAAAATGCTGTGTTTCTTGCTGTGTCGTCTGCTGTCGTCATTGGCGGCGTGTTCGGCATGTTGTTGCTCTCCATGCTTTCTGCAAATGGTACAAGCTCTGGAGCAGACAGTGGATCGGAACCAGCCCCCCCTATAACTTCTATCACAGAAGAAGAAGCGATTAAACAAGCGGCAGAGCTTCCAAGTCTACACGTCTACGTTGTTCAAGCTGGTGCTTTCTCTACGATAGATAAAGCTAAAGACATGCAAAGGGAATTAAGTGAAAAAGATATCCCTTTCATGATTGTGGAGGAGAAGAGTAACCATTACTTGTTTATTGGCGCGGCCGAGAATAAAGAGAGAGCAGAATCTTTGGCTAAACATTATGAGTCAAAAGGGGTGGAAACATATGTCAAACCATTTAATATCGAATCAAGGGATCTTCAAATGAGTGAAGAAACGGCACAGTTTTTTTTCTTAGGGGCTACTTGGATAGGACAGCTGGCTGAAGTAACTGAGGAAGGTATATCAGGGGAAGAGACGGAAATTTTAACGGAGACACTAGCAAAATGGGAAGAAATAAGCACGCATTCTTTGCTGGAAAATAATGAGGCTGAGGCACTTGTAAGTGAGTGGATGGCTTACAGCAAGCAATTAAATACTGAAGAAGCTTCTTATAAAGAAATTCAAGAGATATTACTTAAAAGTCTGCAAATTTATGATACATTAATAATGTTGATAGAAGGGTAAGGGACCTAAATTATATATTATCGAAGGGAGATTGCTGATAATGACAGCTATGAGAACGGAAAGAGACTTAATGGGAGAACGTCAAATTCCTGCGCATGCCTATTACGGTATACAGACAGTGAGAGCAAAAGAGAATTTCCCTATTACAGGCTATCCGCCACACGAGGAATTAATTAAAGCATTTGGGTATGTTAAGAAAGCAGCAGCGAAAGCTAATTCCCAGGTAGGAGCTTTAAACAAAACGATTGCTGAAGTAGTGATGAAAGCAGCTGATGAGGTGATTGAAGGAAAATTTAATGACGAATTTATAGTTGACAGTATTCAAGGGGGCGCTGGTACGTCATTTAACATGAATGCAAACGAAGTCATCGCCAATAGGGCTATTGAATTATTAGGGGGAGAAAAAGGAGATTATCTAAAAGTGAGCCCTAACACCCATGTAAACATGGCTCAATCAACAAATGATACTTTTCCGACTGCTATTCATATCGCATGTCTGAACTTATCACATGGCCTCATTCATATGTTAAATGAATTAATTGAAACGATGACAAAAAAAGAAGATGAATTTGATCATGTTATAAAAATGGGGAGAACTCATCTTCAAGATGCTGTTCCCATTCGTCTTGGTCAAGAATTTGGTTCATATCGCAGATTACTTGCGAGAGATCTCGCGAGAATTAAGCAATCAGTGGATCATTTGTATGAAGTGAACATGGGAGCGACAGCAGTTGGAACAGGCTTAAATGCGTTACCAGAATACATAGAGAAAGTAACGAAAAATTTAGCAGAAATGACGGGGATGCCTTTCCATAGAGCAGAAAACCTCGTGGATGCTACTCAAAACACAGATGCTTATACACAGCTGTCTGGGGCGATGAAAATATTAGCTATTAACTTGTCTAAGATTGCGAATGATTTGCGTCTTATGAGTTCAGGGCCACGTACTGGATTTAATGAAATCAACCTTCCTCCAAGGCAGGCAGGCTCCTCCATTATGCCTGGAAAGGTCAACCCTGTTATGTGTGAAGTTATTAACCAAATATCTTTTCAGGTTATTGGGAATGATCATACTATCAGTCTTGCTTCAGAAGCAGGGCAACTTGAATTAAATGTGATGGAGCCAGTTCTTGTATTTAATTTATTGCAATCATTTTCTATTCTAAAAAATGGTATCCACGTTTTTAAAGAGTTTGCAGTAGATGGCATTGAAGCAAATATTGAACGTTGCGGAGAGCTTGTAGAAAATAGTGTCGGTATTATCACAGCGATTAATCCACATGTCGGTTATGAAACAGCTGCCCGTATTGCTAAAGAAGCGATTACCTCAAAGCGGCCAGTTAGGGAAATATGTCTTGAAAAGGGCATATTAACTGAAGAAGAGCTAAACAGAATTCTAGAGCCGAAAGAAATGACAAATCCAGGAATTGCAGCTCCTGACTTGATTTTTGGCCAGGATATTTAAGTTTTAAATCGTGCTTTTGGGAGGAAGTTATAAGACCTGAGGTTTAATCTTCCTCTTAATCTTGTCTTTTTTATAGTTGAATGAATGTCATGTTTCAAAATGATATTAAAGTTCGAATAATGATTGTGGCCTTCACTTCAGAACGATGCTTTCCCGAGAGCTTGTCTTCAGCTAACGTTTGCTCGGTAAATTTTAGCAACAGTGAATCTTTAGACTGTGCTTCATCCTCAGGGAGTCACCATCTTACGCTTCAGCCATAAATATAATTCAATAGATATTAGTCGTTTATTGTTTATAAATCCAACCTTCAATCAGTGGGCGTTTTCGGACTTCTTCCCACTGATTAGTAGTTGAGTGGAGCAGGACATGAGCGCCCGCTATCTCTCTTCTCTATTTCAGGCGCGGGTTTTACGGACGGTTATCTGTGATAAATTCTCATTATGAAATTGATTCATTTAGATTATTTTTTATGTGAAGGACGTATGAATCTTATATCACATTAAGTAAGTGACATAAAAACGAATTGGTAGTTAAGCGATCGCCGCCACCCTGTATTATAGGATTCAATACTCCACCCTTCACATAAATGAATGTTTGTATGAGATTGATTTATAAAAGAAAGGGATCATTGACTATGAAATCAGTTATTTTAGCTTCACAATCACCTCGAAGACGTCAGCTTTTAGAACAAGTAAATATTCCCTTCTCTGTCGTACCAAGCTCCGTAGAAGAAATAGTTGATAATACCCTTTCTCCTGCTGATATTGCTATGTCTTTAGCAAAGCAAAAAGCTGATGAGGTTTTTAAACGGTACCCTGAAAGTGTCGTTATCGGTGCAGATACCATTGTTGTTGCTCAGGGTAGAATTCTTGAGAAGCCGTCTGATGTGCAGGAAGCTTATAATATGCTTCAGGTTCTTTCAGATGTTAGCCACTCTGTTGTGACAGGTGTGACGATAAACTCTCATGAAAAGACCGTCACTTTTTATGAGGAAACTATCGTGCATTTTTATCCTTTAACACATGAGGAAATAGAAAGGTATGTAAGTAGTGGTGAGCCGTTTGATAAAGCAGGTGCGTATGGTATTCAAGGTTTGGGGGCTGCTTTGGTAAAAAAAATTGAAGGGGATTATTTTACGGTAGTTGGGTTGCCGATTGCTCAAGTCGTTCGTACATTAAAGAAATTTGACATTTACCAAACCTCATCAAATTGAGGAGCATGTTATAGTGTCACAAATTTAAGGAGGTAATTTATGACGTCATCATTTATGATAAGAGATGTTCCAAAAAGTGAAAGGCCGAGGGAAAGAATGTTGCGAGATGGAGCAGAAGCATTATCTAATCAGGAGCTGATCGCACTGCTTCTGCGATCAGGGACAAAATCTGAGTCTGTCCTTCAATTATCTACACGGGTTATTCAGCATTTTAATGGATTAACCCTTTTTAAAGAAGCACAAGTAAAAGAGTTAACAGCTATTAAAGGAATAGGAGAAGCTAAAGCGATCCAACTATTAGCCGCTCTTGAATTAGGAAAACGAGTCTATCATTTTTCATCTGAAGAGCGCTATGTGATTCGATCTCCTGAAGATGTGGCACAATATATGATGGATGAAATGCGACAGCTTAATCAAGAGCATTTTATCGTTCTTTACTTAAATACAAAGAATCAAGTTCTCCATAAAGAAACAATCTTTATTGGCAGTTTGAATGCCTCGATTGTTCATCCGCGGGAAATTTTTAGAGAAGCTTTTCGCTATTCCGCCGCTTCGATCGTTTGCCTTCATAATCATCCCTCTGGAGACCCTGAGCCAAGCCAACAAGACATTGAAGTAACGCAGCGATTAGTTGAGTCTGGGAAAATGCTTGGAATTGCGTTGCTCGATCATGTCATTATCGGTGATAGACGTTTTTCTTCTTTAAAAGAAAAAGGGTATGTCTAATCAAAAAAACTAATTAGGAAGCCTCTAATTTGACCTCTTTAATTACACTTTCACTTTCCCCACTACGCCATAATGAATGTCATCCTTTAAAAATAAGATGTTATAATTCGAATACTTCAGATTACGCTTCATCCTCAGGGAGTCGCTGCCTTATGTGACAGTCACTTTTTATCATAGTTAAATGTCCGTAAACCTTCCGACTCAAAATAGAGAGGAGAGCTAATCATTCTATTTAGGCGGGAGCTAACGGCCGCTAATGTTCTGATTGACTCAATTAACAATCAGTGGGAAAGCGCCCCTACATTGAAGGTTCGTTTTATCATTGTCATTGAATGAATATTATTTGTCTGTCTTCCCTTCATTTTGAGAGATCATTTTCCTTCTCTTTTTAAAAGGTCATGGATCGAGCATTTGTCTTATGTACATGCCGCCCTTGTTATGTTAGGATAAAATGAGGTTTTTTATGTGAAGTATTTTAAAAAGCTACTCATTATTGTAAAGATTGAGTATAATTAAATTTATGAGCTTTACATGAATGATAACAAGTGGAAGCATCATATCATAAAGAGAATGTTTCAGTTTCATAAGATGAAGGGAGATTACATAGATGTTTGCAGGATTTTCTAAAGATTTAGGGATTGATTTAGGAACAGCTAATACGCTTGTATATGTTAAAGGAAAAGGTGTTATTTTACGTGAACCGTCCGTGGTGGCGATTCGTTCAGATACAGGTTCGATAGAAGCAGTTGGAAATGACGCTAAAAATATGATTGGTAGAACGCCTGGAAATATAGTGGCGATTAGACCGATGAAAGATGGTGTTATTGCTGATTTTGACACCACGGCAACAATGATGAAATATTTTATTCAACAAGCCCTTAGAAACCGTTCTATTTTCACGAAGAAACCTAATGTAATGGTTTGTGTGCCATCAGGTATTACTGCTGTAGAAAAACGTGCAGTAGAAGATGCTACAAAGCAAGCTGGCGCGAAAGAGGCTTATACAATTGAAGAGCCATTTGCTGCAGCAATCGGTGCTAATTTACCTGTTTGGGAGCCGACAGGGAGTATGATTGTGGATATCGGCGGTGGTACGACGGAAGTGGCCATTATTTCTCTTGGCGGAATTGTGACAAGTCAATCTGTTCGTGTAGCCGGAGATGAAATGGATGATGCAATCGTTCAATATATTAAAAAAACGTATAGTCTTATGATCGGTGAACGAACTGCTGAAGCTATTAAATTTGAAGTAGGAGCTGCCGGTTCTCCAGAAGTTCACGATGAAATGGATATACGTGGACGTGATCTCGTCTCAGGGTTGCCAAAAACAATCTCTGTAAATGCTCAAGAGATTACGGCTGCTCTAGAAGATACAGTGACACAAATCATTCAGGCTGTAAAGGATACGCTTGAGCAGTCACCACCGGAACTTGCAGCTGACATCATGGATAGAGGTATTGTGTTAACTGGTGGAGGGGCACTATTGAGTAATCTTGATAAAGTGCTGTCAGAAGAAACAAATATGCCAGTACTCGTTTCAGAGGATCCATTAGATTGTGTTGCTATAGGTACTGGTAAAGCATTAGAGAACCTTCATTTATTCCGTTCAAAAGCTGGAATTTCTGTCCGTTCAAACCGAAAAGGATAGTAGGTGTCGCACATGTCTTCTTTTTTTTCTAATAAGCGACTCATTGTATTATTAGTTTGCATGATCATACTAGTAGCATTAATCGGTTACTCTATGAGTGATCGTAGGAGTCTGTCATGGCCAGAGCAGTTTGTAGCCGATACAGTCGGTTCTCTCCAGTCTGCCTTCTCTAGACCCGCTCATTTTGCAGCGGGTTTCTTTGACAACGTGCGTGACATGAGAAACTTGTACGAAGAAAACCAACTATTAAAATCGCATTTAGATGAATATGCGTCATTGCAAGTAGAGTTAAGCCAGCTTCAACGTCGAAATGAAGAATTAGAGGCAGCTGTTGACTTACAGGATGATCCTGATTTAATGAGCTACACTGTTCGATCAGCAATTGTTATTCACCGTTCTCCAGACCGTTGGAATGAGCAGGTTGGCATTAATAAAGGGGCTCAGGATGGTTTAGAGGAGAACATGGCGGTTATTACTTCTGAAGGTTTGATTGGTAAAATCGATCAGGTATCGCAATTTTCTTCAACAATTCGTCTTCTGAGTGATCAAGATATCACAAATCGGATTTCAGCCATGGTCGATACAGATGATGAGACCGTGTATGGGTTCATTGAAGGTATGGATGAGGAAACTGGTTATTTACGATTTACAAAGATTGATATGGAAGCTGAACTGGAAAATGGACAGATAGTGTCCACTTCTGGATTAGGGGGGGTTTTTCCTCAAGGCCTCCAAGTCGGTGAGATCGTAGAGTATGATACAGATGAATTTGGCTTAACACAAATAGCATATGTAAAACCCTCAGCAAATTTCTCACATTTGGATTATGTTATGGTAGTGGAACGAGGCGCAGATACATTGGATGAAAAGATTAATCCGGATTTAGAGGACGATGACTCATGATCGTTAGATATTCTTTATTTATATCATTGTTCATTCTATTCATATTTGAAGGTACTATTTATCAAGTCTTCGCTCCAGATTTTTATGGTTTTCCTTATGAATTGATCCCACGCTGGATGTTTATGCTTATATTGTTAATGGGGATCTATCGAGGCCGAGGATATGGACTATTACACGGGATTATATTTGGCATCTTGTATGATATTGTTTACTCACCTGTACTGGGTGTTTATGCGTTTGGGATGGGGTTAATTGCGTATGTCTTATCCATTTCTCTTCCTTTTGTTAAAAATAATTTAGCAATTACAATTTTAATGGTCATTTCAGGTGTGGCTTTATTAGAGTATTATGTGTTTGGTATGATGACTCTTTTAGGGATTACTGACTTGTCAAACGATATTTTTCTAACTGTTCGTTTTATTCCTACACTTATTATGAATTTAATCATATTAACCATCGTGGCTTATCCGGTAAAGCTATGGTGTCAGAAGGTTGATTCGGAAATTCAATAATCGATTGATCCAAAGGCTTTTGAAACTGATTGAGTTTTTAAGATAAAGCAAAACAGTCTATGATATTGGTATTCATGGAAGAGTGTTTCTATATAGTCAATGTGATAAAAATCTCTTCTAAAAAAAGATAGGCTTTTCTTTTGTTATAATCGCCTATGTGAGGTGAGGGTTTAAGTCATGAAAACAAATCAAAAAAAAAACCAATATGTCATTATCAAGGGGACTAAAGATGGCCTGACATTTATTCTGGATGACCAATGCTCGATGGACACGTTAAAGAGTGCTTTGAAAGAAACGTTGTCTGATCGCCCGCAACCCTCTAAAGAATCACAAGGGCCTGTTAAAGCGAAGCTTGCTATTGGGAAGCGTTATTTGGAGAACATAGAGCGTCAAGAGCTGGCGTCTTTATTCTCAGAAGAAATGAATATTAAGGTAGAAGATATAGAATCAGATGTAATTTCAAAAACAGAAGCTGAGCTCCTTGTAAAAGAAAAGCAAATGACTCAAGTAGCCAGAATTATTCGATCTGGACAAGTTATAGAGTTGCAGGGAGATCTTCTTATTATTGGTGATGTAAACCCTGGGGCGACAGTTAAGGCAACAGGGAATATCTACATATTGGGTAAATTAAAAGGGATTGCTCACGCTGGAAGTAATGGGAATAAAGAAGCGGTTATTTGTGCTTCTGTAATGACACCTTCACAGCTCCGGATAGCATCTGTTGTTAGACGTTCACCTGAGGAGCCAGACCAGCTGATTGAACAACAAATGATGGAATGTGCTTATCTCAATGAAAATGAAGAGATAATTCTTGAAAAACTTCATAAATTGTCGAAAATCAGGCCGCAGCTAGCAACAGAATTATGTTAAAGCACTTTACTAAAAGGGTGTTAATTATACAGTTGTTAAACCGGGTGTTAGAAAGGGGAGAATAATGTGGGAGAAGCCATAGTTGTAACGTCAGGTAAAGGCGGTGTTGGAAAAACGACGACCACTGCAAATATCGGGACAGCATTAGCTTTGTCAGGTAAAAAAGTATGTTTAGTTGACACAGATATTGGTTTAAGAAATCTTGATGTCGTGATGGGGCTGGAAAACAGAATAATATATGACCTCGTCGATGTCATTGACGGTAATTGCCGACTTCAACAGGCGTTAATAAAGGACAAGCGTTTTGATTGTTTATTTCTCCTTCCAGCTGCTCAAACAAAAGATAAATCAGCAGTGGAACCAGAACAAATGAAAGAATTAATTGATGAATTAAAGCAAGATTATGATTATATTTTGATTGATTGCCCAGCGGGGATTGAACAAGGGTATAAAAATGCTGTAGCTGGAGCAGATAAAGCAATTGTAGTCACGACTCCTGAAATATCTTCTGTTCGAGATGCAGATCGAATTATTGGTTTACTTGAAAAAGAAGAAAATATTTCTCCACCAAAACTCGTAATTAATCGGATTAGGAATCATATGATGAAAAATGGGGAAGCCATGGATGTAGAAGAGCTAGTCTCCATATTAGCGATTGATTTATTAGGCATTGTTGTTGATGACGATGATGTTATTAAATCCTCTAATAGTGGAGAGCCTATTGCATTAGACCCGAAAAGTAAGGCATCAATAGCTTATCGAAATATTGGACGGCGAATTACTGGAGAAACGGTCCCTCTCATGTCTCTCGAAGATGATAAAGGAATGCTGACCCGAGTGAAGAAATTCCTTGGCATCCGAGGATAAATTAGAAGAACTTTGCTTTCACTGTAAAGTGAATTGTGGAAGATAATTTTCTTAAGAGATAACTTATAATAACAGTGTGTCACATGTTATAGTCATTTGAATATGTTAGTTAGCACCCCTTATAAATAATTTTTACCTCCTTCTTTTATAGAGAAGGGGGCTTTTTTCATTAGCGAATTTATTAAGACATAAAGACTTATAAATGCTAGGCTCTTATTCAAACCACGCATTCAAAAGCAAGAACTAGGGAAGCTGATTACGGTGAAATAATCTAAGGTTTTATAATGTACATACAAAACTATATGTTGAGATCGCCTTTCCGTTTGTTTTATCACAGATAAAGGACGCTCATGTCCTGATTGGAGGTTCGTTTTATAAAAGTATATATATTGTGGGACTACCATATAAATATGACAGGACTCTATGAATTCCTAAATATAGGTTGGTAAAAGCGGATTAAACATATAAATGTATATTTTGAGATGTTAGTAATTGAGAAAGTTCTATCTATAGTTGGACGAGCATAAGATAAACTATGACGATACCATTGGACAAGGATGGGGAGTATATGAATGATAGAGTTGCAAAGTTAAAGCGAAAGATGGATGCTAGGAGACGCAAACGACAAGATAAAAAGCGTCCTAACAAGTCTGTACAGAGAATGCGGAGTGAAGGTCAGTCATTGTGGGACATGAAACATGATGAAGAACGAGAGGACACTATCTATTCATTTGATACGGTAAAAGATAAATCACTTCAAAAGCCAAATACAGAACCTTATTTCAATAGGGATACTTTCATAATGCAATTACTTGCTGGTATTTGTTTTTTTCTTATAATCGGGATTCTTATGCAAACGAGTACACCAGCTTTAGATCAAGTAAGACATTTTGTGGAACGGCAATTTAAAGAAGAATTTGAATTTGATCGTGTTGCTCTTTGGTACGAAGATTTATTTGGACGACCAGTAGCTCTCTTTCCTAGCCAAATGGAAGCAGTAGCTCCAGGTGATTTGGAAGAACAGGTGCCCAATCAATATGCTTTGCCAGCATCAGGGACGATAAAAGAGACATTTGAGCAAAATGGCAGAGGGATTTATGTAGAAACAGATTTAGAAGAGGCCGTCGAAGCTGTAAGAAGTGGTGTGGTTCGATATATCGGTGAAGATGAAGAACATGAATGGGGACAGGTAGTTGTTATAAGTCATTATGACGGGGGAGAATCATGGTATGGCATGCTTGAAGACATTTATGTGAATCTATATGATCATGTAGATAGTGGAGATGTCTTAGCTAGCGTCTCTTCTCACGCTGAAGATGAAGAGACAGGGATTTATTATTTCGCATTAAAAGAAGGGGATGTTTTTATAGATCCGGTTGACGTGATTTCCGTTGATTAATTTATTACGTTTAATAAAAATTCACCCTTTACTATGGGTTATTTTAGGTATTGGTGGAATGGCGGGATTATTTAAAGAGATTCTCATGCTTTTATTTATTATCATGGTCCATGAATTAGGTCATGCTTGTACAGCAAACTATTACGGCTGGCGTATTCGTAAAATTGAGCTAATGCCGTTCGGCGGCGTGGCTGAAATGGAGGAGTATGGCAATCGTCCCGTTAAAGAAGAATTTTTCGTCACTCTAAATGGGCCTTTGCAGCATCTATGGATGATTTGTGCTAGTATGTATTTATCAGGTACACCTATTTGGTCTGAGGCAGATCATCAAATATTTTTATTTCATAATATCTCAATTTTGATATTTAACTTACTGCCAATTTTACCGTTAGATGGTGGAAAACTACTTTTTACATTACAGAGCTATTTTCTTCCTTTTCAAAAGTCGTATTACTTAACGACTATTCTTTCCTTAATTATGCTCACGATTATGACGTTTATAGCTTTTATGATCTTACCATTTCATCTAAATTTAGTGGTCATTGTATGTTTTTTATGGCTGCATCAATACTTAGAATGGCGGCAACGGCATTATCATTTTCTACGTTTCTTATTAGAAAGGCAGCGGCTGCAACTGAATAAAGAGAAGAAAAAGATTCCTGTTCCTCCTGATATCACAGTGTCTCAAGCCGTAAAAGAAATTTATCGAGAAAAAAAAGGAATTTTTTTAGTGGGAACCGAGAACGGTGAAAAATATGTGAATGAAACACTCGTCCTTCAAGCTTTCTTTGACCGACAGCATAAAACCCTCCCATTAGCCCTTCTTATATAGTAAGGGCTAATGTTATTGGCAATAACTTATATGAGGATTTATAATAAAGAGATCTAATGACTAATAGTGTGAAGGTACATGAAACTCTTTAAGAACAAAGAATGAACTTCCTAAGAGTTCATAAAATATGTGAATGATACAGGGATGAAAAAGATTGGAGTAATGAATTGTGAGACAAATTGTGTTGCACCGACGGTTTGAAGACATTAGAGGTGCCGTGATTGAGAATGGGACCGTCGTCGAGTGGCTTTTTGAAGGGAAGATGGATTTACTGAAGCCTGGCATTATTATAAAAGGGAAGGTCGAAACGATTTTACCAGGGATGGATGCGGCTTTTGTTAATATTGGATCGGAAAAAAACGGCTTCCTATTAAAAAAAGAATTAATTGTTTCTCAGCATGAAGAACATAAATCTAAACCAATCACGTCTTTACTAAAGCAGGGCCAATCCATTATTGTTCAAGTAAAGAAAGAAGAGTTCGGAACAAAAGGGGCGAAACTCACTGAACAATTATCATTTCCTGGGAAATACCTTGTTTATTTACCGTTTGGTAATTACATTGCAATCTCTAAGAAAATTAGTCATGATGAGGACCGTGAACAGTTACGAGTAATAGCTCAAAGTAATCTTGAAAATAAAGAAGGTATTATTTTTCGGACAAGTGCTGCAAAAACATCTACTGTCAAATTAAAAGCAGAACTGGCGTTTTTGAGAGAACAATTTACTACCACTATGAGAAAAGCGCAAGTGCATGAAGGAATAACAATTTTGTATAATAGCACATCGGTTACAAGACGTGTGATTAGAGACTTTATCGATCATGAAGAGACCCAATTTGTTGTTGATGATATAGATGATTATAAAGAACTGACAGCTAGCTTAACTTCTGATGAAAAGGATAAAGTCACTCTATATCAAGGAAAAGAAAACCTTTTTTCTTATTTCGATCTGGATAAAGTACTAGATAAAACACTTTCTTCATTTTTATGGTTGAAAAACGGTGGCTCGCTTCACATTGATTACACTGAGGCCATGACAATTATTGATGTGAACTCTGCAAAATTTACTAGTAAACAAGGACTGAGTGATACTGCCAAAAAAACCAATCTCGAAGCTGTCACAACAATTGCGCAACAACTTAGATTGAGAGATATCGGTGGCATAATTTTGATCGATTTTATCGATATGCCATTAGAAAAAGATAGACAGGACGTTATGTACGCATTAAAAAATGCACTTAAACCTGATCGTACGATAACAAATGTGCTTGGATTTACTCAATTAGGGCTATTAGAAATGACGCGAAAAAAAACACGTAAAGCGATACATGAAATCATCTATTCGAATTGTAATGTATGTGGAGGGACAGGCTTGGTAAAAAGCGAAGCTGAAGTAGCAGCAGAATTAGAGGAAGCACTTTTTGCCTTCCGTACTTCTGAGGCTGCTGCCTTTGTAGTAGATGTTCATAAAGGGACGTTAGCATTATTCTTACATGAAGGTAAACGCCGTTTAAAGTGGTTGGAGAACGTTCTGTCTAAACGTATTTTTTTAAATGGTGTGACGGAAACAGGCTTTCAGATTAGATTTGAAGGGGATGAGCAAGAAGCTCGGAACTTTTGGAACAAAGTCTAGGGAGATATAATGGTTCATAATGGGAGTATTGACATGCCATTTTACATTATGGTATGATTTCCTTTGTTAGTTGTTTGGTTGCGCCCAAAGAACTGCAACCGCACAGATCAGGTTTGAAGCACTCAAGTGCACCTGTGATGGCGAGTCTGAGTATTGAAGGAGGTGCGCATATGTACGCAATTATTGAAACTGGTGGAAAGCAAGTAAAAGTAACTGAAGGACAAGAAGTTTACGTTGAAAAGATTGATGTAGCTGAAGGTGATACAGTAACTTTTGACCGTGTTCTTCTCGTTGGAGGAGATGACACGAAGGTAGGAGCTCCCCTTGTTGATGGAGCTACAGTGACTGCAAAGGTAGAGAAACATGACCGTGCGAAAAAAATCACTGTCTTTAAATATAAAGCTAAAAAGAACTACCGTCGTAAGCAGGGTCACCGTCAGCCATACACAAAAGTGATTATCGATAAGATTAATGCTTAAGGTGTAGGCCGATGATTCATGTAACATTCAACCGGAATGACGATGGAACGATCCATACATTTACGATGAAAGGCCATGCGGAATCAGGTCCTTATGGATATGATCTCGTCTGTGCAGGGGTGTCCGCTGTTTCTTTTGGAGCAGTGAATGCTATTGCCGATCTTTGTGATACAAAGATGATGGTTGAAACGAAAGATGACGGAGGCTTTCTCCGCTGTCGTGTTCCTAATGGGTTAAATCATGACACGTTTGAGAAAGTGCAATTACTGTTAAATGGTATGCTTGTCTCCCTGAAAACAATTGAGGACCAGTATAGCCAATTTATACGTATCGATTCATAAATACAGGAGGTGAAGACCATGTTCTTAAAATTAGACCTTCAATTTTTTGCCCAGAAAAAAGGGGTAGGTAGTACAAAAAACGGTCGTGACTCTATTTCCAAACGTTTAGGCACAAAACGTGGTGACGGACAATCTGTTACCGGTGGATCCATTTTAGTACGTCAACGCGGCACTAAAATTTATCCAGGTGTGAACGTTGGAAAAGGTGGAGACGACACATTGTTTGCGAAAGTTGATGGCGTTGTTAAATTTGAACGCGTTGGCCGTGATCGTAAACGTGTAAGTGTGTATCCAGAAGTTCAAGAAGCATAAAGTTAAAGCTCTGACGATTATTTAGACATAATCGTCAGAGCTTTTTTGTTTGTAATGGAGAACAAGATTTCAGGATAATAGTAGAAAAGCAAAAAATATGGTAAGTTTTATACGTTATATTTGTGAGTAATAATGAGAGTTATATGTCAACGGAGGTACCGAATGGGACAAGATATAACAGAGATGACTTTTGAACATTGGACACAAGTAAAGGCGATCTATGAAGAAGGGATCACTTCAAAAATAGCTACCTTTGAAACTAAAGCACCTACATGGGAAGAATGGGACTCTTCCCATTTGTCTCACTGTCGTTTAGTAATGGTCACTGGTAAGATAGTTATAGGTTGGGCAGCTTTAACGCTCGTGTCTAGTCGATGTGTGTATGCGGGAGTGGCGGAAGTGAGTATATATGTGAAAGGGAGTGAAAGAGGACAAGGTATTGGTTCAGTCCTTTTGAACGAACTCATTAAGCAAAGTGAAAAGGAACGTATATGGACACTACAAGCGGGGATATTTCCAGAAAATAAAGCAAGTCTGCAACTTCATTATAACAATGGTTTTCGTTTAGTTGGTAGGCGTGAAAGAATTGCTAAACTTAATGGTAATTGGAAAGACGTATTGTTATTGGAACGCCGTAGCTTAATAACAGGGGTAATATAGAAATAAGGAGGTAAATGAGATGAAGGTAACTGTTATAGGGTATTGGGGAGCTTATCCTGAAGCCAATGAAGCAACGAGCTCTTTTCTTGTAGAAGAGGGAGAGACTAAAGTATTACTTGATTGTGGTAGTGGGGCGGTGGCTAAATTACAAAACAAGATTGAATTAAAAGAGTTAGATGCTGTCATTTTAAGTCATTACCATCATGATCATATGGCAGATTTAGGTGTGTTAACCTACAGTCGCATCGTTGACATAAACTTAGAAAAAACAGATAGACCACTCCAAATTTTTGCTCACAACTATGATAAGGAAGCATTTGATTCATTAGGGAATGATACTTATACATCAGTAATCGCCTATAATGAATCTACACCTTTAATCATAGGTCCCCTCAAGGTGAGTTTTCAAAAAACTGCCCATCCTGTAACCTGTTATGCGATGAAGGTAGAAAGTCAACTTACAAATAAAGTGCTTGTTTATACAGCTGATACGGCATTTGAAGAATCACTTATTCCTTTCGCTGAGAAGGCTAATTTATTAATTGCTGAAACAAGCTTTTACGCTGGTCAAGATGGCCGGAAATTTGGGCATATGACGAGCGAAGAAGTAGCTAAATTAGCGACTGCTTCTCAAGCTAAGTCTGTACTTCTAAGTCATTTACCCCACTTTGGCTTCCATCATCAGCTTAAGTCAGAAGTTCAAAGAGGGTATAGTAGGGAGGTTAATCTGGCCTCATCAGGAGCTATTTTTCACTTGTAATCCAATGTGGTGAAATAGATAGAACTCATATTTCCCTAATCAAATCTTATGCAGTTAAAGAAGCACCACTAGTGTCCGAAGCGACGCTAGTGGTGCTTCTTTAACCACAACCTTTACAAACACTTTACAAAGCATTTACTTACTATTCAATCTTCCTTAATATATGAAACTTATACTTTAAGTGTGGTCAAGCGATCATAACATACTAGTCTCGTTAAGAGGAGGAAGTTGAAATTGAAAAAGTACAGCTTATCATTTTTAATGGCAGGGCTTATGGTAGTCACTGCGGCCTGCGGTGGTAACGAAAATACGGCAGGGGGAGACAGCAACACTAATTCAAGTAAAACTAATAACAATGATTCGTCATCTGAAGAGTTGTCTGGAACAGTTATTATTGACGGTTCTGGGACGGTATATCCTTTAATGTCTAGAATAGCAGAAGAGTATATGGTAGAAGAACAAGAAGGCGTCAGTGTGGAAGTGAGTCGCGGCGGAACAAGTGCTGGAATGAGCCGATTTGTAGCTGGCGAAACAGACTTATCGAATGCCTCTCGGGAAATTAGAGAAGAAGAGCTTGCTGAACTTGAAGAGAACGGGATTGAAACACAGGAATTCAAAGTGGCATTAGATGGGTTAACAATCGTCATACATCCTGATAATGATTGGGCTTCTGACATGACGGAAGAAGAAATTAAAACTATGTTCGTTACAGGAAATTATGCAGATGATGATAATGTAATGTGGTCTGATATTCGTTCCGATTGGCCGAATGAGCCAGTAAACTTTTACGGACCAAATGAAAATCATGGTACACATGAATTTTTTGTAGAAGAAATTATTGAAGAGCAAGACTTAGTAGACACGATTAATTTACAACAAGAGTACTCAACACTTGTTAATTTAATTTCTGAAGATGAGCATGGTATCGGTTTTTTTGGATATGGCTATTATGCGAACAATACAGATGACCTACAAGCGGTAGCTATTGATTTTGGTGACGGTCCTGTTGCACCTTCACTTGAAACTATTGCAGAAGATGGTGATTATGCGCCGTTTACTCGCCCAGTTTTTACAAACTTGAGCTATAACTCAGCACGTGAAAAAGCTGAAGTAAAAGATTTTGCTGAGTATGTGTTCACAGTAACGAATCAATTTGCTGAAGAAACAGGCTTTGCCCCTCTTCCGGAGGATGAGCTAGAAGGCTATATTAACGACATTCAAGCAATCAACTAATATGTTTAATAGAGATGAGAGTAGAAAACACTCTCATCTCTATCCTTAAATGAACGCATTGTTTAACATGAATGAAAGATTAGAAGCACGATGTGAGTGAAAGGGGCATTAACATGGCTCAGCATGAGAGCGTAAAAGAGATCATTCAATATAAAAAAAAACGTACAAAAACAACGTCAATCATTGAAAAAATCATTCCCTCTTTGTTATTTTTAGCAGCATTCATTTCTGTTCTAACAACGGTGGGAATTGTGTTCACACTCATCTTTGAAACAGTTTTATTTTTTAGAGAAGTGTCATTCATCGAATTTTTCTCAGGGACAGTGTTAAAACCTTTAAGTCCTGTAGATCCTCAATTCAGTATTTTACCATTAGTCATGGGGACTTTTATGACAACACTCATTGCAATGTTAGTAGCCATTCCAATAGGGTTGACGACTGCTGTATATTTGAGTGAATATGCATCAGGGACAACGAGAAAAGTGTTAAAGCCCCTCATTGAAGTTTTAGCAGGAATACCAACAATTGTGTATGGTTTTTTTGCATTTACATTTGTTACACCAGTATTGAGAGAAATCATCCCAGGTTTATCTGCTACAAATGCGCTCAGTCCTGGTATAGTCATGGGAATTATGATTATTCCAATGGTAGCTTCTCTCTCAGAAGATGCGATGAATTCAGTGCCTAATGCTATGAGAGAAGGTGCTAAAGCACTTGGAGCTACACAGCTCGAAGTCACTTTCCGTGTTGTTATTCCTGCTGCAATTTCCGGAATTATTGCGTCATTCGTGTTAGGGATTTCCAGAGCTATTGGAGAAACGATGATCGTGACAATAGCCAGTGGTAGCTCTAAAAATTTCACATTCGATGTGACGCAGTCAATGCAAACGATGACAGCTTATATTGTAGAAATCACGAGTGGCGATGCAGCCGCTGGGACCACCATATATTATAGTCTTTATGCAGTGGCCATGACGCTATTTGTATTCACACTACTTATGAACATGCTAGCAAGATATATTAGCAGCAGGTTTAGGGAGGTCTATTAATTCATGAAATACATCGATTTATCAGCAGTCGAAAAAAAAATGTCCAAACGTTTGCTCATGAATAAGGCTGTTAAATATATCTTTCTATCAGCAACATTGTTTGGGCTCGTCATATTAGCGATTCTTGTTTACCGAGTAGCTATAGATAGTATTGGGTGGATAAATTTAGACTTTCTAACTAATAAACTATCAACGGCACCAGAGCGAGCAGGGATTAAAGGAGCTATTGTAGGGACATTGTGGCTTATGCTTATTGTTGGACCTGTGACGATGATATTAGGAGTGGGAACAGCCATTTATTTAGAAGAGTATGCAAAACGAGGGAAATTACATTCATTTATTCAAACCAATATTAGTAATTTGGCTGGTGTTCCTTCAATTGTGTTTGGAATCTTAGGCTTAACTATTTTCGTGCGGTTATTTGGTTTCGGTACCAGTATAATCGCAGGTGGCTTGACAATGGCGCTCCTTGTCCTCCCGATCGTTGTAGTATCAGCCCAAGAAGCGATTCGATCAGTTCCGAGCTTTTTGAGAGAAGCCTCTTACGGCATGGGGGCAACAAAGTGGCAGACCGTAAAAAATGTGGTATTACCAGCCTCATTACCAGGTATTTTAACAGGCGTTATTTTAGCCCTCTCTCGAGCAATTGGAGAAACAGCTCCACTTGTGGTTATCGGTATTCCTGCATTGCTTATACCAATTCCATCCAGTATCGGTGATAACTTCACTGCTTTACCAATGCAAATTTATTATTGGACGCTAGATTCAGTTATGGTGGATGAATATGCTAACCTTGCTGCAGCCACCATTGTTGTTTTGTTAATTGTACTTATCTTATTGAATTCGACGGCAATCATTATAAGAAATAAATTTCAAAAAAGATATTAAAAGGAGGATAACCTAGTATGGGATTAAACCAAGTGATAGATGAGCGTGCAGAGACAGACGAGCGTGTGAAAGATGAATTTTCCATGGACAAAAAGCTTGTTTTTAATACAAGAGGACTTAATTTATGGTATGGAGAGACACATGCACTAAAAAATATAAACCTTCCAATTAGGGAGAATGATATTACAGCGATTATTGGTCCATCAGGCTGTGGAAAGTCCACATATATTAAAACGTTGAACAGAATGGTAGAACTAGTTTCAAGTGTAAAAGTGTCAGGAGAGATTCTCTATAGAGGAGACAATATCTTTCAACACTCATACCGAGTAGAGCAACTGAGAACAAGAGTGGGGATGGTTTTTCAAAAACCGAATCCCTTTCCAAAATCTATCTTTGACAATGTGGCATACGGCCCACGCATTCATGGGATTCGAGACAAAAAATTACTTAAACAGATTGTCGAACAAAGTTTAAAAGGTGCAGCCATTTGGGAGGAAGTTAAAGATCGTTTAAATGAGAACGCCTATGGACTTTCTGGAGGACAACAGCAACGTTTGTGTATTGCCAGGTGTCTTGCAATTGAGCCAGATGTTATATTAATGGATGAACCAACATCAGCACTTGATCCTAAGTCCACCTTAAAAGTAGAAGAACTGGTACAAGATTTAAAGAAAAACTATTCTATCATTATAGTCACGCATAATATGCAGCAAGCGGCAAGAATTTCTGATAGAACGGCATTTTTTCTTAATGGTGAAGTGATTGAATATGACGAAACAGATCTCATTTTTTCAACACCAAATGACAAACGCACTGAAGATTACATTACAGGGCGATTCGGTTAAGGAGGAACGGGAAATATGCCTACACGAGAGACGTTTGAAACAAACTTAGCGGAGTTAAAAGAAGACATCATGTTTTTAGGTACAATGGTTGAAAAAGCTTTCGAAGCGACACTTGATGCTGTCGTACATGCTGATGAAGTTAAATTTGATGATATCATTTCTAATGACAAATACATTAATGAATTGGAATTGGAGATAAATGAAAAAGCGACACTTCTTATTGCCAAGCAACAACCCGTAGCTTCTGATCTACGTAAAATCATTGTAACACTGAAAGTATCCAGTGATTTAGAACGAATGGGGGATCTAACCGTTGATATGGCCAAAGCGGCAAAACGGATAGAGGATCGTGAGAAAGTGGATAACTACATGGAAGACTTGCTGGCTATGGCTGAAAAAGCACAAGATATGTTAAGAAAAGTACTTGCTGCCTATCGTGCTTCAGACGTTATAAAGGCTCAGCTCATTGCATCACTAGATGATGAAATAGACGCGGCTTATGGAGACTTTGTTCAATCGATTTTTAAAATGGCTATTGCCGGTCATGATTCTCCAGAGTATATTACCCAGATGGCATTTATATCAAGATATATTGAACGAATAGCTGATTACTCTACGAATATCGCTGAATGGATTGTTTATGAAGTTAATGGACAACGATTTGATCTAAACTAAGACTAGTGAGAAAGTTGTTGATTCTATGAGTGAGGCTAAGGTAGTACCTCGCATTTTAATAGCAGAAAAAGATCGATCAGTGCGAGGTGAAATACAACAGATTTTTCGATCATATGGCTATGAAACATGGGTAGTGGCAAATGGAAAAGACGCGTTAAAAATCATTAACAGTCTTAAGCCAGATGCTGTTATTTTAGACATGGATTTACCTGAACTAAGTGGACTTGATGTGTGTCGGGAATTGAGACAAACACTAAATAATTGGTTGCCTGTGGTACTTATTTCAACTCAATCTGATGAAATAGAAGCTGTACTCGGAATGGAATTAGGTGCTGATGATTACATGGTAAAACCGCTTCGCTTTAAAGAACTTGTTGCAAGAGTAAAGGCGGTGTTGCGACGAGGACAGCTTTGCTGCTTAGAAAATGAAACAAAAGAAGAGGTGGTTTCTGCATTAAAACAAGGAAAATATAGGAGCGGTGAATTAGTCCTTGATCCTGTTCATTTGACACTTTATAAAGGAAAAAAACCTGTTGAATTAACAAGAAAAGAGTTTGAGCTTATGTTTTTCCTGATGAAAAATAAAGGAAAAGCTTTTACTAGACAGCACTTGATTACGGCATTGACAGTTAACGATCAAACGTATGATGAACGAATTATAGATGTGTTCGTAAGTCGTATAAGGCGACAAATTGAGCCCAATCGGAGGAATCCATTGTATATAAAGACTGTCAGAAATGTGGGATATATGCTGAAAGATGTTCCCATAAAGCATAAAAGCTATCAATAAGGAGTATTACGAAGCGGTGAATCATTATTCACCGTTTTTTTTATCACAGATAATCGTCTGAAAAATTCTCGCCTCAAAATAGAGAATCTATATAGGTGCACTAGCATTGCATAAAAATGTCAATAGTTCAAGTTGTTTAAAGCCAATAAAGATAATACCCGATTAATGGTGGGGGATATCACCTGAATTAAAGGACTTTTTCTTTGCGTAACATAACTTTAATGAACATTATAACTAGATAACGTTAATTAGTGACGAGAAGGACACGTGAAATCCTAATAATCATTAATAAAAACCTCGTTTACTCACTTTTTTAATAAAACTGTTCACCTCTATACCTTTAGATTAAGGAGTCTTGTCAATAATCGAGTCATTAGTGAGAGTAAAAATAAGCGAATATTTTCCGGTTAAATGCAGAAGAGAGCTCATTTTTGGGGATATAGGGGGAAATTTTCCGACTATGCAAAGCAAAACGAGACATTTTCAGATTATCGGAGTCAATAGGCGGAAACTCTCCGTCTATTTCTCAGATTGGGTTCTTAACCTTAGCCACGATAAGAGCGAATCTTCACGATCCCAGAGGCGGGAATCCGCATATTTTTATCAAAGATTTTTTTATCCTCTTGTCACTTAGCTTTAAAAGAACGCGTATATGTGTTTGATCGCGGTTATTTGGCTTATAAGCGCTTTTATCGCATGACGGACGATAGCTCTTTACGGAAAAACGCTGTTTACGATTTTAAATTATCGGAAGAATCAGTTGTGTTGGACGATCAAATAATTGTTATCGGCACGACTCAAAAACGTGCTGAAAACGACTTCAGACTGTTAAAAGTGATTGATTCAGTTAATCACTAATTGATTTGGTTCGTTTTATGTCGAAAGTAGGTGTAATCAACTTCTGTCCTTAAATAAGTACAGATAGTGATATTTACAATTATTTCTATGTTATATAGCTTGTTTATCATAAAAAGGTGTGACTAAAATCACATTTCTAATTGACAATGATTATCACTTGGGATAATATAAATTCGTGGAAACAATCTATTATTCTTTCTAACATTGGGATTTAGGGGGGATTGCCTATTCAAACAGATAGGATTTTATTTTTCATTTTAATTGAGAATGATAATCAATGAGTTGATTATGAAGCATATGAGATAGGAAGAAATTATCAATTCATTGTTCAAATGTTGAATCGTTTAGTAGAAAAAAGCATGAGGTCTTTATTTTTTAATCAACATTGAGAATGATTATCACTATCGATATCATTGTTGCTATCACTATTGTAAGGATGGAGGAGAGGAATTTTGAAAAATAAAAAAACAGTTATGTATTATTTTACGTTGTTAGTTATGATCACAAGTATCCTGTCTTGGTCGTTATTGCCCAATAAAACGATGGCTGATGAACAGCTTGCTGACGGTACATACACCATTCAATACACAGTGTTACACGCAGAAAATGATTCCGCTTCAATGGCTAACGACTACTGGGAGAAGCCAGCTACAATTACTGTCGCTAATGGTCAGATGAAAGCACAAATGACAATTAACCATAGTTCATGGGTGACTGAGTTTAAAGTCCCTAACAATGGTGGTTTACAAGATGTTACAGTTATTAGCGCAGATGAAGCAGCGGATAAAAGAGTGGTAGAATTTCCGATTTCTAGCTTGTCAACACCTCTTGAATCAAAGATCCATGTGACGGTAGAGGACATTGATTATGACCACGATTATACAATAAGACTTTCTTTTGATTTAGATAGTTTACAAACTGTAAGTTTAGCAGAATCAGCTAGCAATGAAACTGAAGTGACAACGGATAATACCACATCAACTAATGGTGAAACATCTAATAATACAGAGAGTGGCTCTACGGAAAACCCTGAAACGAGTGATAATCATGTCATCATGTGGGGAGCATTAATGTTGGCTGCACTAACGGTACTAGCCTTTACACGCTTTAATAAAGCGAGTTCAAGTACAAATTAAAAGAGGGGTTGAATGCTTTGAATAAAACATGGCGAAAATTAGTAAGTATTCTATCAATATGGATGATACTTTTTGCTTCCCTACTGCCATCAGTAGCAGGAGCAACAACTGACTCTTCATTGCTAAACGGTGAATATAGTATTAATTTCACTGTATTAAAAGATGGAACAGAAGATGCATCTGCGATGGATGGCTATACACAAAAGCCAGCTAAAATTATTGTGACAGACGATGGAATATTTGCTGAAGTAACGCTAACGAATAGTGATTGGATCAAAGTATTTCAAACAAAAGTTAATGACGACTTTGTAGATGCAGAAGTCATTTCTGAAGATGTTGACGCTGATACACGTGTCGTGCGTTTTCCAGTAGGGGATCTGTCAGAAAAACTAGATGCTTATACGCATGTCGTTATACCAATGATTAATTATGATAATTGGTATAACGTGCAGTTTCAATTTCATACTGATAGTTTAACAGAAGTGAATGTTGAAACCCCAAAGGAGGAGCCAGAAGCTGAAATACCTACATCTCCAGATGAGGAGTCTGAGGAGAACGATGGAACCGTTCCAGAAGATAATGACGCGATAGAAGAAGAGCCAGATCATGGTGAAGAAGTCCCGGCTCCAGAAGAAGATAAAGAAGTTGAAGAACCATCTGTGGAAGTACCAGAAGAAGAGCAAGATCAAGATACGGCTTTGGCTAATGGCACATACACGATTGAATTTGAAGCTCTTCATGCTACGGAAGAACGTTCATCAGCGATGGCTAACTATCTTGGTAATCCCGCCAAACTTATAGTTGAAGATGGTCAATCATCATTGCTCTTAACGGTAATAGAACAACCTGGTCAATTAATAACTGATTTACGATTTGATATTGAGGACGAATTAGTTAGCGGGGCTGTTATTAGTGAAGATGAAGCGACTCTTTCACGTGTCGTCCAGTTTGAAAATGTAGACTTGGACACAATGGTAAATGCAGAGGTAGATATGTATGTCCCAGCAGCTAACTACTGCAATACACAAAAATTCCGGTTAGATTTTAACTTAGACTCATTAACGGTTGTGGATGACGATCAGCCTGAGGAAGAAGAGTCAAGTAATGATCATGACTTAGAAGTAGGCGACTATACAGTAGATTTTAATGTTCTAAAAGATGGAACAACTGATGTTTCTGTGATGGATGGTTACACAGAGAAACCCGCCGTTGTTAGTGTAACTAACTCTGGAATATATGTTGAATTAACGTTAACAAGCAGCGATTGGATAACGTTGTTTCAGACAAAACAAGATGGGGAGTTTATCGATGCTGACGTCGTATCTGAAGATGCAGCCGCTAATACAAGAGTAGTGAAATTTCCTGTAACTGACTTAGAGGCGTCTTTAGATGCCTATACACATGTCGTCATTCCAATGTTAAATTATGATAATTATTATACGGTTCAACTATCTTTTGATAAAGATAGTTTGACATCTATAGATGAGGCACCAGAGGAACCTACAACACCTGAGATTATTCCGCCAGAGATTGTAACTGGAGAGAATGGAAAGCTTTCACTTGCTATTCGCGATAGGCGGAATTTTACCTATGACGAAGGTAACAACACCTATCACATTGTCCACAGTGCCGTCTCATCATTTGAACTGAGCTTGGATATTTTAGCATCACTAGATTCTAATAGTTATATCTCTTTTTCAATCGGAAACGATGTAACCGCTATTTTCTCTATTGATAACGTATTATCGGAATTTAATAATGAAGAACAAGTTATCTTCGGATTTGAGAAAATAGTAGATAGCAACTTAAATGAGGAAGCCGTTAGTAATTTATATGACTTTTCTGTTAGAGCTGGCGACCGAGAAATGACAGAATTCGCTGATGGTGTCACCTTAACATTTGCAGTAGACACTAATAAGGTGGCGAAATGGAACGACTTATATGTTGTCTATGTGAATGATAAAGGTGAAAAAGAAGATATGATTGAGCCATTATCAGTTGATTCATCCGGTTCTACTGTTACGGCAAATGTCACCCATTTCAGTACGTACGGTGTGTTTGAATTATCCAATGAAGAAGATGGAGAGAACACACCACCTTCAAATGGGTTAGATGATGGCACATATATGATTGATTTTACTGTATTAAAAAATAATACAAATGACGTATCAGTTATGGATCAATATACAGATAAACCTGCTTCGCTTATTGTAGAAAATGGTGAGCAAGCAATTGAACTGACTCTCAACCACAGTAACTGGATTGAAACTTTTCAAGTGAATGAAAACGGGACTTATGTAGATGCGGAAGTTATAGACATAGATACAAACAATGATAAACGGACAGTTAGGTTTGATGTTGATGATTTATCACAAGCGACATCGGCATACACCCACATAGTTATACCAGATATTAACTATGATAATGATTATGAAGTGCAAATCGCTTTTGACTTATCAAGTATCACTGACAGTGACGGGAATGTGGTCACACCGACTAATCCATCACCAGTCATTCCTACACCAGTGACTCCTTCCACTCCTAATGGTCCAAATCAGGGTGTGACTATAGAAGAAGGACTATCAGACGGTGAGTATACAATTGATTTCACTGTATTAAAAAATAATACAAATGACGTGTCAGTCATGGATGATTACACGCTTAAACCTGCAAGATTATCAGTTGAAGACGGAGACACCTATGTCACGGTTACCTTAACACACAGTGATTGGGTTAAAGTATTCCAAACAAGCCAAAACGGGACTTTCACTGATGCACAAGTTGTAGGTGTTGATGAAGCAGCTAATACACGTGATGTTAGATTCCTAGTTTCTGACTTAAATGAGTTACTAGATGCTTATACAGAAGTTTATTTTGAAGAACCGATTTTATATGATGGTAAGTATGTCGTTCAATTTTCATTTGATGTAGACAGTATTACCCCTCTAGGTACAGGCGGACTAGGAAATGGCGAAACGTCAACTGAACGTCTTTCATTCAATCCTAGTGGCAACACAGAGGATGGTTTGACATTTAATCGAAACCCTAACGATAACGGAACTGCCTCGGACGGCCAGGAGCCTAATTCAAAAACGTCTGATCCAGCCTTAATCGGATTACTCATCGCATTGATAGCAGGATCTGGTTTTTGGTTAATTCGTAAATATCGTCTCGGAACGCTGTAATGAATATAAGGTCATGTGGGTCTCCGTGTTGTGCCTCTTCACATGATAAAAGCAAACATCGCAGCGGATGAGACAGAATCTGATTATAAGTGAGATTTTCTAACGAGAGATAACTCATCTCTTATTAAACAAGTCTTGATATGCATCATAAGCGTATCAAGGCTTCCTTTCTATTTTTCACAGATAACCGTCCGTAAAACACCTGCGTCAAAATAGAAGAGAGAGATAACGGACGCTCATGTCCTGGTTCACGCAACAACCACTCAGTTGGAGAAGAACGAAAACGCCCACTGATTGAAGATTTGTTTAATCAGGACTGAGACTGATTGGCTCAAGAAGAGAGGAGAGAAGTAATATGTTTAAAGGTATATGGCATTTTTTTTCATGTGGTTTATTTCTCCTTTTAATTGGGTGCTCAAGTAGTGAGCAAACTGTTATGGAAAATGAGCAACTGGAGAAAAATGATTCTCAGGAAGAAGATATTCGCATTGTGGCCACTACGGTAGCTACTACTGAAATATTTGATGCACTGGAAATAGATCTTGTTGGTATTCCAACTAGCTATAAGGATCTCCCGGAACGCTATGAAGGACTTCAAGAGGTTGGTAACCCGATGAATCCTGATATGGAATTAATCAAGTCATTACAACCTACAGATGTGATTTCAGTTACCACCTTACAGACAGATCTTGAAGAAACATTTGATGCTGTTGATCTTAATGCGACCTATTTAAATTTACAAAGCTTAAGTAACATGCTTGACGAAATTGAGATGTTAGGAGAGAAATTTGATCGCGAGGAGCAAGCAGAGGCTCTTGTTTCTTCAATTGAAGAAAGACTTACTTTAATTGAAACAGAGGTAGAGGATGAGGAATCGCCTTCAGTTCTCATATTATTAGGTGTTCCAGGAAGCTATTTAGTGGCGACAGAACACTCTTATATTGGGGACTTAGTCAAACGGGCCGGTGGTGAGAATATCGTGTCAGGAGAAGAAGTTGAGTATTTGGCTTCTAACACTGAATACTTACAACAAGCTAATCCCGATGTGATTTTAAGAGCTGCCCATGGGATGCCTGAAGAAGTCGTAGACATGTTTAATGAAGAATTTCAAACAAATGATATTTGGAAGCACTTTAACGCTGTTCAAAATGAGCGAGTGTACGATTTAGAAGAATTATTGTTTCCTACAACAGGTAATTTAGCTGTGGAGGAAGCGATGAATGAGTTAGTAGAAATGCTTTATCCTTAAAACATTATTATTAATTAGGAAGGTTTCGTCATGACAAAGAGATTATTAAGTTTTGTAGTTGTCTGTGTTCTCTTGTTTAGTGTTGTATGTTATTCGGTAATGACTGGCAGTATTCAAGTGAGTATGGGTGACCTTGTACGTGGTCTGATAAGCGGTACAGATGAAGAGGTCCAAGTGATAAAAGACCTCAGAATACCGCGCATTATCATTGCGGCTTTTGCTGGGGCAGCATTAGCAGTTTCAGGTGTTCTTTTACAAGCTGTATTACGAAACCCTTTAGCAGAAGCAGGGATTATTGGGATATCCTCAGGAGCGGGATTTACTTCAATATTATTAGTCAGTCTCTTTCCTGCTCTGTATTTTTGGTCTCCTCTTTTTGCTTTTATTGGTGGAGCACTTGCATGTTTTCTTGTATACAGTTTTTCTTGGCGTTCCGGGTTTAGTCCGGTAAAAATGATTTTAGTAGGTGTTGCTCTCAATGCTGTATTTAGTGGATTAAGTGATACATTCAATTATCGTGGTAGTTATACAGTGACAAGCATTAGCCCAACGACAACATCTACCTTGGCAATGAAAACATGGACAGACGTTGAGATTATTGTTGTATTTGGTTCTATCGGATTACTAATTTCATTCTTTTTGTATTCTTCTTGTAATCTCCTCGTTTTGCAAGAAAAAACAGTAAAAAATTTAGGTGTATCAGTAGCTCGATCTCGTTTACTTGTTTCGGCTATTGCCGTTCTTCTCGCAGCGGTTTCCACCGCAGTTGCTGGATTAATTGCCTTTATCGGACTTCTTATCCCTCATATTGCGAGACAATTAGTTGGATCTGATCATAAATGTCTTCTACCGTTTTCAGCATTAGCTGGAGCCTTTTTACTTGTGTTGGCTGATACGTTAGGTCGCCTTATTATTGCGCCAAATGAGATTCCAGCATCAATCATTATGTCGATCATAGGTGGGCCATTTCTCATATTTATGTTGAGAAGGAGTGAAAAAAAACATGGAAGTCTGTAATATTAAATTCTCCTATGGAAATAAAATTCAGCATTTAAACAATGTAACAGCTTCTATTCCTTCTGGAGAAATTACGACAATTATTGGACCTAATGGCTCTGGAAAATCAACATTATTACAAATGATGTCTAAAAATTTAGTGCCCGATAGCGGTGATGTCATTGTTGATGGAAAAAAAGTCATGGACTACTCGCCGAAAGCTTTGGCGAAACGTCTAGCTGTTGTCCATCAGCAAAACAGTGCACCAGTAGATATGACGGTTGAAAAACTCGTGAGTTACGGTCGTATTCCATATAGACAATTATTTAAAAATACGTTAGAAGAAGACCGTGATGCAATTGATTGGGCGCTTTCCTGCACACACTTGTCTGAGAAACGGCAAGCTAAAATCCATCACTTATCGGGGGGAGAACGACAAAGAGTTTGGATTGCCATGTCGCTTGCGCAGAAAACGCCTATTCTTTTTTTAGATGAGCCCACAACCTATTTGGATATGTACCATCAATTTGAAATACTCGATCTTATTGAACAGCTTAATCTCACGTATAAAACGACGATCGTTATGGTCTTGCATGATTTAAATCAAGCAATTCGCTATAGCAGTCATTTGCTTATTATGAAGCAGGGCGAACTTTTAAAAGAGGGTGCGCCGGAAGATGTTATAAGTGAGAAAATGATTAAGGATATTTATGGTGTAGATGTTCTAATTAAAAAAAATAATGAGAGTGGTTTATACATGGTGCCTATCGGAATAAAAAATAGAGACAACTAGCATTGACCCATAAGATAAAGGGGAGGCTTCAATGAAAGAGAAAAAAGAGACAAAACAAGGAAGACGGTATGTACAGCGGCTTATGACGTTAGTATGTGTCACTGTCTTAGGTGTGTCGGCTTTTCAATTAGTATCGATTCTGTTAGATTATCGAGAAAATGGTCAAGTCATGAGCGATATCCAATTAATTTACGAGGATCAACAGATATCAATGACAGAAAGTAGTGACAATCGTGAGGCGTTTGATTCGTTACTAGCTATTAATGATGATATTGTAGGTTGGATAACGATGGACGGTACGAAAATAGACTATCCCATTTTACAAGCAGAGGACAATGATTATTACCTTGACCGTAATTACCTTCATGACCAAACGAGAGCTGGAAGTATCTTTATGGACTATCGAAATGATATAACTGGAACTGATAAAAATACGATTTTATATGGACATCGTATGAGGGATGGCTCCATGTTTGGACAGTTAGACGAATTTCTTGACCAGGATTTTGTTAGTGAGCATAATCGCTTCTACTATGATACGTTGTACGATAGCTATGAAGTAGAGATATTCTCTGCATATATAACGACAACGGACTTTTACTATATTGAAACAGAATTTAGTGACCTAGATGAATATAATAGTTTTCTTAATGAATTAAAGGCTAAATCAGACATCCACACAGGTGTTGAGGTGACTAAACATGATCATATTATAACGCTTTCCACGTGTGATTATCGATTAAATCGCGACACAGGTCGTCTAGTTGTTCATGGGAAAATTGTGAATTCCTAAATTGTGAGGGGAATTGAAGTTCAAAGATTATTCAATCTCTCATTCTATGCAATCTAAAAAAGAGGATCTCCCATTTTATTCGTTTACAGTCACACACAGGAGCAGGGACGTGGTCATGAATAAATTTTTTATTTAAAGTTTATAAAACATCCGAACGGATTCAAAAGATTCCCGTTCGGATTTTCTATAAGTAAACGTTTGTCATAGTCTCTGTCTTTCAATTGGGGGAGCAACAGCGATACTAATAGGCTTAGATGGATGGTAAAGTCGACATAAAGATAAATAAAACGTGGCATTAGCGCTCAATTAGTTAGCTTGTTCAGTTGTATTATCGACTGCTGTCAAGGGTTTTCGTGTCACTTTTACGTCATGATATGAAATGTGATTATCAAGGATATAGTCGGGGACTTCTCGTTTTGAGTGAGATTCTTTAAAAGCATCGCTAGTGGTCCAGTTTTTAAAATGGTCCTTTGACTCCCAACGTGTCATGATGGCCACTTCATCATAATCGTGCGTGTTTTCTGTTAGTAAGACTTCTAAGCCGAGGAAACCTTCCATAAATTCTACTTTACCTACTTTATTAAAGCGCTCAATCAGTTTGTGTCCATCCCCTTTTTTAATTTTTGATGTGTTTGTCACAATAATCATTTTACATTCCTCCATGTTTAAATTATTTTATTGCCCTTCGCTTGATGGGGATAATAGTTGGAAACTCTTCTTTGAAACTAACCCTTGCATCAATGTTATAGACCTTTTTTAAAAAATGTGAATTAAGAAGTGTTTTAGGGGGTCCCTCATCACTAATCGTACCGTCTTTCATCGCAATTAAGTGGTCACAATAGGCAGCTGCCTGTTGCAACTCATGGAGCACCATGACGACGGTGATCTGATAAGTACGATTAATCTCTTCTAACATCTCCATGACGTCTAATTGGTGAGCGATATCTAAATAAGTTGTAGGTTCATCTAACAATAAGATATGTGTTTTTTGAGCTAGAGCTAAAGCAATACGTACTTTTTGTTGTTCACCTCCTGATAAAGTATGGAATAGACGCTGAGCATGGGAACGTGTCCCGGTGACAGACATGGCCCAATTGATTACTTCGTTGTCCTCTTCATTAAGTGTGGTTTGAAACCATTTTTTGTACGGTGAACGACCGAAAGCAATTAGTTCTTTTACTGTAAGGTTTGGAACCGACTGTTTTATTTGAGGCATCATCGCTAATAGACGTGCAAATTCTTTTGTATTTAGATTTGTTGAAGGCTGTGAATCAATGGTCACATGACCTTGATCCTGTATGAGCAGTTTGGCAATAATTTTAAGTAGCGTTGATTTTCCCGAGCCGTTAGGTCCGACTATGCCCGTCATTTTACCGCTTGGGATGGAAGTTTGTAACTTGTTAAGTTGAAAGCTGCCGATGGAGAGTGAAAGATTTTCTGTTTCAATAGCATTGTCCATTCATGTTAGCCTCCGTTTTTTCAATAAATATAAAAAGAATGGGGCACCAAGTGCTGCAAGTAAAATACCTACAGGAAGTTCAATAGGATCAAACCAAGAACGAGCGATTGTATCAGCAAAAACAACTAGAATTGCGCCTCCACATGCAGATAGTGGGAGTAAGTAACGATAATCTTCGCCAATCAATAGTCTGACAGCATGGGGGACGACGAGACCAACAAAGCCAATTAATCCTGCTACACTGACAGCAGCACCCGCTAAAAAAGCAGCCAATGAAATAAGTAAAAACCGCTGTAATTCTACTTTTTGGCCTAGTAGTTTAGCAGAATCATCACCAAGTTGCAGTATATTCGCCGGTTTTATGGCAAATAGTGATAACACTAATCCTACAACAGCATAAGGGGCCATAAATTCTAAATGATACCAACTACGTCCATTTAAGCCACCAGACAACCAAGGAATAACTGATTGAACGCGATCACTATATATGACCATGAGACCATTTTGGCCGGCGCCTATGAGAGCATTAATCGCAACTCCAGCTAAGATGATTTTTAGTGGAGAAGCGCCTTTGTCCCAAGCAAGGGTATAGATAAGCATTGATGTGATAAACGCACCGATAAATGCAGTAAGCGGTAATAAATAACTGAATTGAGGGAGAGCAAGCATCGTAATAGTTGCAACAAATCCTCCGCCCGCTGTTACGCCAATAATGCCAGGATCAGCTAATGGGTTGCGCATAACGCCTTGCAGTAAAGCGCCTGCTACAGCTAAACATGCCCCAACTAAAAAACCAATAAGTATTCTTGGAAGTCTAATATCCATAATAATGGTTTGATTAATAGGGTCACCAGCGCCGTTTATGGCAAGCCATATATCATTATGGGAAATCGAGACCCCACCGGAGATGAGAGCAAATAATGAGACTAATAGAAAAAGTGGCAAGATGGCAACAAGAGCTATCACTCGTCGTTTGGATCGTTTTTCAATACTCATGAGTCATCAGACGCTGATTCAAATAGGGTAACGAGTAAATCGAGCGCTTCCGTAACACGTGTACCTGGGTTAGTACCGAAAAGGTCAGATGGCAAAAGCTCTATATGGTTGTTTTTTACAGCATTGATCTCGCTCCAAGCAGCATTTTGTTCCATTTCCTTTAAAAATCCATCTTTCACTTCATCAGAGTTACCATGACTCATGATTAAGATGTAATCAGGATTCGCTTCTACCACACGTTCAGTATTGATTTGTGCATATTGAGGATAGGCTTCCAATCGGTCAAAATCACTAGCAATGTTATTAGCTCCAGCAATGTCAAGAAGATCGCCGCTCAGTGAATTTGGTAAAGCAGCCATGTATGTACCAGGAGCACCATATACAAGTAAGACGTTGACACTTTCATTATGAGTGACGCTCTGAATCTCTGATACCTTATGTGTAATGGTTTCAACTATTTGTGCTGCTTCGTCCTCTTTTTGAAGCATCTGGCCAAATAAAAGTACTTGTTCTCTAATATCGTCTACTGATTGAGCATCAGTTAAAACAATTTGAGCACCTAATCCTTGTATAGTTGGAACGTCTTTGGCGTTCATTTGCGTATGGCCAAGAACCACATCTGGTTGCACATACGTCAATTTCTCTAAGTCAATTTCATGCGTAGAACCAATTTGTTCCACCTCTTCTGCTTCTTCAATCACTAAGTCAAAGGAAGTAGTTGGTCTGCCTACTAAGCTTCCACCGAGGGCATAAATAATATCCATATCGCCATTACTCAACGCTGCAATACGTTCAGGTGCTTGTTGAAAAGTAATCGTTTGCTCAGCAAAATCATCAATTGAATATAAACCTTCAGAGGATGCTGGTGTTACATTATTAGCAGCGGACTCACTACAGGCTGTTAACAGAGCTATTAGTGTGATGAGTGGTAAGATTACACGTGATATCATAGCAAATCTCTCCTAATCCCTTATCTAGATGATAATGAAAATCATTATCATAGTTAAATAATAATGAGAATCATTATCAATGTCAAGATAATAATTATTAGTTAAGAAGATAGCTAGATTAAGGTAATAAAAAGCAGTAGAAGCATGTAAATGCAGGTTTTATGTAAGGAGTATGACCAGTGGCCATCATTCATTCCCTTATTTAACATGTTTAGCATTGTAAAAACAATTAAATTGTGAGTAAGGATTCTATAGTAGAGAAGTTAAAACTACGGTGGAGACTACTATTACTATATATGGCGTCCTTAACATGTTGGTTAATATAGATATTTTAAAAAGGTCTATAGTAATTCCTTAGGGAACAAAGTGTTGTGGTTTAATGTTTAAATGATAATGCTCAACGTCGATCAAAAATATCGGGAAAATTTAGAATTTAGTGTTTACTTTTTCAAATATTAGCGTTATGATTATAACTATATTTACCAACATTACCAAAGGAGGCGAATCACATGATGACAATTAGTTTGCAATGTACTCAGTTAGATGTTAACTCATATATGTCTCATCATCGGTCTGCCTTTGGTAGAGAGCCTTCTTGTTTATTGAGATAAAGGTTCTTATCTATCTTATATAAAGCACATTAATTAGGCAGACCGATCAATACTATCGGTCTGTCTTTTATTAGTTAGGAAATGTCACAGCTTTTCTAACTACATTAACAACTGGGTAGTGCTTTTAAAAAGCTCTTCCAATTGCTAAAAAAGAGACCAACATGTCGTGGTCTCTTTTTTTATTTCAAAGTATCTAATTGAGTTTAAAGGGGGTGATAAGTATTAAATATGCTTAGAGGGAGGTGATAAATCATGCTTTTTCATATTCTTTATTTTACAATTACTATTAAGCGAAGACGTTATACAAACAAAGAAACAGAACGCGAGCAGAGGATAAATGAATGTCTTGAAAGGAAGCGACGCTTCGAAGACAAGTATTATGAATTTTTTAGAAATATGTAATCAACTAAATCTTTTATTAAATGAGAGGAGGAAAAAAGATGAAAAGAAGAGCCTGTCAGTTAACCTGTGTGTACGCTGTATTTTTGCCAAAGGGGAAAGGGTTTGTTTAGCAACCTAACTTTAAAGCAATTCTTAATCATTCAACAATGGAAACTCGTTGACTAAGAGCTAGGCAAAAAAACAAGAGCTTCATTTAACGACCGAAAGTGCCAGTTTTAAGGATAGATTAAATGTTTCAAGTGGAAACTTAACTTCTAGAATTATTGACGATGACATGCGACAGCTAAAATAAAATTGGCCCCGGTTTAGTGTTTTTACTGGACCGCGGGCGTTTTTTAATTACTTTAAAATTAACAGCCTGAATTCTCATATCCACCTCATTTCAATTTAAATGGCTACCATTAATCCTTTAATCTTAATGGTGAGGTACGTCTCTTTTATAGTGATAATCAAAGGAGATAAACTCAAGGATGACTGTGGAATAATGATAGATAATAAAAGGTAGTTATAACAGAGATATGCTAAAAACGCCATAACTCACTTATTAACAAAATTATTATAAAATATTTACAAAGTTAATAATAGGTTAATATGCCACCTAATTCGCCTATTTACTGTTAAACTTTCTTTGGAAGAATAGTATTCTTGTCTATCCAAAAACAGGCTTGAGCGTTTATATTATTTGAACTTTTAAAGAGTAAATGTCTTTGTGAGGTTAGTTTATAAGTACAGAGGACAATGTAAAGTGACTAGTTAAAAAGCAAGTTGAACTTTTAATTTGTTTGTTATAATCTTCCTATGTAAAGGAACAAGGAGGATGAATAATGTGATAGAAAAGAGAGTATACATATTTGATCTTGATGGCACGTTGTACGAAGGTTCTGATCATTTCGATTTTTATGCAGATAGACTGTTAGCAGACGTCACCGAAGAATTTAAAGAAGCTTTTCAACAAGATTACATTAATATGAAAGATGGTCGGCATAATGTGATGATCGGTAAAGCATATGATGTGATAAGAGATATTGTCATAACCGTTGATCCCATGACACTCCAAGCAATTGAAGCAAAAACATGGGAAGGTAAAGTTAGACCAGATATGTTGTCTTACTATGGGGACTCACCTCTCACCTTTGACTTTAAAAATATAGTGGCTATAGGTGATGGTTGGTGGTTGCCATTTGCTTGTGCAAAACATTATGGGGTGAAAGATTGCTACCCTCATTATTTGGAAACAAAGGCGTATATGGTGAGTGATTCCTTTAACCTACAGAAAATTTTTGGCCTGAAAACATTTCTAAAAGAATTGAAACAAAATCATCCTCTTGTTCTTATGACGAACAGTGATAAAGAAGATGTGCTTAGATTACTAAATGAATTAGACTTAAAAGGTATATTTGATCATATTATTTCATCTGCGAAAAAACCAACGTTAACGAGCCAGTTGTTTGAAGCATTAAAAAAGCAATATGAGCTTCCTTTTCAACAACTTGTATCTGTAGGGGATAATTTTATAAATGAGATTGCTCCGGCATTGATGCTTGACATGAAAGCAGTCTACATTTCCAGTCACCCGCATCAGACTTCTCATGCTAATTTATGGCATGTACAGCAAATAAGTGAATGGATCAATTCAGATTGGGAAATATATAAATGACATAAGTAAGATACTTAATCCCATAAAAAGAACCTTTTTATCCCAGACACCTCGTCCGTAAAGCTCCCTACTCAACAAAATAGATGGAAAGCGGTAAATCTATTGAGGCGGGAGCTAACGGCGGCTAATGTCCTGATTAAAGGTTCGTTGTATAAGGTTTTTCTAAAAGCCTTATACAAAGGTTCAAAAAAACAAAACAAGATACTAATTACATATTAAGGGCTTCTTCAACCGGTATATATGGATAGTTTAGATCTCGGGCAACAGCTTCATAAGTGACAAAGCCACTTGCGGTATTAACGCCTTTTACTAGAGCAGGGTTACTTTTAAGAGCGTGAGGTAGACCATAATTAGCAATTTGTAAAGCATAGGGAACTGTCACATTAGTTAGCCCAATGGTGGATGTGCGCGGAACGGCGCCAGGCATATTAGCAACAGCATAATGAACCACATCGTACTTTGTATAAGTAGGAGAGTCATGTGTGGTTATTTTATCGACTGTTTCAACAATCCCACCTTGGTCAATAGCGACATCAACTATCACTGATCCTGGCTTCATTTCTTTCACCATATCCTCAGTCACTAACTTCGGTGCTTTAGCACCTGGAATTAGAACAGCTCCAATAACAAGATCGGATTCTTTCACGGCTTCTGCAATCGTTAACGGGTTACTCATGAGAGTATTAATTTCAGTTCCAAAAATATCATCTAATTGTCGAAGTCTTTCGGGGCTTAAGTCCATAATAGTGACATCAGCACCAAGTCCCATTGCTATTTTTGCTGCATTCGTTCCAACTACTCCCCCGCCAATGACAGTGACTTTACCTCGCTTAACCCCAGGTATACCTGATAGTAAAACGCCGCTTCCTCCTTTTGGTTTTTCAAGAAATTGCGCACCAATTTGGGAAGCCATTCGACCAGCAACTTCACTCATTGGAGTAAGTAGCGGTAATGTTCTGTTTATTTCGACGGTTTCATAGGCAACAGCTGTCACCTTTTTTTCTGTAAGAGCGTTTGCTAAAGGAGGGACAGCAGCTAAATGTAAATATGTAAAAAGGATAAGTCCTTCTCTAAAATACTCGTATTCAGATGTCAATGGTTCTTTCACTTTCATAATCATATCGGAGTGAGCCCATAAAAGTGAAGGGTCATCGTATATTTTTGCTCCGGCAGCGAGGTAATCATCATCTGTAAATCCACTTCCTATACCTGCTGTTGTCTCAATCATGACTGAATGGCCCGCTTGGTTAAGAGTTAAAACCCCTGCTGGTGTGAGAGCCACACGATTTTCGTTATTTTTAATCTCTTTAGGTACCCCAATTTTCATACGATCACTCTCCTCAAATTTAAGATATGATTTAGAAATGTTGGTTTAACGCCTGTTTTTTTAAGACAGAATGTTTTTGTTCATTGTCTTTTGGTTAAAGTAATGGCGCAATAAGAAGTTTAAATCAAACCTATTGTAACGAAGTTCCTTACATTCTGCCACCTTTTTCAAGATAATTTCACACCTAATACAATTTTAAGATCATATATATAGTGATTCTATCAAGGGTTAGTGTCATTTTGAGAAGACATTAGTCTGAGGGAGGTTTTGAATAAAAAATCAGAAACTCAAAAGAGCTTCTGAAAAGTTATCGTTTTTTAGAGACTAACTACGACTTGTGATTCGTTTAAGTATTATGGCGAGTGCTAAACGGAGGTGTACAAGCTACTAAGGAAGAATTGTATATTTTTGGATTATCAGATGCTTGATAGGCGAATCAATCATCATTCACTAGTCTGGTCTTCTTTTAAAGCGCTTTATCACAGATAATCGTCCGTAAAACGCCACCTCATCTAGAGCAGAGATAAATCTATTTAGGTGGGAGATAAAGGACGCTCGTGTCCTAATTCATTCAACTACCAATCAGTGGGGGAGGAACGAAAATACCCACTGATTGAAGGGGCGTTTTATCCATAACGAACACAATTACTTAGTTAATTTGTAATTGTCCGAGCTGGATACCTGTCTTCAATTCTTCCATGGAAGAATTCCTGCATATCATTAGATGACATTAAGCCAACGTAATCAATTTGATCGACTTCGTAAAAGATTAAATAACGCTCATCTTCCAATCGGACGTGAAGTTGTTTCTCTAACTCATCATACCCGATAGAACGAAAGTACCCTTGAGGAAATTCAGTAAATTCCATCTTAAATCACCTTTCTTTATAAAAAATCGTATTGTGCATGGAGGAGGGGTTAATGGACCATGAATATATTATGGAGACGTTGTATGTAGCTTACCCGTAATGAGATAGAACCAAACGATAAGATTTCCAGTAAGACCATGAGAAGTTGAAAATGTAGAGATTTTTTCTCATCGGAAGGTTTAGTACTAAGTAGCGTTAAGATGATAACAAAGACAATTTTTCTTTTTAAGGGAATAAGCGATGATCTAAACAATAACTAATAGGTAGTCTATATGTCGAATATACAACCTAATATTAGACAAAAATCATGAAAAGACCTGATTTTTCGTGCTGGAATAACGAAAATGGTAAAAAAAACTTGCGTCTAAAGACTCAAAAAGCATAAAATGAAACAAAAGACGTGTAATCAAGCCATTATCAGGGAAGAAGTGTTTTAGGATTTATCTATTTCCCTGACGAAAAATCAATTTAAACATGACTATCGTTTTAGTTTTATGGTATTTATCACTCAGGAGGGGGAAAATGAGTAAACAGCTAAATAAAAAGAAGGTGCCTTCTATCAGTCAAAAATGGCTAGCATTATTTAATAAAGAAGAGGAAGACCAATGTATAGAGAAAGATGAGGATATTTTACCTTATTGTTTAAAGCAAGCAATTGAAGAAGTCGCTTTAATTGTTCTTACAGATTTCAGTGGACGAATTGTATATATGAGTGACGAGTTATTGACAAAACTAGACTATCTATGGCGTGACGTGGATGGAAATCACTATATTAATCTTATTGATACTGCCTCAATGGAAGAAAATGTCAGAAAAAGCCTCCATGACGTGTTGCATGATGGTAAGAAAAGAACTATAGAGACGGTTCATCGAAAGAAAGACGGGACATCGGTTATTTTTGATACGACGTTCTTACCTCTTCCACAAAGTAAGCCTTCTCATGATCAACTTTTTTTAATATTACATCAAGATACGACATTGTTGAATAAAGCAGAAGAATTGATAAATGATTTAGTTACTTTAGATTTGGCCACAGGATTGAGAAATCGTAAGCAATTTGATCAAGACTTAGCTAATTATGTTAGAGAAACTGAAAATTCTAGGAAACAAATAGCAATCCTTTTCTTGGATCTAGACCGTTTTAAGTTTTATAATGATACGCTTGGCCATGTAACAGGGGACAAACTGATTGAAGCTATTTCTAAAGAGTTGAAGCTTTTTGAGAATAATGACGTCTCCGTTTACCGTTATGATGGGGATGAATTCACCGTTTTAATTAATGAATCTAACATAGGCGATAGTGGTATGGAGCTTGCTAAAGCCATTTTAAATAGGTTTTTAAAACCCTTTGTTGTTAAGGGGAATGAATTATTTATCACAGCCTCAATTGGGATCGCTCGGTGTCCAGAAACAGGAACGACCGCTAGCCAATTAGTGCAGCAAGCTGAGGCTGCCATGCATTATGCGAAAGAGCGAGGGAAAGGTGACTATCAACTTTATTTTCCATCTTTAAAAACGCATCATACTGAGAAGCTGCTCATAGAAACACGACTTCGGGAAGCATTGGGAAGTAATTCATTTACTCTTTCTTATCAGCCTCAGATCGACCTTAAAAGTAAACAAGTAGTAGGGGTTGAAGCACTCATACGATGGGAAGATAACGTGTTAGGTAAGGTATCACCAGTAGAGTTTATCCCCGTTGCTGAAGAGACAGGTCTTATCGTCCAAATAGGAGATTGGGTCTTGCAAGAGGCATGTCATCAGGCAAAGATTTGGTATGATCAAGGGTTTCATCTCCGAATAGGTGTAAATATTTCTCCCATTCAGTTTCAAAGGCCTGATTTCGTTGAAAAGGTCAATGGGGTATTGCAAGAAACGGATCTCCCTCCCAAATATTTAGACTTAGAGATAACGGAAAATGACCTTCTTTATAATCGTGACGAATGCTATAAAACGCTTAAGCGTTTAAAAGAGTCAGGTATAAAAATCTCGATCGATGATTTTGGAACTGGATATAGTTCTCTAAGCTATTTAAGACGTTTTCCTATTGACACTTTAAAGATTGATAAATCATTTATTAAAGAAGTGATTCAAAATATAAATGACCAGGCTATTGTCACGTCCATCATCCAATTGGCACATAATATGAATATGCGTGTCATTGCCGAGGGCGTGGAAACGTCAGACATGGTAGCTTTTTTAAATGATAGAGAGTGTGATGAAATGCAAGGCTTTTTATATAGTATGCCCCTTAAGAAAGAGGATGTTATACCGTTTATAAATAACACAGAACCTCAGAAGGTGCTTTAATTATAATGGCAAACTAAGTTGAAGGGAAGGTAGGCGTTTTTTGAGGCCAGCTTCCTAAGGATTATAAAGTTGACATGACGATAAAAGACCTGTACAAGAACTCGCCTAAACGGTGAGTTTTTAGTTTTGAGCTTTAAAAATGAAACCAAGCCAGATTATTTTACAAATAGACGATTTTAAAAAAGGTTTTTCGTTGAGATAAATAGAATTATTCTTTACACTAAAGGAAGCTTAAACTAAGGAGACAATTTATCACAGATAACCGTCCGAAAAAACGCCCGCATCAAAATAGAGCTGAGATAAATCTATCTAGGCGGTAGATAACGATGTCCTGGTTGTCTCAACTGCCAATCAGTGGGAGAAGTACGACGACCATTCCCACTCACACTGATTGAAGGTTTTTCTATGGTAAAGGCCAGATTCGTACTATTGGGAAGCGCCTTTAATCTTTTGCAAAAAAGCGATTTTTTGGATACATTAATTATTAAGAAATGAAAGAACTATTAAACGAAAAGAGGGACTAAAGTTGACTGCTGCAAAAAAGGTTGAGTATCTACTTTTAGGAGCTTGGGGAATGGCTTTAATCGCGACACTAGGCTCTTTATATTTTTCTGAAATTCAGCGATACGTAGCATGTGAATTATGCTGGGTACAACGTATATTTATGTATCCGTTAGTTGTTACGCTCGGTATTGCAGCTGTCAAAAAAGATGCTAAGCAAGCGTATTATACGTTGCCATTGACAGTGATTGGAATGGGGGTTTCTTTATATCATTATTCTGTACAAAAGCTATCCTTTTTAGCTGAGGCAGGGGAAGCATGTGGTTATATCCCATGTAATTATGAATACATCAATGTTTTTGGCTTTATCACAATTCCATTTCTTGCTTTAACAGCTTTTACTATTATTTCTATCCTCATGATTATGACGATTAAAACTACAAGGAGTGACAAATAAATGAAAAAACTCATTATTTTTGGGAGTATTATTGTGGTGTTATTTGGTGCTATCGGTTTTCTAACGCATTATCAAAACACCCAGACAGCTCAAGGCAACCCGTTTGGAAAGAAGACTCTTCATAATGAAACAGTTGAGCAATTGGATGATCCTCTGTATCAAAATATTATTCTCCCAGATGAATTAGAGGACAAGCTTGCTAATGGCGAAGATGCGACTATTTATTTTTATAGTGGGCGATGTGAATACTGTAATTTAGCTACGCCAATACTCGTCCCTAAGGCAGAAGAAATGGGTGTAGACTTACAATTATTTAACCTGTTAGAATTCGAAGAAGGTAGGAATGACTATAATATTCGAGCGACACCTATGGTTGTTCATTATGAAAATGGAGAGGAAGTAGCCCGGGTAGAAGGTAAGCTAGAGGCAGAGGGCTATGAACGTTTCTTTGAAGAAGTTGTTTTAACAGATTAAACAGTGTCTTATTTAGGAATACTAAAGGTAAGTACTAACTAGCAAGGAGGAGCCTATGGAGAAATTGTTAAAGTGGATTGGTTTAGCTATATTTCTTGGCTGGACGGTAGCTATCTTAGCTAATTTTAGTGTATATCAGCATTCAACAAGGGATACTGCTGGTTTAAATCCAATGGTAGAAGGTATTTTGTTTATGGCAATGATGCTTGGCGTTTACATTATTATTTGGAAATCGTTTGAGAAGAATCGCCAAGTAGCGTCAATACAATTAGTTGTCTTAGGCTGTATTTCATTAGGGATAGCTGTATTATTGTTGTGAGAGTTACTGGTATAAAAAAATCAGTTTAATACCTCTTTCTCAAATAATATTATATTAGATAATCATTTCCTTTGTAAAAAATCATTTGATGAATACGAAAATTGATTTTTCAATAGACGAGCGAACAATGATTAAATGTGTCTATCCAAATGTTCGTGTTTAAAAGGGCTGCAATAAAGGAACGGTCAGCGAAGTCTGAAGCTCTTAATAATGATGTAACAGGGTTTTAGTGCCCTATTTAGCTAAAGAGGGAAGTGTCGATGGATTTTCTTCGAGGACACGGAACAATAAACATATTTTGTACTCTCTCAGAAAAGAGTAAGGATTTATGCGAGAACACAGCCATTATCTTTGACGCCTCATCGCGAGAGAATCAGCAGGAGGTTAAGAGGAAGTCATTGAATGATATTTTCATAGAAGTCAAATCACCATAGTCTCTTTTTTAGGGACTATGGTTTTTATTAACTGAATGAATATCATCATTCAAAAAAAGATATCAACGCATTCGAATAATGATCGTGACCTTCATTTCAGACGGACACTCTCTGGAGGGGGTGTCTTCAGCTAACTTTTGCTCGGTAAATCTAAGTAAAAGTGGATTTTCAGGCTGCGTTTCAGTTTCATCTTCGCATATTAAATCAAACGAATCTTCAATCAGTGGGTGTTGTCGTCGTGCTTCTCCCCCTGATTGGCAGTTAAGTCAATCAGGACATTAGCGTCCTTATCTCCCTTCTCATTATGAAATCAATTCAACTCCCTATTTAGCATATAGATATAATTTTTTCCAATTGGAGACCTTTTGCTTTACTTAAGTGTTCCTTAAATAGTGACAATAGAAATCTGATTGTATGTGCCATTGGTGCAAAAATTTTTCTTTATTACGGTCTAATGAATAATGCATACCAAATGCATCAAGTGTAATGACAATGCTTTCTGCAATGTTTGTTAATGCCGCATGTGATATTGGCTCTATTGAACGGATATAATCACTGAAGATGTTGATTAGATGTTGCTTTAGTTTATCTATCCGAACCTTATAATCAGGATTGGTCAATGCAAAATTAAAGTAATGAAACATAGCGATGAAAGTCTCCTCTTTTTCCACTGAAAGTTGAAGGGTTAATTCACCTAACATATGAAAGAATTCCTCTAATGTTTCAAATTCAAAATTGGATAAGGTGTGTGCTGTTTCTGAAGTAATGCTTTCAAAAAGATCAATTAATATGTCATCTAGGGAACGAAAGTGATGAAATAAATTGCTTTTGCTAATGCCAGCTTCGTCTGCTATTTTTTTGGCACTTAAACCAGACATACCTTCTTGTGCAAGGATAGTAGTGGTGGCAATACGTATACGTTTTTTCGTTTCTATACCTTTTTTTCTTCTTAAGTCGTCCATTTATATCACCCATTATAATATATCACTAACTGTCCGATCGGTCAAAATTAATATTGACCGATCGGACGGTTAGTAATATGATGGTATTACATAAAATAAGGGAGGAATTGCGATGAATGAGGGAAAAGTAAATATACCTAAATTTTTTCATGAATTGTTTGGTACAGAGCAGAAAAAAAGTGACTTAGCTATTGTTATTTTCTTCACAGTACTTTCAGGAATAATTGTCAGTGTGGTGACAAAAGATTTTTTAATGGCGCTTACATGGTATCAAAACATTGTATTACTTCTTTTATACATTGATATAGCAGGAGGTGTCATAGCCAATTTTACGTTTGGGACAGATACCTATTATCAAACAAGGCCATTGGGTAGATGGGTGTTTATCGCAATTCATATACAACCAGTGCTCTGTGCATGGGTACTTGGAGGCTCAATGGCACTAGCATTCAGTGTCTGGGGTTACACAATAGCATCTGCTATCGCTATAAATTTGTTAAGGACAATGTCATTTCAAAAAGCACTGGCAGGGGCTTTATTGACTTTAGGGCTAATAGGCATATTCCTTATAAGTGAGAGGATTGAAAATATTCTTTTAATTATTTACATGATGTTTATGATTAAAGTAATTTATAGTTTTGCCGTGGCTCATCATAGTGAGAAGGCCCTACATGGTTAAAATTAGCAGGCATAATTTTAAAGCGTCTAGTACATTATTAGGAACAGCCTTTTCAAATGACCCTTTATTCACCTATTTATTTGCAAGTCATTCAAAAGCAGATATCACTAAGTTTTTTCATTTCGTTTTAACATATCAGCAAATAAAGGAACAGTTAATCATAGGTAAAAAAGAAAATGATCTTTTGCAAGGCTTAGCATGCGTTGAAAAACCACAAGCGACAAAAACTATTAAGTCAGTTTTAATACAAATAAAGTTATTTTTGCTTATCTTGCAATTGACTTTTCAGGTAAAGTGGAGGGCATTCAAAAAAATCAATTACTATATGAAAATGATAAGTGCCCGACGTCCAACAGAGCGGCATCATTATTTAGTTTGTATTGGAGTGAATCATAAAGAACAAGGAAAAGGGGTAGGAAAGTGTCTACTTGATGCCATTCATGAGATAGTTGATCATGATCCTTTAACAACAGGGATTGCACTTGATACAGAGAATGAAGATAATATCGCCTTTTATAGATCGTTCGGCTATCAATTGATAAGTGAGGATAGACTGGGCGAAATAATGATCTATACAATGTTCAGAAGTAAAAAGAGTGTTAACAAGTAGCCTTTTATCACAGATAACGGAGGTTAACGTCCTGATTGAAGGTTCGTTTTATAAATCAATCGTCTAATGTTACATTATTTAATTTATCTTGTATCGACTTTGACACCTGTCACTCAAAAGTCATTCAAGCCCTATTTTTTTCACTTACTAAAAACATTAAGCCTAAGAAATGTTATCAAAAAACACTTGTTTATACTGATAAAAGTGATCTAAACAGGATGAGTCAGAACGAAGACTCCAAGTTAATTCATGACCATTTTTGTAGAGATATAAATGTGCTATTTTAACACTAAATCTGGTCTTGGAGTAAAGAGGTCCAACCGAGAACATTCCAAAGTTATCTTTAACAGTGGTACTTCTTTTTGATTGACATTTTAGTATGACATGCTTATAGTTAAAAAAGTTAATTGTTTAATTTCTTAATAATTTATGAGGTGTTTTATGAATCATTTAAATGACGTGTTTGATGAAATTGAAAAATATCTTGTGGATATTAATTTGAGACTTAATTATGAATTCAATTCAGAGTTTGCAAACAAACAAATGTCAAAGAACCAACAGCTAATACTTTATTTAATTGGTGTCAATGGCATTAATCATGTCAAAGACTTAGCTTATTACATGAATTTGTCTGCTAGTGCCATCAGCCAAATGATAACAAAAATGGAGCAGATGCATTTAGTAACAAGAGAAATTGATACAACTAATAGGCGGAGTACTATACTTAAATTAGGAAGTGAAGGTGAAGCACTACTCGAAGAACTTCAAGATAAACGTAGAAAGATAGCGGCTAAATATTTAACGAAAATGGATGAAAATCATTTAGTAAATATTAGGGATGCTCTGAAACATGTAAATGACATTATATATAAAGCACAGGAGGAGGATTCCAAATGAGACATTTAACCGGCTTTTCAATAAAAAGGCCAGTTTTTACATTGGTCACAATGACACTCTTTATAATACTTGGATTTGTTTCTTTAACCAATATCCCGTTAAAGCTTATACCCGATATTGATGCACCTATGGCAGCAGTTGTGACAAGCTATAATGATGCTAGCCCCGAGGAAGTAGTTGATAGAGTTACAAAGCCTATGGAGGACAGTCTATCAACTATTTCAGGATTAAATAATATTAGCAGTATCTCCATGGAGGGTTCCTCCATGACTATTCTAGAATTCTCATGGACAACCTCCATAGATGATGTAGAGAACGATATTATAAGCAGGATGAACCAAACAGCCCTACCATCGGGAGCAGGGGAGCCACAATTTCTAAAATTTGACCCCTCGCAGTTTCCAATCATTCAGCTTTCTTTATCAGCTGGTACCGAAGATGCAGACTTAAATAGCCTTGTTCAGGAGCTCGAATCTGATTTGCTTCGAATTGAAGGCGTTGCAACAATTGACCTTTTAGGAGATGCAATTGATGAGATTGCCATTACTCTTGATCAAAATGAACTGGAGGCCTATGGGCTTGATCACACCGACGTGATTCAAGTTCTTCAAACACACAATGTTACTGCGCCAGGAGGTGTCGTAACAGATGGTGATACAGATATTTCAACCCGTGTTTTATTTGAGTTAGGTAGCGTTGAAGATGTAGAAAATATTGTTCTAACGGTTGATACTGAATCAGGAGATGATATTACCCTCGCTGATGTAGCAAATGTAGAAATAGCACCAGAACCCATTGATGTCATTACGCAAACGAATCAGGAAGATGCTATTTTAGTTAGCGTTCAGCAGCAGGCTGATGCTAATACGTCTCAAGTATCTCGAGACTTTAGAGACGGATTAGATGAGCTACTAGAAGAGGAGCAATATAGCGATATTGATTCAGATATTTTGTTTGATCAAGGCAATTATGTGGATAGGGCTATATCAAGTGTAGGGATAGCACTTCTTGGCGGAGGAATCATTGCTATGCTTGTACTATTCGCCTTTTTAAGAAGTTTTAAAACACCTTTGTTAATCGGTATCGCTATACCGTTTTCTGTCATTGTCACTTTTGTGTTGTTATATTTCTCTAACTTCTCATTAAATATTATGACGCTGGGTGGCTTGGCCCTTGGAATCGGGATGTTGGTCGATAATTCTATCGTTGTTATTGAAAATATTTATCGACATTTAGCTATGAAAAAAGAACCAAAGCAAGCTGCTTATGAAGGAACTAAGGAAGTAGCTACAGCTATTACAGCTTCCACATTAACGACTATTTCTGTCTTTTTACCAGTGGTATTTATTTCTGGAATTGTCGGAAATCTATTTAGAGAATTTGCTCTGACCGTCTCCTTCAGTTTAGTAGCATCACTCTTCGTAGCTTTAACTATCGTGCCGATGCTTGCTAGTCGCTGGCTTAAAGCACCAACAGAAGCAGTTGAAGAAAAAAGAAGGGATTCCCGATTTATCGGATTTTTTGATAGCTCAACAAGATGGGCACTTAAGAATAGATTGATTGTTTTCTTAATAACATTTGTTCTTTTAATTGCCGGTGTCTTTGGAGTATCAAGAGTAGGAACAGAGTTTATGCCTGCTACCGACGAAAGCTTTTTTCAAATCGAAGTGGAGAATGAAGCAGGTACAACGTTAGAGGTTACCTATGAAGATGTTCAAGAGATTGAGTCGATATTAGATGATTATGCAGAAATAGAACATTACACTGCAATAACGGGTTCCTCTGGTAGTGGTATGCAAATGGGCGGAGGAAGTACCGCACATGAAGCAGTTATTTATGTCACCCTTGTTCCGATAGCCGATCGAGATACGTCCGCGATGGCATTTATTGATACTATTCGTAGAGATGTTGAACGAGCAGCTCCTGATGCTGATATTTCAATGCAAGTCGAGGATTCACTAGGAACGGATCCGAATACCTTCACGTTTGATATTAGTGATTCTAATCCAGAACGCCTGGAAGAAGTAGCTCATGATTTGTTAGAAGAATTCAATGAAATGAATGAATTCACAGACGTCACAAACTCACTTGAAGAAACGATACCGGAATTGCAATTAACGATTGATGATGAAGCGGCTAGAGAAGCAGGACTAACACCAGCTGCAATTGCCGAAGCTGTTAACGAAAAAACGGGGGGCGTCTTTGCGACTCAAGTGGTGACGGCTGAAAATGATATTTATGAAGTGCACGTACGTTATGATGATGAATATATTGATAGTTCTGAGGCATTGGAAGAGTTACTTATCCGTAATAATGAGGGTGAGTATATAGCTTTAAGTGATTTAGCTGACTTTGATGAAGGAACGAGTCCTGAAACGATAAACCGTGCAAATCAGGAACAGGCAGTTCAATTTTCTCTTACGTTCGGTGCGGATTATAACTTAGGAGAAATAAATGAATTAGTTGTTGAAACCATAGATGATTATGAAATGCCTGATGAAACAACGATTAGTTATACAGGTGATCAGCAGTTACTTGAGGATGCCTTAAGTGATTTAACACTTGCCTTAATTTTAGCGATTGTGTTTGTTTATCTCGTATTAGCTGCCCAATTTGAATCTCTTAGATACCCATTTGTTATCATGTTTACTGTTCCATTAGTCATCATTGGGGTAGCGATTGGTTTAACAGTAACATTAACACCTATTAGTGTGACAGCATTTATCGGTCTCATTGTGCTCGTAGGGATTGTTGTTAACAATGCGATCGTTCTCGTTGATTATATCAATCAACGAAAAGAAGCTGGATATCGCAGCTATGAAGCCATTATTGAAGGAGTTAAAGATCGGGCAAGACCAATATTAATGACGGCCTTAACGACTATCTTAGGTTTAGTGCCACTGGCTTTAGGAATCGGTGAAGGGACAGAAATTCAGCAGCCGATGGCCATTACAGTGATTAGTGGCATGATCAGTTCAACATTTTTAACGCTTATATTGATTCCTGTCATATATAGTCTGTTTGATAAGGACACACGATTTATTAATAGAAAATATATGATGCCTGACGGTCAACGCATTCCTGCCTATTTGTTGGAAGATAAATACACAGACGAGCAGGGGCGTGCAAGACAACATTACGAATTACCTTCTAATGGATCAGAAAATCTATCAGAACCACAGCTTTCCGAATTTTATAAAGAAGCTGATGAAAGTCCGTTTAATGAGTATGACCTAGAAGTAGTAGAGAGTGAGAAGCTTGAGGACTCACATAAAGGTGATTCTGAGGTGGAAGAAGTTGAGCCATCTGGCACCCATGGACCAGTAAAAAACGAGGACAATATTTCTGAAATGAGTAAGGAGGATCTATTGCACGCTTTGGAAGAGATAATAGAAAAAAATAAAAACAACCGCGATAAATAATGATGATGCTTTGTGAGAAAGAGGGAGGAAAACCTTCCTCTTTTTTTATGATCAAAAGGATGTTCAAAACAGGGGAAATACCCTTTTATCGGTAAATTCCGTGTAAAATAAGTAATTTAAGGCGTTTGTCCAACCAAAATTCATCCTTCTCAATACACTATTATGAAGATGTTGAGGAGGTGAGCACGTGAGTCAGATGCAATATTATTTTGATATATGTAACAGGTACAAAGGTAGGCATGTGCATATAACAGACTTGTGCGGTAGAAAATATTACGGAAAAATTGTTCATGTGGACCAACATCATGTCTATTTGCAACCGACAAGTGATTTTGGAGGGTATGGATACGGTTTTTATACCATTCCGATAGCACTAGCAGCAATTGGCGGATTCGCTTTAGGAGCAGCATTTTTCTGGATTTAACTGGAATGAGGAGCAGAGCCTTGCGGCGAAAACCAACTTCATGTCGAATGAAGTTGGTTTTCTTGTTCTAAAAAAACTTTTCATTTACTAGCACATAGTGATAAACTATAGTAGTTACAAAATGGCTAAATAGAGCCTTATCCGTAAAAGGGGAATGGATAATGAAGAAGAGTAATCTCTTTGCTTTTATAGGGTGTGTTTTCCTTATCCTTGCAGCTTGTAATGATAATGAGAAAGGATCGACAGAGAAAATAGATGAATCTGATGATCTTAGTACTCTTGTTTCTACGAATAAGAAATTGACTGAACAACTGGAAGATGAACGGCAGAAAATAGAAGAATTAGAAGAAGAAAATAGGCGCTTAAAGAACGACATTTTAACATATAAACAGCAAGCGATTGAAACAGAAGAGCAGCATGAAGACGAACTGGCATTGCGAGTGGAAATAGAGGAGAAATTGTTAGACATCTTTGAATACATGCATGAAAGAAATCATGATGATTTACAAACGATGCTTGCTTCAAATGTGACCATTGATCATGAATTAGAAGCTTTAAATATAATGGAACACGATAGTGGCATAGATAGGACGATGCACTACTTACAATTTGACCCTGTTCCTTACATAGCCCAGAGGGGTTTTTCATTAGTGGATGACACACATTATACGAGTGATTATGCTATGTATACATTAACCGACGATGGTTTCCAGTATGACGGTGGGGTTGAAGTTGTATTTTCATTTGAAGAGGAATGGAAACTTTCCTCCATACGATATGTACAATAATAAGAAGTAAGGAAAAGGCTGGTTTAATTTTAAACCAGCTTTTTATGTGGTTAACACGATATAAAAATCTATCGCAGTGTGGGCTTTTTCCTTCATAAATGGAGACATCATCTTTCATTGGGACAAACTTTAAATTTTAATAGTTATAGAAAGATGTTCACCAGATAAACTCATTTGTCTCTAGAGGACACTGAGCAATAGGAAAATAAGATTTCATGAATTTGTCATAGAGATGATACGGAATTGTAACTAATTAACGCGTCACAACGCGTGATTCTTATTTATAATAAAGATAAGATGTGAGTCAGTACTATCATTTGTGAAAAGATGCACATTATGACATCCAGGTGGTGAGTTCAATGGTTAAGACAGGTAATGCAACGATGACAACGGAAGAGATAATACTCGAAACGGCGATTGATCTCATGGAAAAAAAGGGGTTTAAAGCAGTTACAACGAAGGAAATTGCTGCTGAATCTGGATTCAGTGAAATGACACTGTTTAGACATTTTGGTACAAAGCAAGCTCTCTTGGAGAGAGCAGTAGAAACACACTCTTATTTAATTGATATGAAAGCTATACTATATGATCATGTTAGCTATAATTTGAAGGAAGATTTAAAGAGAGTAAGCGAAACCTATCATAAATATAATCAATACAATTATAAAATTGTGCTTCTTTCCTATCAAGAAAGACACACGCATCCTTTTATTGGCGAACAAATATCAGAAAATCCTAAAAGGCTTAAAATGTATTTAGTAGATTATTTTAAAGAAATGCAAAAGCAAGGAAAGATGGTAGACTGTAATGTGGAGGCTCAAGCGATGAATTTTTTGTGGATGAATTTAGGTTTCTTTATTGCCCGCCATCTTGGTGGACAAAAAGTCTCGCATATGCCCTTGGAATCTTTTATAGAAGAAAGTGTTACGTTATTCGTGCGAGGACTAGAAGTACGAGAACCTTAATTAAAATAAAAGTGATAAAGGTAGATGAAATGACTAGTGTTAAACGAGACAAGAATGTTTACCTGTCTCGTTTTTTGCGTGAAGAAACTATTGCTGAATTATGCGAAGGACTTAAGATAAAAATTCCCGTCTGTTATTGAGCGTTATAGATAATTTAGTGACGTGATTAAATTGTACATTCCTCAAAGGGGCAATGACTACAACGCAAATGAGCTTGTAAGAAAGGCAAATCGTGAATTGTAATATATTTTGTATTTACAGAGATGATTTTTTGTTTAATAAGTCTTTTTAAAATTCTATTAATACTTTCTCTTGTGGCTCCTACATAGTTAGCTAGTTCCTGATTCGTTATTTTACGATTAATAAGAATCCCTTGAGAGACTGGTTGGCCATATTCATTAGATAGCCTCACTAAAATAGAAAAAACAGCGCCTTGCTTTCCGCAGAAAACAAGGTCTCTAAATTGAGCCATCATGACTTGGTTTTCTTTGGAGAGCCATTTCATAAATGCTACCGCCAATTCTTCATGAGCTATGAGAAGACGCTCTAATTGGTTACAAGTAAAACGTAACAGCAAAGCTCCTTGGGTTACCTCTGCATTATATTGATATTTTAATGAATTAAATATGCTCAGTTCCCCAAGAAGATCATACTGTTTTTTCTTTTGTAGGAAAAAAACTTTTCCTTCTGCAGATGTTTTAGTAAGTCTTACTTGACCTTCTAAAATAAAATAAATATGTTTAGGAACCTCGCCTTCATAAAAGATGATACTCTCTTTGTTCGCAGAAACTTCTGTTCCTTCTTTAACTAACAGTTCCTGCATTGATTCAGGGATCAAATCATAGAATGACAGGCGGTCCAGTTTTTTATCGGCGATAGGCATAGGTTCTTCACCCCTCTAATAGTTGTTACCTCTTAGATGTTAATAAACAGGTCATATGCTTATCCTATCACATAGAAAATAAGGCATAACGGTTAAATAAAGAATATTTTATTACATTTTCATATGGTTAGTAACTGAAGTCTTAGTGTGATATATAGCAGACTAATTGAAGTCTTGCAATTTATGACATTTAAGAAGAAAATAGAGAGGGAAAGGATGTGATGTGATTTGCGATTACTAATTAGTGGATTTGAGCCATTTGGTAGCATGACCCGAAATCCCACTAGTGATTTAGTTAACTGGGTATCTAAACGGGGCTTTGGACAACATGTGACATTAGAGACATTAGTACTGCCGGTCGTTTACAAAGAATGCGACGTACAATTGATAAAGAAAGTAGAGGATTATCACCCAGACTTTGTAATTTGTTTAGGTGTAGCAGTAGGTAGATCAGCTATAAACCTTGAAAGAATTGCAATCAATCTTCAGGATTCTGCGGGAGAAGGTAGTATAGGAGATAATAGCGGAGATCGTCCTGTTAATAGAGTCATAGTTGAAGGTGGTCCTGATGGTATTTTTGCTACTCTTCCATTAGGGCGCCTATATCAAGCCTTGAAAAAGCAGTCTATTCCAGCTTATATCTCTAATAGCGCAGGAACCTACATATGTAACACTACCTTATATTCCCTCTTATATCATATTAAATTGAAGGAAATGAACATACAGGCAGGCTTTATCCATGTACCAGCTACCCCTGACATGGCAGTGAATAATCCAGCCTTATCAACGATGGCAATTGAAACACAACAAAAGGCGTTAAGTGTGATTATTAATACATTAATGAACGAGTATATCTTTGATGATAACGATAAGGTAAAAGGTGATTGCATATGACGATTGGAATGATAGATGATAACCATCAATTATATGTCCTAAATTTGAAACTTAGTCACAACACGCACATCCTTATAGGGAAAAGGGAAGTCTACTTTTCAGAAGGATTTTACGTCTATATTGGAAGTGGAATAAGAAATATCCGGAAACGTGTTGAAAGGCATTATAAAGTGGAAAAAAGAAAGCATTGGCACATAGATTATATTAGAGAATACGCCGAATGGCTAAATGCTTGTACCTTTCCTCTGGGTGATGGAGAGTGTGCTCTGAAAAAGTTGGTACAAAAGGCAACAGGTGGGACGGTGGAAGTGAAAAAAATAGGGTCATCTGATTGTGGATGTGACAGTCACTTTTTAAAAGTGACATCGCCCTTTCAACCTTGTCTCCTCAGCGCGCAGCCCTTTACAAACTCTTAATGTTAAAATACAGCCAGTCTTCTTTTGAAGTGTGGATAAACATGCTAATATATAAGTGGAATCTTATATAATGAGTAGGAGGCAACATGATGACGAAGCCAATTATTTATTTTTTGTGTACAGGTAATTCTTGCAGAAGTCAAATGGCGGAAGCTTGGGGGAATCATTATTTGGGTGATAAATGGGATGTTTATTCAGCTGGTATTGAAGCACATGGTGTAAATCCGAAAGCTATTCAAGCAATGGATGAAGTAGGGATTGATATTTCTAATCAGACCTCAGATATTATTGATCAAGGCTTACTTGAAAAAGCAGATTTAGTTGTGACTTTATGTGGACATGCCAATGATGTTTGTCCAGCAACACCTAAAAATAAAGATCGTGTCCATTGGGGCTTTGATGACCCAGCTAAAGCCGAAGGAACTGAGGACGAAAAGTGGTATGTTTTCCAAACTGTAAGAGATGAGATAGGAGACAGAATTAAAAAATTTAAAGAGACAGGGAAATAATGACGGGTTATCATTATAAGTAAAAGGCTCAGTCCATAGTTCTAGGACGAGCCTTTTTTAGTGATATTTCAGCACAAGAAAACGATTCATAAAACGCCCGTCTCAAAATAGAGTAGAGATAAATCTATTTAGGCGGGAGAGAAGGAACTCTAATGTCCTGAATAAAGGTACGTTTTATTACACAGTTGAATATGAGTGTTAAGTATACCGTAAGTATGTTCGGTCGTATGCGTGAGCTGCTTCAAAATCTTTCTGAGTTAAACCACCTTTGTCAAGAGTGCTTAACTTAATTGTTACAGTCGTGTGATTAATAATCATGTAAGGGTGGTGCTGACGGTCTTCAGCCAAATCAGCTATTTCATTAATAAATTGCATTGCTTTCGGAAAAGTTGGCAGGTTGTACTGTTTTTTTATCCAAGTTTCATCTTCAAGTTCCCACTTTTGAGAATCTCTTAAACTCGCTTGAATCTCTTCATGTGATAAAACCACAACTCATCGCCTCCCATTTCAATTATATATTGCCATCATATCAAATCTCCTATTTCAATAAAAGGCAAACAAAAGTTTTATTGGCTATCTAGAGAGCTAAAAAGAAAAGATATGTAAAAATATATGAAAACCAAAAAAAGATTTAAATTTAAGAAATTGTGACGATATAATGACTAACTAGTTCTAAAGACTGTGTTTTTTTCCTTTGCTTTTGTATATTATAGTGAAATATATATCGTTAGGAAAGGATTTTCGTAACATGATATCGTTTATCCCACACTTAAGGCAGTAAAATCCCCGCCTGAAAACTAAAGAATATCGAAAAGTTAAGGTGGGGGATAAACTGTCCCTAAAGTTCCGATAAGTTAAACTAACAATCAGTGGGGGGGAAGGAAAACTCCCACTGATTGAAGCTTAGCTTTTGATAGATTGACGGCCATAAGGGTGGGGTTTTCCTATGCGTGATTTGAATTTCGTTTAGTGAAAGTAATGATAGCTATCAATTTAGCATGAACGTCTATACCTTATAAAGGAATTGCTGAGTTTAGTTTTAAAGAATAGGTATGGCAAGATAAAGTAGTGTGAATTACTCCAGAAAGTAGGTGTTTAACGTGGAAGCAGAAAGTGTTTATCGAGGGGAAATTCCATTAGTGAATAAAGGGAGATTATTACTCCAAATAGAGGATGAGATGATAGCTCGCCAATTGAAAGCACGATTGGTGGTAGTAGGTGTAGAGCTTGTATTGGATGGCATCTGGTTACAAATTAAATATTCCTCATGGGTTCAACTTCAACGGTGTATTGGGCTAGTACAGATGATTTTAACCGATAAACAAATGGAAGTATATGAGGGTAGTTTGTTAGGAGAAGTGAGGTCAGACGATTATCGAAAAGTAACACTTCCACTTAGCCAGCTTTCTCTTATTATTGAGAATCCATCGTTTGTCAAAATAATTCAAGAAAAACTATTTCAATCTTATATGCAGCCAATCATCTCATCGAAAGAGCGAATCATTACCGGTTATGAATTTCTTTTACGGCCAAACAGTAAGGTCTATCCTTTTGTACCAACAGATCTTTTCATGTTTGCCCAGCATGCTGGTTTACAGAATATGTTAGATAGCCAATCGAGAATTAATGCTATAAGAACAGGGGCACAAATGTTATCAGAGGGAATGAAGTATTTCATTAACTTTTTACCATCTTCCATTAATGATCCTATCCAGTGTTTAAAAAGCACATTTAAGGCCGTAGAAGATTACCGTGTGAATCCATCGGACTTAGTTTTTGAAGTGGTAGAAACAGAAAAGATTTTTGACATTAACCATCTTAGAAATATCTTTCAATTTTATAGGCAGGAAGGCGTTAAAGTAGCATTAGATGATGTGGGAGCAGGGTATTCTACTTATGAAATATTAAAGCAATTAGTACCTGATTATGTCAAGATTGATCCAACACTTATTCATAAGTGCCATTTAAGTGAGAGGAAAATGAATGATATTAAATACTTGCGAAATATTTCACAGCAATTAGGTATCATTTTACTAGCTGAAGGTGTGGAATCAGCCGAGGAATTTGCAGCTGTGGAGCCATTTGTAGATTTAGTACAGGGTTTTTACTTCGGCAAGCCAATTAGAAATCCAGCTTAATTAAGGTTTGTCTGTATTGATAGTACTCCTTTGTTACTCGGGAATTAACACTAAACAATTACCTTCGTAATGATGACCTCAGAGCAAACCTTAATGTCAGCATATTTTCTAGTATACATATTACATAAACTGAAAAAAGCATCTTATAGTCTAATTGAAAAAAAGGCTGTGTTCGCGTTTATAAATAAGAAACTGTTTTATTAAATGAGATGATAATTATTCCTCTGTTTACAAGTTCATTGTTGGGGTAATGTAAGCCATATTCCCCGTAACTAACAGTAACCCCAGAATGATTAAAATCGCCCCACTTAGGATGGATATGACATGGATATGTTTTTGTAAAAATTTCAAAACAGTAAGACTTGCACTTCCTGCAACACCAATTATAATAAACGGGATACCGAGGCCAAGACCATACACACTTAAAAGACCTCCCCCTTGCCAAATGGTTTCTGAGTCAGCAGCCATAATTAAAATAGAACTGAGCATTGGACCAATACATGGTGTCCATCCGAAACCGAACGCCATGCCCATTAAGGCAACACTAACAAGCCCACCTTTTTTCTGAAAGGCTTTATGAAACCGAACTTCCTTATTGAACAATTGAAATTTGAGTAGGCCTAGTAAATGTAAGCCAAATAAAATGACGATGAATCCAAAAAAACGAGATAGAAAGTCAGAAAAGGCAGGTGTAAATAAATTTCCTGCTGCTGTTGCACCCATTCCTATTAACAGCAAAGGGATAATTAACCCTACTACAAAGGCTAATGTCCGAGGAACGATTTTAAATCGTGTTGCTTTTGTACCGTGTAAATCAGTAAGTGATATTCCTGTGATTACGGCAATATAGCTAGGAATAAGGGGAAGGATGCAAGCTGAAGCGAATGATAAAAAGCCCGCTGAAAAAGCTAGCCAGATAGTCATTGGTTATCTGGATCACTTTCATGATGATAGGATTCATACGCTTCTTCATACCTTTGCCCTAGCTCTTCGCTTGTAGCGATAATATATGGATGAGTTCCTAATTCGTTCCCCTTTTCATCGAAAAAAACATAAGTTGGAGAGACAGAAACGTTGTAATAATTAGCTAAATCACGCTTCGGGTCAACTCCCCACAGATGAGTCGCTTTATATTCATTCTCAAACTTATCAAGGATTTCCCTTTCTTTGCCGAAAAACACGATCGTAATGACCTCAATGTCACTCTGACTGGCGATGAATTCTTGAATAAATGGCATTGAGTAGCTGCAACATTCACATGGCACAGCAACAAACTGCAAGATCGTTTTTTTCTGTCCAATATAATTTTCTAAATTAATCGGTTCTTCACCATTAATTCTATTTACGGTTGTAACATTTTCAGAACTGTCATTGAAAAAAAATGAATAAGCAGTATACCCCATACCTGCTAAAATAAAAATAATTAAAATAACGCCTATTTTGTTCAATCTTCTCAACTCCCCAATTTGAGCTACACGTCATGTTTAAAGATAGCAGTAAAAGCTTACATTTTATATAATAAAGATAGTTTTATCTTATATGATAGAGGGGAAGAGGAGAATGCTTAAAATCGTCAATTTCATGACAATTACCATTATCGTCACAGTATTAATAGTTGGTTGTAGGTCGACAGCTTCATCTGATGTAACAGTAACCTTTTTACAAGACGGGGACACTTTTGAAACAGGGGAATTTCATACTTTCGAAGTAAGGTTAATGGATGAAACTGGGGAGCCTATCGAAGTTGATAATGTACAGATACATATTAATATGGAAAGGATGAATCATCCAATGACAGGGACGATGAGAATGGATGATGATGGAACTTATTCTGTAGAATTACCTCTTGCAATGGAAGGAGAGTGGTATGTGGATGTGACCACTTTGTTAGAGGATGAAGAAAGCATTGAAAGATTTTATATTCATGCTGAAGGGGAAATGGCTGAAGATTATATGAGAGGGTTTGATGCGGATAAAGGAGAAGTGCCTAATCATTAGAGGGGGGTTAAAATGAATTATTTTATTATCTTCATGCATCCTTCTGAAGATAGCTTCAATGGAGCGATTTTACGAGAAGTAACTAGTCAATTGGAACATGAAAATCACGATGTAAACGTGTTGAAATTAAGTAATGATTGGTTCAACCCGTATTTGTCAAAGGAAGAATATGAAGCTAGTTTACAGGGAGTTTATCCTCCAATTATTGCTCAGGAACACGATAATATCCGCCAAGCAGACAGGCTCATTTTTATATTTCCTCTTTGGTGGGGAGGGTTTCCATCTATTGGTAAAGGCTATATAGATCGGGTATTTTCATATGGTTTTGCTTATGAATTGGATGGTGAAGAGCCTATTCCACTGTTAAAAGATAAAAAAGCTTCACTCATTTTTACTACTGGGACGCCAGAGAGAGACTTTAAAACTTCTGGTTTATATGAGAATACTGTAGAGTTAATAAATAAAAGTATTTTTCAATTTTGTGGGATAACGTTAGATGGTGTTTTACATTTTGGAGATGTGATTCAAGTCTCTGAGGAAACGCGCCAAAAAATGCTACAAGCAACTCGTGAGTTTACTAATAAACTATCCAGTTGATACTTCATAAAAGTATGTTTTGCAATGGAAGCTGATCGTTGTGATAGCAATGCTAAAACAAGCATAGACGTAATATTGGTAGGAGTGTGCTTTTACTAGGAAACATTTGGGACGCTGAAGGTTTAGTAATTACAATGTACCAGGTTGGCATAAAAGATAAATCACGGCTAAAGATGCATCTAACTAAACCAACTAACGTGTGGCACGGCCAATTTCCTAAACATATGCACAATTATACGCCCTTTTCATATTATGAAGTGTGTCAGCTTGACATGAGACGTTAAATTAAGGAAAGGGGTTTAAACATGGCGTGCAATTGTAACCAAAATGCTTCACATCCACACTATGTCCCTCATCACCAACAGATGGCAGGACATAGTGCGCACCCGATGCAACAGCCTCAAGGAATGATGCCGATGCAAGACCAGACGATGTACGGTTATCCGATGCACCAACAACCTCATTATCCATCTGCTGTAGCAGGACAACAGGGACATGGGGGCTACGATCCAAGTGCACTATATCAAACGCCTACAACTATGCAAATGCAGCAACCTATGCAGCAGATGGGGCAATATCCACAGCAAATGAATTGGCAGGATATGCAAGCTTATGGAGGGTATCCATCTCATCCAGGACAGCAGCAAATGATGAGTCAACCTCAATACATGCCTCAACACGGTCATGGTGTCATGCCTGCTACAGGTTACGTTCCTGAGGAACACGATGATGATTTTGAGTAATCATACTGGGTAAGAAAGAAGGCATCGACTGAGTCGATGCCTTTTCATCGGCTTTAGCAAAGTTAACGTAAAGGCCGATACAATTAATCACACTATTCAAGATTGACGAGAATAGAGAATGGGAAGCGCCACTCTGGTATTTCAATTGTTGTTCTTTCCACAGAGAAACGAGCTGGTAGCGAGATTGGTTGAGCAAATTCTAATTTTACATAGGAAGAGCCACTTCCAGATTCAATTGTTGAGAATAATGGGTAAATTGATTCGTTATCCTGTACCCGACTGAATAAATAAGATAGATCTTGTTCTTGATGATCGGGATGTTTATCAATTAAATTAAACTCTATTACACGATCTTCTAGTTTTAAATCTTCTATGACGAGGTCACCGGTGACGATACGATCCACATGAGGCTCTCTAACATTAAATGGATAACCTTCTTCAAAAAGTCGTGGAATAACATAAACAGGTATTTGTAACATAACCTTATCCCTCTCTTTCATGACTGCAGGGGATAAGCGAAGGGTGAATCCTAATTCATGATCATTGAGAGGTTCGTCATCAAGACTATTTTCGCTCATTTTCACGTCCTCCACTTTATAAGCGATCTCTTCATTATCTAAAATGTACTTTGGCCATTGAAGTTGATAGTCCTCACTGTTTATAGTACTATCATCAACATGCTCTAATTTGAAGGAAATTTCTGTAAAATTATCTTTATTTTGAGAAGAATGAAATGCCATTTTAACAGGCATTTTTTCGATCGATGTAATCTCTGGTAACGGTGTAGTATTATTCAAACGTTCTGTTGTACAGCCGGTAGTTGTTAGCACTAATAGTAGTGATAGTATCAAAAATTGTTTCATTTATGAACCCTCTTTTAAACCATCTAATATATGGAGATTTAGTTGGCAGTATCGTTGATTATTTTAACACAATTGAATTTATATAACTATTGTACTAGAAATATCATATGATAAGAAATGGGATGGAGAGATAATTCGCTAAATAACAAAAAAATTATATAAAAGTCATAGACTAAAGCTTATTGAGAGAGAGAAAAGTATTGATTAGACTAAGGAATGAGGAGCATAGTAAAGAGTTAGTCGGTGGGTGCAGCACTTAAGATCTGAATGCAGTAAGTAAAGGAAGGTATGCCAAGGATAAAAACAAAGACTGTCTGCAGATGCAAACAGCCTAAATGAACGTTCTGTCGAAGACCTTAATAAAAGTTTATGATCTTCGACTCTTTTCAGGTTAGCGCTTCTTCTTCTTTTTCGGCTATTTTTTCATTAGCCCCTTTAAATTCATCCCATTTTTTTTCAGGTGCATCCCAGTACATATCGTTACCTGGTAAATCATCAAACCATGAGGCATTTTCAGGGCAGTCAAGCACCATGAATTTACCATAATTTCCATCTCGTGATTGATGATACTTTAAATAAGCTTTTCCATCTTCAATGGCCAATATTTCAATTTTACCTGATGTGTGACTCATAGATAAGCGTACTCGTTTACCTAAGCCAGAGGTATTCGCTTTAGCTTCTTCAACAATATCATAAGCTTCTTTCAGTGAAAGGACAAAATCATTATTCCCTGCTACAGGTCTGTTTATGAAGAAGTAATAAGGTGTGACACCCGCCCATGATAACTTATCAAGAAGTTCGCCGAGCACTTTTGGATCATCATTAATTCCTCGTAATACGGGCGTTTGATTGACTACAATTGCGCCTGCATTGTGGAGCGCTTCAAATCCTTTTTTAGCTTCAGGTGTAATTTCTACTGGATGATTGATGTGGGCCATAACATAAATACGCTGCTCAGGTGTAGAGAATTCTGAAATTAAATTGAGTAAATCTTCATCTTCATATATACGCATGGGGTTAAAAACAGGCATCTTTGAACCTAGTCGAATAATTTTAACATGTGGAATCTCTCTCAATTGTTCAATGATACGACGAAGCTTTCGAGTAGCAAGGATGAGTGAATCCCCACCTGTAAGAAGGACGTTTGTAATCTCAGGATGTTCTTTAATATAATCAATTCCAGGTTGAACATCAGCCATAGCTTCTTTAATATCATTTCTAAATAAGCGCTTTCTAAAACAGTAACGACAATAAGCACCACATACTTCGGAAACGATTAACAACGCAGTTTGTTCATATTTGTGCTGACAACCAGGTACGACGTAGTTTTTATCTTCATCTGAAGCGTCCCATCTCCCATATTCTTCTAGTTCACCTTCGTTGGGGATAACGAGTTTTCTAATAGGATCTTCCGGGTCTCCCCAATCAATTAAACTCAAGTAATAGTCATTGACTCGAAACACGAATTTTTCTGTAATTTGTTTCAGTTTCTGTTTTTCTTCATCTGAGAGATGGGGGACTTTTTCAATATTCATAATGTATTTTGGTTGGGCCATAAATATCTCCTCCTCGTCTAGTCTTACTTCATTTAAACATAGATGTTTAAAAACGGTCAAAAACGGAGGAAATGATTAATTAATATGAATAAATGAAGGATTTCCTCCATTTTTCTAAACTTCTGTAAGCTATCATCATGTAGACAAAAATCAACGCATCTATTTTTACGCTATCCCTTCACAAACAAGCTTATTTAACATAAAATGAAATAAATATTTCATAAAAATGAAGTGAAGAAGGAAGGCGGATGTAACTATCATGGTGATGAAGAAACTCAAATCTTCTCTCGATTGTTATGGATTAGAAACGGAGCGTTCACTTAACTATATGAAAGAAGCAAAAAAGCATTTACCCGGAGGAGTAGCAGCAAATATTAAGCATTTCGAACCCTATCCTATAGTGATGAAAGAGGGACGTGGCGCTTGGCTAAAGGATGTTGATAACCATTGGTACGTCGATTATCTAATGGGATATGGCGCACTTGCTTTAGGCCACGCTCACGCAAAAATAAGGCATGCGATAGCAGATCAAATTTTCTGTGACGGTACATGCTTGTTTGGTACACCACATCAACTTGAAGTTGAATTTGCAAAAGCGATAAAAAGACATTACCCATCCATTCAAAAATTGCGTTATACGAACTCTGGAACTGAAGCAACTCAGTTAGCAATTCGTCTTGCCCAAGTTTTTACAGGGAAAAGGAAGGTAGCTAAATGTGAAGGGCATTACCATGGTGGATATAAAGAGATGCTTTACAGTATTAACCCGTCATTAGACGAAGCAGGCGAAATAGAGCTTCCATTACCAGTTCCTGAATCAGCAGATGTTAAAGTAGATGGTAATGAACCTTATATTTTGCCATTCAATCATATTGAAGGTATCGAACATCTTATCATGACTCATCACAGTGATTTAGCGGCAGTTATTATTGAACCTATACAAGCTGGGTATATAATGGCTGATCAAACTTATATAGATCGGTTACGCCAGTTAACTCTTACGTATGGGATTGTTCTAATATTTGATGAAGTAAAAACAGGTTTTCGCTCAGCTTTAGGAGGAGCACAAGAGAAATATGAGATTGAGCCTGACTTAACAACTCTTGGAAAAGTAATTGGAGGGGGGTTTCCAATTGGGCTTGTTGGTGGAAGGAAGGAGATTCTTGATGTGAGTTCACCTTCTAGGGGAGCTGATGTATTTGAAGCTGGGGAGGAAGGATCGGGGTCAGCAAAAGATATTCTGTTTCATAGTGGCACATACAATGGCCATCCTACTATTCTAGCAGCTGGACTTGCAACTATAAAGGAAATGGAACAAGCATATGCTAAAGTGCTAGATATCACCACTAGTTTACGAGAGGGTATTGAAACACTCGCTAAAAGTGTAGGACTTCCTGTGACAACATATGGTGCTGGTTCTATATTTAATGTAATATGGAAGAAGGGTTGTAAGTTAAAACACTACCGTGATCTTCAAAAGACGAACACGAAAATGAGAAAAGAGTTGGATTTCGCTTTGCTTCAAGCTGGTGTTTACACAAAGCCTCTCAATCGTTATAGTATATCAGCAGCCCATGGAAAAGAGGAACTAGACTTTACATTAAAAGCTTATGAAAAAGCGTTCCATCAGTTAAAAGGAGGAGCGAGATTCTCCTAAAGGAGGGAGAACGTTGCTTGAAAGTGATGTATATCGTCGTATGATCCAGACACGAGAAAAAATGAGCAAATCACACAAAAAAATAGCTAATTATTTAATTGAACATCACGAGACAGCGCCTTTTTTAACAGCGTCCAAGCTTGCTAAAAACGTGCAAGTAGGGGAGGCAACCGTTATTCGTTTTGCCTTTTTTCTTAATTATAAAGGTTACCCTGACTTACAGCGACATTTACAAGAAGCTTTGCAAAGGAAAATGACGTCCGCTGAAGTTCTAGCTAGAACCACTGATGAAAATGATACAACAGAGAATGTGGTCACTGAAGTATTGTCAGATGACATCCAAAATCTAAAAGAAACGTTGAATCAAGTGGATCCAGCAATTTTTGAAAAAATCGTTTATGAGCTTATTGAAGCAAAAAGAATTTACATTATTGCCTATCGCAGTGCGGCTAGTGTGGGTGGATTTTTAGAATTTTATTTAGATCTAGTCCTGCAAAATACAGAAATGATCCGTCAAGCTGATGGTGTGTCAGAGCATTTGCTTGATTTAACTGAAGAAGATTTAGTTATCGGTCTCGGCTTTTCCAGATATACGAAACGGACTGTTGAAGTTCTGAAGTACGCGAAACAAAGAAGTGCGAAAACGGTGGTTATAACAGACCATTTATTAAGCCCATTAGTACCATATGCTGATCACAAAATGATAGCTGCTACTGAAATTAACTCTTTCATCGATTCTTTTTCAGCACCTATGAGTGTGATTAGTGCTTTAATCACTGCTCTGACAAGAACCGAACATAAGAAAGTGGAGAAAAGATTACAAGAACTAGAAGGTCTTTGGGAAACATTTGATGTCTTTTATGATTAAATAATGAGGTTAGTTAATTCAGCTTTCGTCAAAAGAGATAGGCATTACTTTCTGGAGAGCAAGTGTCGGGGGAACAGAGAAATACCTTTTTCACATCTCTATTATGTGTTTAAACCACTAAGGGGATTTTTAAAAGAGTTTGATTAAATAGATAAACAGGGGTGCCCACATGGGGACCCCTGTTTAGTTCAAGATATTATAAAGCTGTTGTTTGTGTGTTTTGCGTGTCTACCTTTTTCTTACGCATGTATTGTAACATCGCTATAAGAACAAATAAGAGTAAACCGCCACCCTCAATATATAAATTCTCAGGGTAAATGAGCATGAGACCTGAAAGCAGAAGTAATGGTCGTTCATACCATTTAAACGAATATATGAAGTAATTCATCATAGTAGCACTCACTGCCGCCATTCCAAGCACTGCCGTAATGACTAACAAGATAACAGTTAATATATCCGCATCTTGCAAAAGTAAAGCCGGATTGTATACAAAGACATATGGAATAATAAATCCGGCTATGGCAAGCTTAAAAGCAGTGACACCAGCTTTCATTGGATTGGCTTTGGCGATACCCGAGCCAGCGTAAGCTGCTAGACAAACAGGTGGTGTGATGTCCGCCACAATACCGAAATAAAAGACAAAGAAATGAGCTGCGACTTCAGGTACCCCAAACGAAATCAATGCCGGAGCTGCCATTGAAGCTGTTACAACGTAGTTAGCTGTTGTCGGTAGCCCCATTCCAAGAAGAATACACGCTATCATCGTGAAGAACATTAACAAGAATAAGTTATCTCCAGCTAGAGAGAGCAAGCCGCCAGCGATTTTACCACCTAAACCTGTGAACACCACAACACCGACGATAATTCCAGCAGTGGCACACGCGGCGATGACAGGGAGGGCGACTCTCGCCCCCTGTTCAAGAGCATCAAGAACATCAGAGATACCCATACGTGTGTTTTTACGGAAGAAGCTCACAAAGAAAGCAGCCCCAATGCCCCAGAGGGCTGCATATGTCGGTGTGAAACCTAAAACAAGCATAGTCACGATCGTGACGAGAGGAGCAAGCAAATAAATCTGCTTTAAAAGCCCTGTCATAGACGGTAGTTCGCTTTTCGGTAGTCCATGAATACCATGACGTTTCGCTTCAAAATGTGTTCCCATAAAAACACTTGTGAAGTAAAGTAATGCAGGAATGATACCGATAATAACTATATCACTGTATGAGACACTGCTAACATAATCGGCCATAATAAATGCAGCAGCGCCCATAATTGGTGGCATAATCTGACCACCTGTAGATGCAGAAGCTTCGGCTGCTGCGGCAAATTCCGGTCTAAATTTTGCCCGTTTCATCATCGGGATTGTGAATGAGCCTGATGCGACCGTGTTGGCAACAGAGCTACCTGTTACGGTTCCTTGCAGTGCTGAAGCAGCTACAGCAGCTTTCGCCGTACCACCCGTAAATCGACCTGTGGCACCGAAAGCTAAATCATTGAAATATTGTCCAACCCCTGTTTTGGTTAACATGACACCGAAAAATAAAAAGAGATAGATATAGGTGGCAGAAATTTGAATCGGTGTACCGAAAATTGCTTCAGATGTATAAAATAATCGTCTTGTAAGGCCTTCCCAGTTAAAACCGCCATGTCCAAAGTAAGGTATGTTCGTGCCGTACAGCCCATAAAGAATCCCTAAACTAGCAATTACAATGATCGGTAAACCAACCGCACGGCGTGTGGCTTCCAATAACAATACAATACCGATGGACGCTACGATGATATCGGTAGTAGAAAACCCTACTATTCTAGCAGCGCCCGTAATCCAGTCATAACGAAGGACAATATAATAGACGGACGACATACTTAGAAATGCTAATACAACGTCATACCAAGGCACACCGACTTTTTTCATGCCTGTACGTCTAAATGGGTATAGCAGATAAATAAGCCCTAAAGCTGTCCCGAGATGAACAGCTCCTTGAATTTGATACACGAGCGGCCCACCAGTTTGTGGGAATGCCCGCCATAAATGAAAGATGGTTAAAGAAATAGCGATAAAAGAAATAACCCAAGCCCATTTACCAGGGTTTTGCCGATAAGAGGCTTCTTTATCATATTTGGCCAGCATTTCTTGCTGTTGTTGTTCTGTTAATATGTCTTTATGTGTTTCAACCATACGATCACCTCACCTATAATTATATGAAAATAACGTTATATGAAAGATCGACGAAAATGGAGGAGCTTGATGTTCCAGCGCTTTCGTCGATGTTCTGCGAATGGAAGCAGAACGGTAGAAAAAATCTAACTTGCAAACTTGTCTGTGAAAGAGGCAAAGAAAAGAAGGGGCAGGACACGATCTTAAAGAGGTCCGCCCCTTAATCAGTTAGTAACATTATTTTACTGGGTGATGCCTTCTTCTTCAAAATAACGCTCAGTACCTGGGTGTAAAGGGAGCCCTTCAGAACCATTGAGCGCATTCTCTTTTGTTAAGTGGTTTCCTTGAGAGTGAGAAATGTCACCACTATTTTCAAAAAGAGCCTTTGTGATTTCATAACCTAAATCTTCATCGATTGAATCTAAAGACCCAACAAGTACGGCATAAGCGGTAATTGCTTGAATATCCTCTTCTAGGAAATCGTAGGAATCACTAGGAATTGTGAAAGCTTCATAACCACTGTTTTCCTCAATGTATGAAATGCCTTCATCACTTAGCGGGATAAGCTTCACATCACGTTGAAGAGCAATCTCTTCAATACTTCCGTCAGGTAAGCCTAATAGACCGAAAGAAGCATCTAGACTGCCGTCTTGAATACGACCAGCTGCATCACCGAATCCCTCTTCATAAGCTTCATAATCCCCATCTTCTAAACCATACGCTTCTAAAATTAATTTAGCAGCTGCTTGAGTACCGCTTCCTGGTGGTCCAATAGCAACAGAAGCTCCCTCAAGATCAGCAATGGATTCAATACCAGAACCTTCAGTTGTCACAATTTGCATAACTTCAGGGTAAATGTGCCCCATAAATCCGAAATTATCAACTGCAACCCCTTCAAACTCACCATCTCCAGTTAAGGCGTCAAGGGCAGGAAGATGAACTGTCATACCGAGATCCATTTCGCCTTGAAAAATACTCACAATGTTATCGACAGAAGCACCAGATGAAACAGCGCTTAAATCAAATCCGTCTACATCAATATTGTTATTAATAACAGTGGCCATTTCTTGACCTAACGGATAGTAAGTACCACCAGTACTCCCTGTTCCTAATTGAAGGCCGCCAACATCAGTATCTGTTCCAGCGTTATTAGTGTCATTTTCTTCAGTATTATCATTGTTTTCATCTGCATTTCCACAAGCAGCTAACACGAGTGTACCAGTTAATAAAATGGCAAACATTGAAGTGAACTTTTTCTTCAACGTACATTCCCCCTTAAAATTAAATTTCTAAACATACCAGAAACCGTATAAAAAGTTGCTGATAGTCTATTTTATTTAACCAAAATTATTTGAGAATGTCAAAAGGTATCTTAATTAAGCTATTATATGTGTAAAAATATGTAGCTGAAACCTGTAGTATCAAAGGTTTATAAGATATCAGAAAAGAAAGAAAAGTCGTCTATTATTATTGTAAGAAGATTTTACATAATGACTATTAAACTGGAATGTATAATTATGTAATAGCCTGATTAAAGGGTATAAGGCTAGTTTTGATTTTGATTAACATCAATAAATGACATCTGCTCCCACTTACGTGTCTTCCAACGCCTTAGCATTAATAGACCTCTTAGCCATTCATCACAAATCATGGCTATCCAAACACCGATTAAGCCAAAGCCGAGCCATATACCTGCTGTGTAAGAAATAGTAACAGCTATTCCCCACATAGATAAAATACCTATAATTACTGGGAATTTCACATCCCCAGCAGCTCTTAAAGAATTAATAATGATTAAATTAAAAGCTCTTCCTGGCTCAAGAAAAATTGTCAGAACGAGCAACAAACTGCCCAATTGAATTATGTCGGTATTACTGGTGAAAATACTTAAAAGCGGATGGCTAAAAACTGCAAACAGAATGGCTGCAAAAGTAGACACACTGATACCTATCCATAAGCTTCTTAAGCCTCGACGATAGGCTTCTTCATGTTTTCTTTCACCTATTAAATAGCCAACTAATATTTGTGTACCCTGCCCGATCGCCACAGAAAAGAGGAAGGCAAACATCATGATATTTAATGTGTATACTCTCGTTGTTAAAGCGCTAGTTCCCATAGAAGCAATAAAATACGTTATCACCATTTGAGAGGTATTATAAGAAAGCTGTTCACCTGCTGAAGGGATGCCAATCTTAAGGAGATCTTTAACTTCTTTCTTGGGAAATTTTTGGATAACAAAAGCCCATGGTAATTCTCCTCTAACTCTTTTAAACAGCATAATAAATAGGATAATTGTCCCTAAAATTCGGCTAAATGCTGTACTAATAGCAACCCCAGTGGCGCCTAGTTCTGGGGCACCTAATACGCCAAAAATAAATAGATAATTTCCTAATACATTAAGAATATTCATTCCAATCGTGACGTACATGGCATCTTTCGTAAAACCGTGACTTTTAATGATTGCGGATAGTGTCATAATGAGTGCTTGAATGAAAGAAAAGCCTCCGACAATTCGTAAATACATGGTGGCTGTGCCCATTAATTCTTCGGGAAGGTTCATAATTGCAAGGATCGGTTTACCAAATAGAATCAGTACGATACTTAATACTAAACCGAACAATATATTGATCCAAATGGAAACAACAGCAATTTGGGAAGCAGCTTTATTTTTATTAGCACCAAGATTTTGAGCAATTAAAATTGTTGTTCCAGTGGCGACAAAGCCGAACATCACAATAACGACACTGAATATTTGATTAGAGACGCCAACGGCTGCTACAGAATTATCATCATATTGACTTAACATCAGTGTATCAGCATTGCCCATAAGCATATGTAAGAGAATCTCGATAAATATTGGCCATGTTAACGCAAACAATGTTAGTTTACTGCGGCGATTAGGTTTATTTTGCATAAGTGGTCACCTTCTTTTACTTAAGTTAATCGGTAAGGGGGAGTTAGAAGATAATATCCTTATAAAGTCTTAGGTTTAAAGTTTTAACATAGATAACCGTCCGTAAAACGACTGCCTCTTTTGGGGAGATAACAGGCGCTTATGTGCTGATTTTTTCAACGACCAATCAGTAGGAGAAGGACGAAAACGCTCACTGATTCAAGGTTCGTTTTATAAAACATATGACTTTTATAAAGAAGTTTATCCGCTATGTTTTTTTATGTGTGTCAAAAGTACCTGGATTGAAACGACTACTGGTATGATAGGGTGAGTTTAATCATAAAAGAGTTTATAATGAAAATGAAGTTCAAAAAACGAATTGTATTGTACAAAAACGACTTTTTAAGAAGGTGCTTATAATGGATGCCATATCAACTATAATCCCGCCATTGCCTATTTTTATCAAAAGTGGTCAAGGAATCTTACATAAAGGGGAGAAGCATGTTGCAAGAACCTTTCATGTATTTGATTTATTGTTTATAACAAAAGGAACATTATATATGAAAGAAAACGGAATAGATGTGACTTTAAAACGAGGAGATTATGTCATTTTAGCGCCACATTATAGACATGAAGGGAGTAAATTATGTGAGGAAAGAACGGAGTTTTTTTGGATACATTTTAATTTCTCTTCTTATTATCAGCTCGTCCCTTCAATTAAGAAAGATTGGTCCAATATAATTAAAAGAAAAGGGACGTACACGGAATCAGATTTGTATGAAATTCATTTACCGAGGCTGGGGCATTTTCATCATACTGATAAAGCGATCGAAATCTTTTCTAATCTTATTAAGATAGAAGGAGTTAACCTTCCTGAAGAGCGAATGAAACAACAATCTGTCTTATTTAACATCATTATTTTCATTCAAAAAAATGCTTTAGAAGTCCCTACAAGCACTGAAAATGTAGCACGCCAATGCATGAATTATATTCAAAAGCATTATAGAGATCCTGATTTTAATGTCAAGAGAATGGCGCAATTATTATTGTATCATCCTGATTACTTAACGCGAGCGTTGAAGAAAACCATTGGCTTAACACCCATTCAATACTTAAACCAGTGCCGAATCTCAAAAGCAAAAGAATTATTAATGAAGGAAAATAACGATTTAAAGACGATTGCTTCTGAATTAGGTTTTGTGGATTCGGCTTATTTCTCACGGGTTTTTAAGAGTAAGGAAGGCATTTCACCAGGACAATATAGACGGATAACGTTTACTCAGCAATGGTAAGGGAGCACGCTAAAATAACTTAATGTGCAAACGTGTACTATCACTCATTTACTTTTGTGTTAGTAGACGGTTATACTGCTACATACTGGTATAATCAAACCTTAATAGGATTAATCAGATTTTTTATATGGAACAGACAATGTTTTTTAACGTAAAAAAAAGTAAAGAGTTTTCATTTTTAATGCAGATTGTGGAGGAAGTGGAGAAGAAATATTGATAATATTGACACGTTAACCGAGCAAGAAAATAATGAGACATTAGCTGGTCAGGGAGAACCTGAGAAACCTGATTAATTAACGATGTGATTAATAATGAAGACTCTCAATTAGACGAACATCCCAGAAATAACAGAAAGATCTACAGGTACGGGTGGCTCAACCGTTAGAGAGTTAGAGTTAACTTACCTGGCAAAAATTGAAGGGAAATATTGTTCTTTTGATTTGAGAGCGCTAAAATAGTATTATTACGTCGTTTTTTCTTAATTATATATTCTAAATAAAGGGCTTTCATTCAGAGTAGTAGTATAAAGAGAGTTCTCTTCTTTATCACAGATAACCGTCCATAAACCTCCCGGCTCAAAATAGAGAGGAGAGCTAAATCTATATAGGTGGGAGATACGCTAATGTCCGGATCACTCAACTACTAATCAGTGGGAGAAGAACGAATACTCCCACTGATTGAAGGTTCGTTTTATAAATGAAGGGATGATTAAAAATGTCTGTAACAATTAAAGATGTGGCGAAAGTTGCAAATGTTGCACCTTCCACAGTTTCAAGAGTAATAGCGAATAGCCCTCGCATTAGTGAACGGACTAAAGAAAAAGTCCGGCAGGCAATGAAGGAGCTAGACTACCACCCAAATTATAATGCTCGAAATCTAGCGAATAAGAGTACGAAAACAATTGGTCTTATTATGCCAAATTCCGTGACCAAAACTTTCCAGAATCCATTTTTTCCAGAGGTTATTCGCGGAATTAGTACAAAAGCCCATCAGTTGGATTATGGGCTATATTTGTCTACAGGTCAATCTGACGAAGAGATTTTTGAAGAGGTTCAAGATATGGTGCTAGGTAGACGAGTTGATGGCATTATTTTACTATACTCGAAAGTTAATGATAAATTAATGAGTTATTTGTATCATGAGAAGTTTCCTTTCACTGTGATTGGTCGGCCATATGATCAGGAGAAGCTTGATGTAACCTATGTTAATAATGATAATTTTAAGGCCGCTAAAACAGTTACTGAGTATTTATTACTTCTTGGACATGAACGCATTGCTTTTATTGGAGGAAATCTAGAAACAGTAGTTACTTTAGATCATATGGAAGGCTATAAAAAGGCATTAATGAATGCCGGTATTGGTGTTAAAGACGATTACGTTGTATTTCACGAGGAACTCCAAGAAGGAGGACAAGAAGCAGTCATTGATCTAATGAGTTTGTCTGACCGACCAACAGCTCTAATTGTGGCGGATGACATTATGACGTTTGGAGTTATGAGGATGTTGAGTGAAATGGATGTTAAAGTTCCTGAGGACATCTCTATTATTAGTTTTAATAATGTGCTGATATCAGAGCTATCTTCACCACCAATGACGACAGTTGATATCAATATTTATAGTCTCGGTTTTGAGGCCGCTAATTGTTTAATCGACCAAATTAATCATCCTGATATTAAAACGAAGCAGGTGATTATCCCTCATAAATTGATTAAAAGACAGACGTGCCAAAAAATAAGTAATAGGTCTTTTAATTAAAAGCAGGGAATAAACGACCATATAAACTGCAATCAGTACAACCACATGGTATAATTTTGTTTAGGTTAAAAATGGGTTACTTTCCCTACTCACATTGATTAGTTACCACTTAACTGAAAATATGAAAGTTTTAATGATTAGGATATGAAGTAGCAATATGATTACTTGTAAATTTAGAAATGAGGGAAGGTTAGTGTTACAGTCGCGCTTTTTTAAATTTTTAGCAGCTACCTTGTTAATTTTTTTGATTGTACTTGTAGGTAGCCATATTACGTTTATCTTTAGACCGTTAGTCGTGTTTTTCCAAACGCTTTTTATTCCATTTTTAATAGCAGGTGTGTTATTTTATTTGCTAAGACCAATTGTGAATTTGTTACATAGTTATAAGGTACCCCGTACTGTTGCTATCTTATTAATTTATATCATATTGATTGCGCTTATTACATTACTGGTCTTTTTAGTTGGGCCTGTCCTGCAACGTCAAGTGATGAACCTTGTGAACAATGCACCTATGCTGTTTGATGAATTACGACGGCTATTTATACAAATTGAAGACAATGATTGGCTGGCTCGTTTTCAGGAAACTGAAAACTTCTCATTGGAAGAAGTAGTGACAAATTTTACAAACTATATGTACGAAGCTTTTGATTTTATTGCCACGAATGTAGCTGGTTTTATTGGGCTAGTAACAAATGTTATACTCGTGTTGATTATCATTCCGTTTGTATTGTTCTATTTATTGAAAGATGGGAATAAGGGACCTAAGCAAATGCTTCGCCTTTTACCTGAAAAGCAGCAGGAAGAAGGCCTTAAAGTATTAAGAGACATGGATGATAAATTAGCATCGTACATTCAGGGGCAAGTCATTGTCAGCGTTTGTGTTGGTGTTCTTATGTATATTGCGTTTCTTATTATCGGCATTGACTACTCATTAATTCTTGCACTTGTGGCTATGTTTACAAATATCGTTCCTTTTATTGGGCCCTGGATTGGAACGATCCCTGCGGTTATAGTAGCATTGATTGACTCACCAATTATGGTTTTATGGGTTGTGCTTGCAATCGTCATTGTGCAGCAAATTGAGAGTAATTTAATCTCTCCTCAGGTGATGGGAAGAAAGCTAGCTGTTCACCCATTAACCATTATTATTTTAATTTTAGTGGGTGGAAGGTTTGCAGGTTTTTTTGGATTAATACTTGCAGTACCTTTGTATGCCATTACGAAAGTGGTTATTTCCCATTTCTATCGACTTATCCAATTAAGAAAAAGTAATGATAATGATTTGAACATTTAAAGAAGTAGTCAAGAACAACTTATAGGTGGAACATTTGAAGGGTCAATTTATAATATGGGGTGATAGGATGAGCACGCATGAAAAAGATGGTATCAAACAAATTGATAAAGAATCGCTTAAAGACCTTTTATCAAAGGGAGATCCTAAGCAAATTGTGTTAGATGTAAGAGAACCTGACGAATACGTATCTGGTCATATACCTGGTGTGCCTCTTATACCAATGCATAGTATTCCTAATTTGCTTGATGGTTTTGATAAGAATAAAGAATATGTATTCGTTTGTAGAAGTGGCAACCGTTCACAAAATGTGTCCCTATTCATGAAAGAACAAGGGTTTAATAATGTCATGAATTACGATGGTGGCATGCTCGCTTGGGATGGCGACACGAATGAGGGTGAGGAGACTTATATTAAATCTCCTGAAGATTTGAAGAAACTTTAAACGATAGTTATATAGACCTAATTTCCTTCTGCTGTAGTGGCAGAAGGTTTTATTTTTGTCAATAAAGGCTATAGCACAGACTAAACAGTTATTATCAACTGACGATGTAGTGTCAGATCACTAAAGGAGGATAAAGGATGATTTGGACAATTGTTGGGATAATTATTATAATGTGGTTATTAGGATTCAGTTTTGAAATCGGTGGAGGACTCATCCATCTATTACTTGTCATTGCCTTAGTCGTAGCAATAATCAACTTAATTACAGGCAGACGTGCTTAACATGAACAGAAAAATGAAGATAGAAAAATAAAAAAGAATAGAAAATGATAGACAATGTCACCATTCATATAAGACAATAAAATTAGTTTGCTATGTCAGAGTCACTAAATTAAAGGAGGAGATTGTCTATAATGGCTAATAAGTGGCTTACCTCTACTTTACTTGCCACAGCAGTGGCAGCTGGAAGTTACTATCTAGGAAAAGAAGAAAACAGGGAAAAGCTCATGCATGAATTCAATCGATTAAAAGCGAAATTAAAAGGTGAGAGTAAGGAAGATTATGAGCCATATTTGGAGGAGAAGATTGGTCACTCAGATCCAAATGATATTGAAGATAATTCAATGGTCGATGAAGGTGCTGTTTTCTCTGTCAATTATTACAATGAAAAGCATAAAAAGTAGTAAGTGATGGAGCTCTGTATCTTTTACGGAGCTTCCTTTTTTGTTGCTCTATATACACGCAAATCACTGTTTCAGAGAAAGACTTTCTCATCAGTACGTTTACACACATAGACAATGAATGATTTTGATTGTTTCTCTTAAAATGCTTTCTTAATTACGGTGCTCACTATATAATATAGATATTTTTGGAAGTTGAAGCGTCGTCGTCTGAATGTCTACTTTTGTGCGGAGTTTCTTTGCAAATTAGCTAAGACAAGTTCTTGGGAAAATATCGTCTGAAGGGGAGATAACAGCATCAGGCTCTTTTACAGAGAAAATTTATCACAGATAACCGTCCATAAAACGTGAACCTTAAATTAAAATAGAAGGTAACAGATAAATCTATTTAGGCTGGAGATAACGGACGCTAAAATCCTGATTCACTCAATTACCTATCAGTGGGAGAAGGAGAAAAACGCACACTGATGAAGGTTCGTTTTATATTAAGAAATTAATTCATATGGCTAATGTGGGTCATAATAAAAGAATAAAGTCTGTAAAACAGATAAAAAAGGAGGCATTACTAGTGCCCCAGCGAATAGACATATTAGAAGAATTAAAAATTCTCTTAATTGCAGCAACAGGTGGCTTAATTTTAGCCATGGGCCTTAATCTTTTCTTAATTCCTGCTAACGTTTTTGCTAGTGGGTTTACAGGTCTTTCTCAAATTATAGCTGAATTAATTCCTCTCTCTCCGGGATTGGTACTATTTATTTTAAACATTCCAGTTGCCGTAATAGGCTGGTTTAAAGTTGGAAAAAAGTTTACTTTATACAGTTTTGTGAATGTGGCCTTTACAACATTATTTCTTGAACTAATTCCTGAATATGGATTCTCGGCGGATATCATTTTGAACTCTGTTTTCGGTGGGGTATTTACAGGTATAGGAGCAGGCATTGTGTTAAAATGGGGGGCTTCTACTGGAGGGGTCGATATATTGGCGCTCCTGGCAGCTAAGAAGAGTGATCGTCCTCTAGGTGTTTACTTTTTCCTTATGAATGCGCTTATTGTAATGGCTTCTGGGTTATTATTTGGTATGGAGAAAGCGATGTACACCCTACTTACACTGTATGTCACTTCGAGGATTATCGATACTATTCACACGAGACATGTTAAATTGACTGCAATGGTAGTAACGAGTCAACCAGATGCCCTACAAGAAGCATTTTATAAAAAGGTTACACGGGGTGTTACGAGGGTTCCAGCTAAAGGAGGTTATTCTAAACAAGAAAAAGAGATGTTGTTGATCGTCATAACGAGATATGAGCTATATTTACTTAGACAGGTGATTGAGCAAACAGATCCTCATGCTTTTACGAATATTGTTCAAACAACAGGTGTATTTGGTATGTTCCGTAAAGAGGATGATTAAGTTTGTAACATTTATTCTAATGTACCGTCTAACCTAGTAGTAACCTTTAGGAGGGGAAGGAGCCATGAAAGAAAGAAGCTGGGTACTCTTCCCGTTGTTTCTGTTAATGACTGCTAGTGTTATGGCAGCATGCGGACAGGGGGGGAATGACGGAACGAATTCGGAGAAATCACAGCAATCTGAAGAAAATATAGAGTCAGGAGGCAATGATGTGATTGAATATGAAGGACTTTCCTATAAAACAGAGGCGGAAGAGGTCAATGATCAATTAGTAGTAAGATTAAAATTAGAAAACATCACTGAAGACGAAAAAACAGTTACTTTCCCTTCTGGACATCAATTCGATGTCATTATTAAGGACGAATCTGGCTCCAAATTATATGATTTTGCTGAAGGCATGATGTTTACTCAAGCTCTTATTGCCGAGGAAATAAGTCCTGGCGAGGAGCTCGTTTTTGAAGTGGAATGGGATAAGTCAGAGGCTGATTTTTCTTCACTTACGATTGAAACTAAGCTTAATATTTATGAAATTGATAATGAAGAAGTGGAAAATACCCCTTTTAAACTCACTTTCAAAAAGGAATAAAGAAACATACACTAATGAGACGAGGAGCATGCGACTCCTCGTCTCATTTTTATTACCGATAACCATTCGTAAAACTTTTAGCTCAAAATAGAGAGGAGAGCTAACTCTATTAAGGCGGGAGATAACAGCTGGGCCGCTAATATCCTGATTCACGCCCCTTCAATCAGTAGGAGAAGAACGAAACCGCTACTGATTGAAGGGGTGCTTTTAATGAGCCCTTCCCCTGTTAAATAAAAGAGGTTTAATGCTAGTTTAAAAGGTGATTATGTTAAAGAAAATAACTCGGTTAACTCTTCATTAGTCAGTTGCCATATTGGTAATGGTCTTCCATCTAATACTGCTTGTTGGAGCTTTTTTTTCTCATTAATGAGTGCTTCAATTCGTTCTTCAATTGTTCCTTTAGTTATGATCGTATGAATAGTAACGGTATGGGTCTGTCCAATTCTATGGACTCTATCAGTCGCTTGTGCTTCAACGGCTGGATTCCACCAGCGATCATAATGCATAACCTCTGTTGCTTCAGTTAAATTTAAACCAAATCCCCCTGCTCTTAAGGAAATAACCATGAAGGGCAATGAGCCATTCGTTTGAAATGTTTCAATCATACGGTGTCTGTTATCAGATGAAAGGGCGCCATGAAAAAATGGGATATCTAATTGCCACGTTGATTTAGCATATGCTTGAAAAAGCTCACCTATAAAACGGTATTGTGTAAATATAAGGCCTCGTTTGTTACCACTCATCCACTGTTCTAACAATTCAACCGCTTTATCCCATTTATAAGAGCGCTCTTTTTCGTACATTTTTTGAAATCTGTCTTTTACAAGCTGGCCAGGATGATTACAAATTTGTTTTAACTTAGTCATCGTTTTGAAAATCATCGCACGCTGAGTGTTCTCAGGTAAAGCTAGCGAGTTTTCTTTCCAATCATCCAGTACAGCTTTGTAAAGGGTTATCTGCTCTGGGGTAAGCTGAACAGAATAAGTGTGTGCGACTTTTTCAGGAAGTTGCCATGTGGACGAGAATTGCTCCTTTGTCCGTCTTAAAATAAATGGGCGAATAAGCATGCGAAGCTTCTCTAAACGATCTTCTTTATCATGGTTATTAGCTGAGTAAATAAATTGTTTATAAAATGTCGTCTCATCTTTAAGTAATCCAGGAACTAATATATCCATTAAACTCCATATGTCGCTCGGATGATTCTCAACTGGTGTACCTGTTAAGGCAATGACATGCTGCGCGCGAAGTGATTTAACGATACGTCTCTGCTTTGTACGACTGTTCTTTAGCATTTGTGCCTCATCAAAGATACAAGCTTCCCAAGAATGACCCGTCATTAACGTTCTATCTCTTACTGCTACAGCATAGGAACAAACGACAACGTGTGAAGAAGCGATAATATGGGTGAATGTGTCCTCTCTTTTCATTGGGGAGCCACTATGGACATAAACATTTAAATGATTTGCGAACGTCTTCAGTTCTTTTTCCCAATGATGGATTAAACTAGATGGACACAAAATCAGAAAGGGAGAGGTACCTCTCGTATCAGATGACTGCGAAAATATCGTGTCTAAGTATGAGATAACTTGAATTGTTTTTCCTAAGCCCATGTCATCCGCAAGGCAGCACCCTAACTGAAGCTCTCTCATATTAAGCAGCCAATCAACCCCTGTTTGTTGGTATGGTTTTAATAGTGTTAACCATTTTTTTGAGATGAGATGATGTAGGGTCTCTTTTTGTTTAGCCATTGTTTTTTTCGTCTTTTCGGTTAACTTCCAAGTAATGAATGAATTAGCTAGTTCGTCATCTTTTTCAGATAAAGGGGCATTAAAAACATGCCTTATAGCATCTGTAAATGAAAACTCGGTATTCGCATTTGTGTGATCAATATAGTTGAGCAAATGATTTGCCACGTCTGCATTCCATAATACCCATTGATGATTGATATATAGAAGTTGACGCTGTTCGGCAACAAGTTGTCTAAACGTCTCCTCTTCTAACGTGACATCTCCAAGAATTAGTTCCCACGAAACATGACTTTTTATCCAAGGTGTATATCGTTCTTGTTCAGTATCACTTATGGCAGTGGACACGAATGCCGTAGCTTGTGGTGTGACTCTTTTTATCAATTTGTCAGGTATCAAAACGGAAATACCGTTCTCCTCTAACTTTTTAATATCTTCTAATAAAAATAAACTGACTTTTTCGTGTGAGATAGAAAAATAATGTGTTCGCGTATCACTTAAAGAAAGAGGGTAGAGAATATCCAGTTTTTTTTTCTTCATTTCCCCTTTCAGCCAAGGGACAGGGTTTTGACGTAAAGAATGGGTACCCTCTGTGATATCAGTTAGCGTACTGTGGAGACCTGAATTCCACTCCTTAATGTACCAAATGAGTTTCCAATCTCCTTTAGGAAAAGGAGGCGGTTCTAAGGCAAGTTGTAATTGAAAGGGTTCTGGTGTCGTACCGTTCCAGTAGCTCATACACATAGGGTATAGCGGTTCAGCTATAGGTGCTACTATTGTTGCATCACCTAGGGCGTTCAACCAACTTTGAATATGGCTCTCGTTAGAAAGATGCATTGTTAATGTTTTACGATAGAGCGTTAATTCTTCCTTGAAATGATGTGAATGAGAGACATACACTTGTAGCCAATCATGTAAGGTGGATTTAAAGTTCATGTTCATGGTCTCACTAAATTTAGCATGGTGCCTTAAAAATGCGTTAATTTTCGTAGCTTTTTCGTCAGTAAACCACCACGTCCCTTCTTTAGTTGGATAGACGGATAAAGGAGAGATAGTGTTGACAAGATCTTTCATTAATAAAATGAAATGCGTAAATACTTCATCTAATTGAAAGGGGAGATCAGCTTCTTCAATCTCTGCTATGACATGCAAAGAATCGGCCGGTATCCAAATGGCTTCGCTCAAGACAGATTTAGTTGAGTAAGATGAAGGCACAGGAACAAGATCTAATGAGACGCCATAATAAGTTGCTGGTTGTGAAAAAAACAGTTGTTGTTTTATGCGAAGCATGGAAGGTTTTCCTCCACGAGTTTCTAATTTGGCAGGAGGGGGAAAACATAAAATTAAAAGGCCCTTAATAGATTGTGTCTCAAGGCAAGGAACACATGTAAGAATACTCTGTTTAACGAGTGAAGGTATCAGCAAGTGATGTCAACTCCTTGTAAAAAGCAGTGTAGTGCTTATATTTTTTAAATAGAAAGGTCATAAATAACATAAACTGTTCCTGCTTTTCGAGCTTTAGCGCATGATGATACAGTTCGCTTAATAAGATTATGGCAAGTTTATAATTGGAAGAAGTTTTTTTTTCAATGAGCTGTTCGATCCAGTGAAAATAATAAGGAAAGATGAGTTCAGTCTCTTCTTCGGCAATGATGTTCACCACTTGTTTTTCTTCCAAACTCATTGGGAAGATCTCTTCGTGAGAATGTTTCCATATGGTTAAAGCTATTTCGAACTCTTTATGAAAGCCAAGAATCTTGAATAGTGTCCGACGAGTTGGCGGATGATGTTGCTGTTGAACCAAGTCTTTAATGACATAATTTTTTAAAAAAAGTTGTGTTTGAAAGGTAGATAGTTGATTAAAATAACTTTTATATTTTGTGAAGTGAGGTCTTGTTAGCCATATATTGGCCCAAGCTTCAATACTTTCAACGCTTTCTTCTATCTTATTTAGGTTTGTGTAAGGATTGATAATAGAAGAAAAAAAAAGTTGGCATTCTTGAATCACAGAAGTATATTGGTTACCATTTATAACATTAATTAAGAGGTCGTGATTAAATTGTTCAAAAAATAATTGTAGCATGTTTTCTGTTTCTTTTTTTCTAAACGAATAGAATCCTTGTTTAACGAGACAGTTTCTCAATTCAATAAAGCTATTGAGGATGATTAAGAAACAGTGTTCATCATTTGTCCAAGTAGAAGGAGATAGTTGTTTAGAATATCGACCGAGAAAATTTTCCATCCTCTCAAGAAACTCAAATTGAATGTGAGGGTCAGCGACCCATCGCTCACTAAAATCGTTGATATAGGTTTTAATCGTTTCATCTTCTGGGAACGATGAAATCGTAAAATGTGGGCGACTCATAGTTATCACCTTCTTCATGCGATAGATGCTTCTATTGTACAAGGTTAAGTATAGGGGAACAAATATTATTTAAAAATAAATGTCTTTTTTTCATGTCTGATCATAAAATAGTTATTACACAAACAGGAAAGAGAATGACAACTAAGAAGAATTGAAAGGAGCAATTATATGAGTCAATCATTGTTCCGCGCTCACTTTAAAGATATTGAAATGGCATTACCACGCCCAGTACTCAAAACATTTATCCATAAATTACTAGCCTCTAACTATCGTTTAACGTGGCGACATGATCAGGATGGCATTGAGCTTGTTATCCATGCCAACGATGAGGAAATTCATATTCCTATGCTGTTAGAAAATGAAAAAAAGACGATTGTGAATGTGAAAGAATTAGAGGTTACCACTGAAGAGTTGGCCTTAACTTTGGAAGATTTAATGACGGACTGTGAAGGTAGTGGCATCGTCAGAACATCTGGTGCTGGTATGCATTGCGTAAGTTACTACGACCATGGCAAAATTGTCTCAGTTTTGAGAACAGAGGGAGGTGCGGACATGAGTTCATCAGGTTCTCTTAAATCCAAACACAAACACAGAGGTGTTGACCCTTCTGTTGAACAATTTGTTGTAAACGGTGAAATTGATTATTATTTAATGGAATTAAAAGAAGCCATTGATAAAGGAGACAGGCAGAGTGTAAATAGGTTAAAACACTTATTAGCAGACCTTGTTAAAAGTAAAAATAACATAAAGAATAGGATTCAAAGTTCATTATACTAGCTGTCTGTTGACTGCTGGTTTTTTCATTTGCACGAGACAGATAATAAGCGTGTGAGAATAAAAACTATAAGAAATCACTCATGGAGAAGGTTTGAGCTTTTAAAGTCGTTAGTAAACATGTTAAAATAAATTCACTTACATAATAGAGGAGGTATCATGATGGCTATAGAAGTTAGAGGTGAACCGACACCTAATCCAAATGCAATGAAGTTTACAGCAAACCAAGTGCTTTTTGAAGGTACTGGAAGTGCTTCATTTAAAAAAGGTGATGAGCCAGACCACGCGTTAGCAAAAGAGCTATTAGCTTTAGAGGGAGTAGACAATATTTTTGGTTTTCAGGACTTTGTGACTGTTAACAAAGAGGTAGATGCAGATTGGGATTCCTTACTACCTAAAGTTGAAGCCGTTTTTACAAGCGTATATGAGTGATTATCCAGCCGGTTCTTTAGAAACCGGCTGTTTTACTTTTAGATAACATTATCGATGATAGTGGGAAGAGTAAAATTATTCGGGGCGTGTCAGTGTGCGACCGTATCTTTTTGAAACGATATCATAGAAGCCTAAAGAGTTGTACAATTTTTTAGTCGCTACGTTATTAACACCTGTCTCTAACTCAATCCCATTAAATTCTTTCTGTTCTGCCCAATAAAGCACGTTTAATAATAATTTTCTAGCAATGCCTTGTCTTCTGTATGCTTTCTTAACATACAGATCATTTAGCCAAATATAAGCACCGCCTTTATCTAACCCGATACCACTGTTTAAAAAAGCAGCGCCTACAAAGAGATGATCACGTTCAGCAACAAAAAATTCTGCTCCTGAATCTGTGTTTAAAGCGGTGGAGATAGTGTTGGCTAAAGCGTTTTTTTCGACGTTAGCACTGAGGCTTTCCATCTGCTCACTCATCAACGTTGTGAGGCCATTAATGATTATTTTATCAGCGGGTTTTTCCACTTTATAAACTCTCATGCTCGTTCTCCTCCTTTAATCTCGTGATTCAAAGTTGGTGGAGCTTTTATCAGATAAGCGTCCGTAAAAACCCGTCTCAAAATAGAGAGGAGTGCTAACTCTATTTAGGCGGTAGATAACGGACGCTAATGTCCTGATTAACTCAACTACCAATCAGTAGGGAGAAGAACGAAAATTCCCACTGATTGAAGGTTCGTTTTATTAGAGTCAGTGTCTTAAGACAACAGGTGTCATTTCGTTTGAAAGTTAAAAAAATCTTCAAGAAAAACAGCTATTCCGTCCTTCTCGTTCGTGTCTGTCTGATAGTTAGACACTCCTTTCAATTCATCAATTGCATTGTCCATTGCTACCCCGTACCCAGCATATTCAAGCATTTCTAAATCATTATCTTCATCCCCAAATGCAATGATTTGCTGTTGGGGAATTTGATAATGTTCAGCAATTTTTTGTAGTCCAATGGCTTTATTTAATCCTGACTTTACAATTTCTATAACGTTCCAAGGAGCACCCCATGAACGTTGTTCAATGACTTCAGCATGGGCATCAGATAATAAATCTCTTAACTCACTGTGATGGTGATCCTCAGGATGAATTAATAAAGAAGTAGGATCTTTAGTTAATAATCGATGAAGATTTCCATAGTCTGAAGGCGATTGATTTAGTGTGAAAGCATCAGCAAAACCCTTATTTAAGTATCTTAGGTAGTAATCGTCTATCACTTCTACCATAATATTTTTTACACGGAAAGTTTCACATGTTTCTATAATTGTTTTAGCAACTTCTTTCTCAAGAGGTGTATGAATGGTATGAAATGTCTCGGGAGCTATAGGATGATGGATGAAGGCACCGTTGAAATTGACTATTGGACTGTCTAATGCTAGTTGTTGATAATAATCTTTACTCGCTCTGTAGGGCCGTCCTGTAGCAATGACGACTTTATGACCAGCTTCTCTCGCTTTAAAAAGTGCAGCTCGATTTCGCGCTGAGATTGTTTTATTATCGGTCAGTAAAGTGCCGTCAAGATCAACGGCGATTAAGTGGGAATCCATATGTGCCTCCTGTCATTAATGGTAAAAATTGTTTTAATGTCATTTCCATCTTGTGTACAACGCATTTTCCATTATAATCATGTTATAAATATACTATAACATGCTTCAGGTATGTTAAAATATGTGTGTGCGATTTTTTGGAGCATTATTAAAAATAGTTTTTAATTGAAGGCTAATGATAGGGGATAGAAAAATGGAACAATTCTTTTCGACGTTCTCTGCACGGACTATATGGACACCAGAACTTATTGTCATTTTGCTAGGCGTAAGTTTAATTTATTGGTTGCTTATCACTAAATTTAGAGATATTTTCCCTCACTCAAAACCGGTATCTTCACGGAGGATTTTATATTTTCATTTAGGGTTACTAGCCATTTATTTAGGTTTCGGGGGCCCTTTATATGTGTTAGGCCATATCATGCTTAGTATGCATATGTTGTCCATGGCAATAGTCTATCTCATTGCCCCGCCGTTGTTATTGCTTGGTATTCCTTCATGGTTTTTTAGATATTTTACACGTTTTAACGTGGTGCGGGGATTTTTTAAAATTTTCGGTTACCCGATATTAGGTCTTATACTTTTCAATGCCGTCTTTTCATTCTATCATATGCCATTTACATTCGATTTTTTGATGACGAACGAAGGATGGCATAATGTGTATCAGAATGGTATGTTGCTAACAGCTATCCTCATGTGGTGGCACATTATTCCACGAATTGAAACAAACTATAACTTATCGGAACTAAAGCGGATTGGTTATATGTTTGCAAGTGGGGTATTATTTACACCTGCATGTGCCTTAATTATTTTTTCAGGCACAGCGTTGTACGCGACGTATACAGATGCATCAGCTTGGGCAGTAGCTATGAGTTATTGTCTCCCTCCTGGAGCGACGATTCCATTCGAAGTTTTTTCAGGAGAACAATCATTAACATTATTAAGTCCTTATCACGATCAACAGTTTGGCGGAGCGATGATGAAAGTGATTCAGGAATTAACGTATGGTGTGGCGATTGGTTCTACGTTTAAAACTTGGATGAAACGTGACCGAGAAATGACGCCGAAAATAGAGATAAAAGAATATGACATGTATCAAGGCCAAGGTTAATTGGAAAGAGGGATCACATGAAAAAACATTTACTTTTTGGAGGGCTTATCACGGTCATCCTATTGATAAGCGGATGTAGTTTTTTATATGAAGATACGTCAGAGTCTTCACAAAGTGAGGCTGTTATAGATGTTAGCACAGCTGAAGAAGCCTGGGAAATCACAGACTTTGTGGCTGTTAACCAAGACGGTGAAGACGTCACGAATGAGTCATTAGAGGGAGAGTGGTGGTTAACGAAAACTATCTTTACGCGCTGTCCCACTGTCTGCATGGTGATGACTCCCAATATGGCTGAACTGCAACAAACGCTTGAAGAAGAGGAGATTAATGTGAGGGTTGTATCATTCACTGTTGACCCTGAATTTGATACACCAGAGCGCTTAAAAGATTACGGTGAGGCGTATGGGGCAAACTTCGAAACATGGGATTTTCTAACGGGATATACCTTTGAAGATATTACTACGCTAACATTAGATTCTTTAAAAGCACAACTACAAAAGTTACCGGAGCAGAATGACATTATGCATCCAACGAGATTTTATCTTGTCAATCCAGATGGGCAGATCGTTAGGATGTACAGCGGGGAAAGTAGTTTTGATCTTGATGTGACAGTAGATGATATAAAATCAGTCGTAAATCAATAAGCAGTTGTCCTAGCGGACAACTGCTTTTTTAAGAGGACTTTCTCTTTGCATAATATAACTTTAAGGAACATTAAATCTAGCTAACATTCGTGACAAAAAAGACAAGTAAAATCCTGATGGGCCGAGCTTGTGATTAATAAAACCTCGTTTTCGTTCCTTTTTTATAAAGCTAAACTAACAATCAGTGGGGGTTGAAGGAGACCCTCACTGATTGTTAGTTTAACTTATCGGACTTTAGAGTGGGATAAACCTGTTCGCCTCTTTACTTTTTTAGATTAAGAAGTCGTGTCAATAATTGTGTCATTAGCGAAAGTGAAATAGACGGATATTTTTCGGTTAGATGCAGAAGAGCGCTCATTTTGGGAATATAGGGGAAAATTTTCCGATTATCCAAAGTAAAACGTCCCATTTTTCAGATTTTCCGAGTCATTAGCGGAATCTCTCCGCCTATTTAAGCTATTGTCATGGCTAATTAACCATTTAAAAGAATATATTCCGTCTATTTCTCAGATCGGCTTCTTAATCTGATCCCAAAACTGTGTGAAGGAATCCTCATGATCCGAGAGGTCGGAACTAAGGGTAGGCTGGTCCAGGTCATCTCTGAACAATCGGCCTACCACCTGCTGAACTTCTTTAGTTATATGAGGAGCTGGACAAGCATTCCTTAATGGGTATTGTCGTCGCATTAGTATAATTGTAAATTAACGAAGCCACCTTTGATTGGGTATTTATTTAAATACTAAGAAGTTTGGTTCTGAGATTTCATTTTATGGAACACTAGTGTTTATTTTTGATTGTAAAAATATTGCGGTTACTATTATTATTAAAGATAATAGATTAAAGTGTTATTTTAGTTAGTGTCATGTTTGTATTGGCAAAGAGGAGTGGTCAATGGTGTATACGTTAAGGGAACCGATAAAAATTAGTGAAGCAATTGAAAGAGTTATGAGCTTCTCAAAGGAAGGTGGAGAGGAGTGGGTCGATCTAGCAGAAGCAGAAGGAAGGTACCTTGCTAGAAATGTGACTGCTGATCATCCTGTTCCACCTTTTGATCGATCACCGCTCGATGGTTTTGCTGTCAGAAGTGCAGACACAAAATTAGCATCTACTGACAACCCAGTTTTCCTTAAAGTAGTAGAAACGGTAGGAGCAGGTCATGTATCTACTGAGACGTTACGTCCAGGTGAAGCGGTAAGGGTCATGACAGGCACTATTATGCCTGAAAATTGTGATGCAGTTGTCATGTTTGAATTAGCGGAAGAGATTGAGGAAAATGAGTTAGAATGGATTAAAATTACACGACCGTTTAAAGCAGGTGACTATGTTTCTAAACAGGGTGAAGAAACGAAAGAAGGAGATATTGTCATAAACAAAGGAGCGTGTATTACACCAGGTGTCATTGCGGTGTTGGCCACGTTTGGTTATGATAAGGTACCGGTAACAAAGCGTCCAGTCATTGGTATTTACGCAACAGGTACTGAACTTCTTGATGTAAGTGAACCATTACAGCCTGGAAAAATAAGAAATAGCAATGCATACATGGTCATATCCCAAATTCGACAAGCAGGGGGAGAGCCTGTATATTTTGGCAAATTAAAAGACGACTTTAATCTCTGCTATCAAGCAGTGGAAGAGGCGTTAGACAAAGTGGATGCTTTGATTACAACAGGTGGGGTCTCTGTAGGTGATTTTGATTTCCTTCCTGAAATTTATAAAAAACTAGGAGCTCAGCTTTTATTCAACAAGATTGCTATGCGTCCAGGAAGTGTCACAACAGTTGCAGAAAAACAAGGGAAATTACTATTTGGATTGTCTGGAAACCCTTCAGCCTGCTTTGTAGGATTTGAATTATATGCTAGACCATGGATAAGAAAATGGCTCCGTTCACCAAAGCCATATTTACAAACGGTCAAGGGACGGTTAACGGTTGATTTCCCGAAGGCTAACCCATTTACCCGATTTATCCGCAGTAAAGTTGCCTTCGAAAAAGGACGCGTGATTGCAGAACCAATCGGTATGGATAAATCACAAGTTGTCACGTCTCTCGCTTATGCCGATGCTCTTGTAGCTGTCCCTGGAGGAACTCGTGGCTACGAGGCCGGAGATGACGTAGACATACTCATGTTAATGACAGAAGGTAGTAGTATGCCATTAAGAGATCCTGAAAAACAGAGGAAATGAGTATGATCATTCATCAGGTGATAGGCTATAGCAATTCGGGAAAAACGACCATAATGGCAGCACTAATTAAAAGATTATCAGCTTCTAGTTATAAGATAGGGACGATTAAACATCATGGTAAGCCGACGGCACTGACGAGAGAAGTAGAGGATAAAGATACGTCGCACCATCGACGTGCTGGGGCTGTCTCTACACTGGTGACGTCTGATTCAGAATTTATTTGGGACTCTCAATTAGCTTACGAATTTTCATTGAAGGATTATATTAATCTCTATCGTCATAAAGGGGAAATAGACATTCTTTTAATTGAAGGTTATAAACATGAGACCTTCCCAAAAACATTATTAATCCGTCATGAAGAAGATATGTCACTTTTAGAACAAGCAGTTGAGGTGAAAGCTGTCATCTGCTACGAGGAAAAATTGTTAGATGTATTAGTGAAAAGGACTAATATTCCTTTATTTACTTTTCATCGTTTAGAAGAGTACGTATCATGGTTTAGGTCAACTATTATAGGGAAGGGAGAGGATGAGAATAAATTATTTTGAGATTTGTCAAGAGCCGATAAAAATTGAGGAAGTTGTTGCGAAGGTTGAAGATAGAAATGCAGGAGCTATAACGACATTTATCGGAACAGTAAGAGAAATGACAAAAGGAAAAAAAACGGTTTTTCTAAAATACGATGCCTACATTCCTATGGCTGAAAAGAAGCTATCACAAATTGGCGACGAAATTAAAGCAAGCTTTCCAGAAGCGAAAGTAGCTATTACTCATAGGGTTGGCTCACTAAATATATCAGATATTGCAGTCGTTATCGCAGTATCTACTCCGCATAGAGAAGATGCTTTTACAGGGAGTAAGTACGCGATTGAAAGAATTAAAGAAATCGTTCCAATATGGAAAAAAGAGCATTGGGAGGATGGAGAAAAGTGGATTGGTGATCAACTAGAACAAACCTCTTATCCCAATGGGAAACCTGAAAAGGAGATATAAACTATGATACACGTTCTACTTTTTGCGGATTTGGAAGAGAAAATAGGAAAACGTACGTTAACGATTAATGAAACATCGATCACATTATCAGTACTAAGGAGTAAATTGCTGGCTGAGTATCCAAATGTGACTGGACTTTCGTCAGCGGTGATGGCTATTAATGAAGAATATGCCAATGAAACAGCAGTTGCGAAAGAGGGCGATCAAGTAGCCTTTATCCCCCCAGTGAGTGGCGGATGATGTCATTAAATGTTCACAAATTGATGTGATACTTTTCACAGAATCAGTTGACCCTTTTAGCTATACTAAAAAGGTATTCGTCGGGTGAATCATAGTCGGCGAAGCATAGCTTTACTTCCTTTTTAGTAGAAAACCCAACGTTATTTGCATATCGTTTACCCCAAAGACGGTAATGCTGCCAGATAATAACGTGGCAAACCGAAAACATGTGAATGTATGAAATTTTGTTCATTAATGACCCCCAATCATTATGAACAGCTGCGTCTGCAATAGCAGGCGCTTTTTTTTTGCTATCTAAAGTTTTTATTTTCGTATGGTGCAAGTGAGTTTTCGAGTGAAGACTAAAGGTTATTCTCCCCTACATTTTTGTTTTAATTGACATTATTGGGATGTTCACGCTGTGCATACGAACGTAAGGTTTTAAAATTGTGAATAATTAAGCGTCCTTTTTCCTGACTAATGATGCCTTTATTTTTCAATTGATTCATCATTCGCGTCACACTCTCTCTTGTAGCGCCAAAGAAATTCCCTAATTCCTCATGAGTTAATTTTACATCAACGTAAACGCCGTTATGGTGCTCAAGGCCATAGTCGTCAGCTAAGCGGAGAAGAGTGGCACATAAGGCGCTTAACTTGTTATACAATGCTATATCTCTTAATGTTGTTTGTGCGGTACGTAAGCGTTCAGCCATGATTTGAAAAAGAGGAAAAACTAATTCTGGATGATGCGAGAGGTGCTTTTCTAAGTCATCGTTTCGTATTAATGAGACAGCACCACTCTCAATAACAGTAGCGGTTGCTGGGTATGTTTTTTCTTTGCTACAAAACAACGCCACTTCTGCGAACAGATCTTTTGCTTGACGAAGACAAAGGACAATCTCTTTGCCGTCTTTACTACTTTTTGTAAGCTTTACTTTTCCTTCATGGATATAATAGAGGGCTCGTGCCTGTTCGGATTCCCTAAATAACACATCTCCCTTCGTAATCGTTTTATACTGTACAATGAGTTGCAATTGCTCTTTCATATCCTCAGATAGTGGAGCAAAGACAGGAATAGAACGCAGAAAGGTGTCCGAAGCCATCGTCATCATCCCTTTCAATTATTTCTTATTTTTTACTTAAGTTTAACAAATAAATTAGAATTAGGTAATATCAATTAGTCTCTCTTACTTGAAAATATGAGGCATTTCCGATAATGTGTTTCTTAACAGATAGGAATCATTAAGCCCTATTTGTATAAGTGCGCTTAGATCGAGTTATTGGAGGGAAAAGATATGAACATGACAGTGACGAATGATGCTGTTGAATGGTTTAAAAAAGAGTTAGATGTGGAGTCTGGAGATCATGTACAGTTTTTTGTCCGTTATGGTGGATGTGGAAACTTCCAATCTGGCTTCTCTTTAGGTGTCGCTGTCAAAGCCCCAGATGAAGAAGCAGTGTCTGACGACAAGGAAGGAATCCATTTTTATGTGGAGCAGAAAGATGAATGGTATTTTGACGGCGCAGATTTTGAAGTCACTTACGATAAAGAGGAGCAAGAAATTAAATATAACCACGGATAAGTAGCAAAAACCTTTAATTCTGTTTTAAGGGTTATAGACGTCCACCTTAGGCGTTTAGCTAATAGGTGAAGGCCGAGGCACTAGCTGATATCTCGATGTATCATCTTGCTGAAACCAGTTGGTAGTGTGTTTCTATAAATTGAATAAAGAACTGGAAAGACGTACGTTGAAGTTCGCTATAAGGGTGGTTGTCATATTAACGTTCAATTATTATGAGATGGCATTCGTATGTTGAAGTATCACGGTCTATCACGATATAAACGAAAGGGCCATCGAAAGAACAATTCTGATTACCATTATCCTTATAGGTTATAAGCAGCTTAGAGATATGAAACACAAGAGGGGACTAGACTAAGAAACTGTCATATAAGTGAAAGGTCGGGGGTGTCATCCCTCCGACCTCTATTTAATGGTTTTTATTCGATTTTATTATAACTCGTTCAGCTAGTTGATGCTTGAAGAAATTTGCTTCCTTGGAGCACGTCTCACCACCTCCCAGGTTAGGTTTTGTTAGGTAAGGGAGGGGTTCTTAAGTGTTGATTTTCTTAGCCTTTAGTTAATTGTAAAATATAGAAACTGTATGGTTTAAGTTGAATGTTCATTGTTGTTTTGATTTCTTGGGCACTCCACAAATCATTTATCGTTTTATTTTGAAATGCCATCGGAAGTGTTGCGTCTTTCACTTCATCATGTTTATTAATCATGATAAGAATCAGACTATCATGATCACTTTTCTGATAAGAAAGAATGTTTTCATCTTTTGAATCTGCTATAAAAGAAAAACCCTTATTTGTTCTAAAAAGTTTGAACTGTTTTCGTAATAAGATCAATTTTTTTACAAAGTCAAACATATCTAAATCTTGATCTTCTTTGTTCCAAATCATACACTTTCTAGATTCAGGTTCCATACCGCCTGTCATAGATATCTCATCACCATAATAAATACATGGTGTGCCGGCCATTGTAAATTGAACGAGCATTTGAAGTTTCACTTTATCTTTATTGTTTTGACTGACAGTAAGGATGCGAGGCGTATCGTGGCTTCCTAACAGGTTAAATTGAACATCATTAATAGTTTCTGGGTACATATTAGTTATTTTTGTGACCACCTGTTCAAACTCTTGTTGACTTATTAAATCGTTTGCGAAAAAATCATTAACGGCTGCTGTTAATGGGTAGTTCATGACTGCATCAAACTGATCACCTTGTAACCATGGCATAGAGTCATGCCAAATCTCTCCTAGAATATAAGCATCCGGTTTCACTTGTTTTACGACTCTTCGAAACTCTCTCCAAAAAGAATGATCCACTTCATTCGCAACATCTAACCGCCAACCATCAATATTAAATTCTTCAATCCAATATCGGGCAACTTTTAATAAATACGCTTTAACCTCTTCGTTTTCTGTGTTTAATTTAGGCATAGACGGGACATAACCAAACGTATCATAATTGGGAGAACCGGTTGTGTTTATAGGAAAGCCATGTAAATGAAACCAATCTTTATATCGTGACTTTTCTTGATTTTTAATAACATCTTGAAAGGGTTCGAAGTAAAAACCACTGTGGTTAAACACGGCATCAAGCATCACCCGAATGCTTCTTTTATGACATTGATTAACAAGTTCCTTAAATGTTTCTTTATCCCCAAACTGTGGATCAATTTCCATATAGTCGATCGTGTCATATTTATGATTAGAATGAGCCGAGAAAATAGGTGTAAAATAAATCCCTGTAATCCCCAGTTCCTCTAAATAATCTAATTGATTCATGACACCTTGAAAATCTCCACCAAAGAAGCTATGTTGCGTTGGTTCGGTGCTCCCCCATGGTAGAGTCCCTTTCGGGTTAATAGAAGGATCACCATTGGCAAAACGTTCGGGAAAGATTTGGTACCATACAGTAGAATTCACCCAATCAGGCGGTGAAAAAACATCGATACCATTAAGATAAGGAAAACAGAAATAGAAAATGGCATCCCTTGGTTTGGATTGGTAGAACCCTTTCTCCGTGAAGTAAAGCGTTTCTCCGGATCCTTCCAATTGAAATCCATATCTCAGACGATTATGAGATGGTTGTATCTCAACAATCCAATAATCATAGAGATCATCCCTTCCGTTAAAAGACATACTTTTAGTTTGGGAAATCCAACAATCTTCTTCAGGGTCATAGTCATACGGATCTCCATATATAAGCTGAGCTCTATCCACGTCATGTTTTTTCGTCTTCAGCTTAATATGAAGAGTTTTTTCGTCTACTGCATAGGCAAATTCATTTTTAGGTCGATGATAAATAGCTTCTTTAAACATTATTTTCACGCCCCTGTTCATTTAGTTAAATTAAATAAAAAAAGGCACAACCATGATTTAGGTTGTACCTTTGGGTAGCATTGCCTTGTTATTTAACGTATGTTCATGGTTAGTTTACTACCACTACATTCACATGTCAATTGTTAAAATGCATATGGATTAATGATTCAGAATAGAGATTTATGAGCACATACTCTCCCTACAGTTGGGTCCCACGCTGACCTGTTTAAAGGAACGGAAGTGGCATTTCATAAAGGCAAACAGTCAATTTTTCAATTTAATAGTTAAAATTTAATGAAGGTTGCGAAAAGAGAATTTAAATATTGATGATATGGTAATGTGTTCCAGTGGAGGAAGGGAACATTATGCAAACCACTGTCCATAAAGGGTGAGGTTAATCCTGTGGTATAATCAACAAGATATGCAAACGTAATTCAAGAAAAAAATTGAAAAATAAAATTATTTTGGGAAAAATGAATGGAAGGTTAAAAAACGATTGTAAAAAGAATAACATCACGGAAAATTAGGCTAAAGTTCTCAAATAACAAAGGATTAACAAATTACAAAAAATGATAAAAAGGTGAAATCGTTTTTAATTATTAAAAAAAGGTTGTGTTAATGTTTCGCCTAGATGTATAATAAATTTACAAAGTGATGCAAACGATTTCACAAGATATGAATGAAGTCGTCAATGGTCATTTTTTATTGCGCAAACGGTTGTCTTATAAATCCCATCCCTCTTCTCAGTTTCTGTGACGAAGTTCATTCTTTATTAGATGAGAACCTATTTGATGCCTCAAGATAAAAATGAAAATTAACACAAACAAAACGTTTGAAAGCGATTACGTTCTGTTAGGGGATTTTTATATTTTCATATTTTTATATGAATGAGGCAGTTGAAAATAGGTTAGATAAGACACGAATTGCGCATGAAAAACTTAAAAATATTTAGGGGGAAACCAAATGTTAAAAAGTAAATCTTTCTTAATGTCGTTGATTTTAGTGTCTTCGATAGGGTTGGTTGCATGTGGTGGAGGAAATAATGACGAAGTAAACGCTCCAGCGAATGATTCTGAAACAGACAATATGAATAATGAGACAGTCACTGGAGAGGGAGACGTTCCTGAAAAGCCAGAACAACTTACAATGTGGGTAAATGATGAAGATGCACAAATTGATGCTTTGGAAGAAATTACTGCAAAATTCACTGAAGAATATGGTATTGAAGTGAATCTAACTCCTTATTCAATGGTAGATCAAGTCGAAGCTATTTCATTGGATGGCCCTGCTGGTCAAGGTCCAGATCTATTCTTCCAACCTCATGACCGTATGGGGGACATTCATGAACAAGGTTTAGCGGCAGAATTAGAATTAACTGATGATCAATTAGATCGTCTATCTAAGTACAATGAAGAAGCTGTTCAATCATTCAACTATGAAGGAATTCAGTACGGAATTCCAGCTGTTGTTGAAACTTACGCTCTTTTCCGCAATACGGAACTTGTTCCAGAAGCACCGGAAACGATCGATGAATTGATGGATATTGCACGGGACTTAACAGATGGAAACAATTATGGTTTCTTAATGGAAGCAACAAACTTCTATTTCACATATCCTTTCTTAACTTCTTCAGGTGGATATGTATTTGGTCAAGAAGAAGACGGAACTTATGATTCTGAAGATATTGGGTTGAATTCACCAGGCGCTGTTGAAGGTGCTGAAGTTATTCAATCTTGGTTTGAAGAAGATCTGATGCCTAACGGAATTGATGCAGACATCATGAATGGTCTTTTCACAAGCGGTCAAGTTGGTATGGTTGTAACAGGTCCATGGTCTATTCCTGATTATGAAGAGGCTTTAGGTGACAACTTTGAAATTTCAACACTACCTGAGCAAGATGGTGAAGTATTAAGTTCTTTCTCTGGTAACAAAGGTTGGTTAGTAAACTATTATACTGAAAATGAATACTGGGCTACAGAATTAGCGTTGTTCCTAACAAATGCTGAAAACTCAGAAACTTATTTTGACATTGCTGGAGAGCTTCCTGCTCATACCGATGTTGAAATCGAGGATGAGTTCATGAGTCCAATTTTCGAGCAAGCACAACATGCTGAGCCAATGCCTAACATTCCAGAAATGTCTCAAGTTTGGGAACCGATTGGTGATGCCCTTGAATTCATCTCACAAGGAGATGATCCACAAGAAGTTCTTGATGAGGCAGTTGAACAGATCAAAGAACAAATCTCAATTATGAATTAATATATAGGAGAAAGTCGGGGGGAGACATATTTACTCTCCCTCCTAATTTTTCACAGGAGGAAGCTAATATGGCTAAGATAAACAGTCAATACGAGCAGGATACTTTAGTCAATCCCAAGCATAATCCGACTGTAGCTGCGCTGCTTTCAGTTATTCCAGGGCTAGGGCAAATGTATAACAAGCGATATATTAAAGGTGCCGTCTTGTTCATTCTCTTTGCTGCTTTTATGGTTGTGATGATAGAGTTTATAGGTTCCGGATTACAAGGGTTGGTTACACTTGGTGAAGTGCCCAGACAAGACGATTCCAGAGTCTTTTTAAGTAACGGGATTCTTTCGTTAATTATTGTCGCCTTCTTTTTAAGTTTCTACATTTTGAATATCCAAGATGCTTATAAAGACGCAAAGAGAATTCAATTAGGTTGGAAAGTACCGAATATTAGAGAAGGGTTTCGTAATGCGTGGGATACAGGTTTTCCTTACATGCTAATCGGGCCAGGGCTATTTCTACTAATATTTGTTGTTGTTTTCCCTTTACTATTCATGGCGTTCTTAGCATTTACTAACTATAATTTATATAATGCACCACCGCGTCATATATTACAGTGGGTTGGACTTGAAAACTTTATCAATTTATTCACCATAAATGAGTGGAGAAATACTTTTGTTAGTGTATTGTCATGGACCTTAATTTGGACGTTTGTAGCGACTACTTTGCAAATTGCCCTAGCAATGTTCTTGGCAGTTATTGTTAATGATCCAAGGTTAAAGTTTAAAAAACTGATTAGAACAGTGTTCATTTTACCTTGGGCTGTTCCGGCCTTTGTAACAATCATTATCTTTTCAGCTATTTTCAATGACAACTTTGGCGCCATTAACTTGCAAATTATTGAACCTTTATTCAACACACGAATTGCATGGTTACAGGATCCGTTCTGGACTAAAGTTGCTTTAATTATGATTCAAGTTTGGCTTGGTTTTCCATTTGTATTCGCTTTGTTTACAGGAGTTCTTCAAGGAATTTCCTCTGATTGGTATGAAGCAGCAGATATTGATGGAGCCAATAGAATGCAGAAATTCCGTAATATCACATTTCCGCACTTGATGTTCGCTACTGCACCACTATTGATCATGCAGTATTCATTTAACTTTAACAACTTTAATATTATTTACTTATTTAACCAAGGTGGACCAGCTGTTCGAGGTCAAACAGCCGGTGGTACAGATATTTTGATTTCTTGGATTTACGGGTTGACGTTCGAAACCCAACAGTTTAATATGGCTGCAGCCATTTCTATTATTTTAGGAATACTTGTAGCGACGTTTGCGTTCTTCCAATTCCGTCGTTCTCGTTCCTTTAAAGAGGAGGGAACTTTCTAATGAGTATAAAAACAGGAAAGAAACCAATAAGTAGCAAAAATAAAAATCTTATAGAATTAATAGGGATTTACACAGTTGTTGCAATTATGTTTGTCATCATTCTTTATCCTTTAGTTTGGGCATTTGGATTATCCCTTAATCCGGGGCGCGGACTTTATGGTGCGCAAATTATACCTGAAAACTGGTCGTTAGTGCATTATGAATGGTTGTTCTTTGATCCTAGAAGTGACTATTTAATTTGGTATAAGAACACATTAATTATTGCAGTTTCAGTTTCCTTTTTAGCCACTTTTTTTGTAGCTTTGACCGCTTACGCTTTCTCAAGATACCGTTTCAAGGGACGAAAAAATGGTTTGTATGCGTTTTTGCTCTTGCAAATGTTCCCTATTTTAATGGCGATGGTGGCCCTATATATCTTGTTGAACACAATAAATTTATTGGATAGTTTGATCGGTTTAATTATTATCTATGTAGGTGGGGCTATCCCAATGAATGCCTTTCTTGTAAAGGGCTATTTTGACACACTGCCAAGAGAGCTGGATGAATCAGCTAAAATCGATGGAGCCGGTCACTTCCGAATATTTTTTCAAATCTTGCTTCCATTAGCAAAACCAATATTAGCCGTTGTAGCCTTGTTCAACTTCATGGCACCTTTTATGGACTTTCTTTTGCCGCGAATCGTTCTGAGAAGTCCGGAAAATTACACATTAGCTCTTGGGTTGTTTAACTTTGTAAACGATGAATTTGCTAATAACTTTACTCGTTTTGCCGCAGGAGCAATTTTAATTGCTGTTCCAATTGCATTGGTTTATTTGTTCTTACAACGCTACCTAATTTCAGGATTAGCATCTGGCGCAACCAAAGGTTAATCGTTAAATGTTTTAAGGGTTATCCTCCACTAAGGTACGTAGCGGAGGGGAGAACGTTTAATCAGGTGACGTCGAGACGCTATCTGATTTCTCAATGCTCCAGATTGCTTAAACGAGTTCGCTTGAAAATAAGAATACTGAGATATGAGAAGGAGGCATGTTCCTTATCTCATATCTCTTTTTAGTTAGTATTATATTGAAAAAATGGTTTAAATAGGTTTACATTAGTTGAATTATTTGCTATTCTTTATTGAGAAAGCGCTTTCATAAAATTGGAGGGCAATGTCTTTGTGATTGTGTGTAATAGCGCAAAGCAACCCCGCACCTTACTGTGTAAGGTGCTTTTTGCATCTTAAGAGAAAGGAGAGAAGAAAACGCACATTTAAAAATCCAAGGAGGGAAAATGAAATGAGGAAAAAGACTCTAAAGAGGTTGTTAACTTTGGTAGTAGGGTTAGTTATTTTGAGTGGATTAAGTATACTAGATTTTTCTATAACAAGTGCAAGTGCACAGCAAGCAACAGATCGTTCAAATAGTGTAAACTATTCAACAGATGTCATTTATCAAATTGTAACAGATAGGTTTTACGATGGTGATGAAAGTAACAACCCATCAGGAGAACTTTATTCGGAAGATTGTAAAAACTTAAGAAAATATTGTGGTGGAGATTGGCAAGGGATAATAGATAAAATAGATGATGGTTATCTAACGAACATGGGTGTGACGGCACTATGGATCTCACCCCCAGTTGAAAATATTTTTGAAACGATTGATGATGAGTTTGGGACAACTTCTTATCACGGTTATTGGGCACGAGATTATAAGAAAACGAACCCTTTTTTCGGAAGCACAGAAGATTTTGAAAGGTTAATAGAAACTGCACATAGTCACGATATTAAAATTGTTATTGATTTAGCTCCTAACCATACATCACCTGCAGATTTTGATAATCCTGACTATGCCGAAAATGGTGTCTTATATGATGATGGTAACTATTTGGGTTCGTATTCAGATGATTCTGATTTATTTTTATATAACGGCGGAACAGATTTCTCTAACTACGAAGATGAGATTTATAGAAATTTGTTTGACTTAGCTAGTTTTAATCATATCAACTCTGAGTTGAATAATTATTTAGAAGATGCAGTGAAAAAATGGTTAGATTTAGGTATAGACGGGATTCGCATCGATGCTGTAGCTCACATGCCACCAGGTTGGAAAAAAGCTTACATGGATACTATATATGACCACAGAGCGGTATTTACTTTTGGAGAATGGTTTACTGGACCTTCTGGAAATGAGGATTACACTAAATTTGCAAATAATAGTGGCATGAGTGTATTAGATTTCCGCTTTGCTCAAACTACACGAAATGTCATCGGTAACAATAATGGAACGATGTATGATATTGAAAAGATGCTAACAGACACAGAGAATGACTATGATCGTCCTCAAGATCAAGTTACTTTTCTTGATAATCATGACATGAGTCGATTTACGAATGGTGGTGAATCAACACGGACAACAGATATTGGATTAGCCTTAATGCTTACATCTCGTGGGGTGCCTACTATTTATTATGGAACAGAACAATACATGAAAGGTGATGGAGATCCAGGAAGCAGGGGAATGATGGCATCTTTTGATGAAAATACAGATGCTTATAAGCTAATTCAAAAATTAGCACCGTTAAGAAAAAGTAATCCTGCATATGGATATGGAACAACGACAGAACGTTGGATAAACGATGATGTCCTCATTTATGAAAGACATTTTGGCGAGAACTATGCTTTAATCGCCATAAATAGAAGCTTAAATACCTCCTATAATATCCAAGGGTTACAAACAGAGATGCCATCCAATTCATATGATGATGTATTAGATGGATTATTGGATGGGCAATCAATTGTTGTTGATAACAAAGGGGGAGTTAATGAATTTCAAATGTCTCCTGGAGAGGTGAGTGTATGGGAATTTGAAGCGGAAAATGTAGACAAGCCTTCAATTGGACAAGTTGGCCCAATAATTGGTGAGGCAGGACGAACTGTTACAATAAGTGGAGAAGGTTTCGGTTCTTCGCAGGGGACTGTTCACTTTGGATCCACTTCAGCAGAAATCCTTTCTTGGAATGATACGATCATTACCTTAACTGTGCCGAACAATGAAGCGGGATACCATGATATCACTGTTGTAACAGAAGATGAACAAGTAAGTAATGCCTATGAATTCGAAGTTCTTACGGCCGATCAAGTCACAGTTCGTTTTATCATAGACAATGCAGAAACGAAGCTGGGTGAAAACGTTTTCCTTGTAGGTAACGTTCATGAATTAGGAAATTGGGATCCAGAACAATCAGTTGGGAGATTTTTCAATCAAATTGTATACCAATATCCAACATGGTATTATGATGTGAATGTTCCTGCAAATACAGACTTAGAATTCAAGTTTATTAAAATAGATCAAGATAATAACGTCATTTGGCAGAGTGGAGCTAATCAAACCTATTCTTCACCAGAAAGTGGAACTGGTATTATAAGAGTTGATTGGTGAGTACACTCGAAGACAAATAAATTCTTAAAACGAATGTATACACTTAATTAAAAAAAGCGGCTTAAATGCGAGCAATTAAACTAGAAGAGTGATACCTACCAACTTATTGGTTAAGGTACCACTCTTCATTTTTCATTTAAGTGAGCTAAAAGGATTACTACTAATCCAGACTATAATCATCGAAAAAAGATTCCGTCCATTAAAGTAGGATGAGCGGGGTCTTTTTTGGTGAAATCCCGCTTTTTATATGCCAACTTCTCAATAGGGGGAATCCCGATCTGTGAAGTCAGTCGTAATAGTTTGCTAGAAGAGTTGCTGAAAAATCAGGTGGAGTTGCTGAAAATTAAGGGGAGTTACTGAAAAAATCAGAGTTAATGCTGAAGATTAAGTGTTTGTTGCTGATAAATTGAATAGAGATGCTGAAAATGCCCTTTCAATAACTTATTTAATAATTTTGTTAATAAATTTGCCATATTTACCCCTTTCGAGTGATAAAAATCACACATTTGCTGTGATGAAATGCACAGTGATGTAGAAGTACGGCACTTACAATGGGGTTAACTGACATGACGTTTTAAAAAGGAGGCACTGTGATGACAGCATTGGAGAAATCTTTCTATTCTAAAGCTAGTATGTATTCATTTATTGTTGTACTCACGCTATTTGGTCTTATGTGGATTGGCACAGGACGGTTTTCACATATGGATTGGATGCTTTTTGGTTATATGGTTTCGTCGTTTGTCTTTTTTATTGGGATGACAGTACGGTTGACTTCTTGGATGATGAGACCGGCTACACATGAAATGATAAAACGTTCAATTGAGAATATGAAGTCAAGAAAAAGACAAAAACGGAATGCTAGAGCCATAGCTAAAACGATGGTAGTTAACATTATTTTACAAAAGTTCATTTTTAAACGAGGGGTTTATAGAGGTATTCAACATTGGCTGATTGCTTGGGGATGTATTGGATCGTTAGCTATTACATTCAGCTTAACGTTTGGATGGATGCACTTTAAACTCGTTGATCCTGAGACTTATCAAGTGGTTGTATTTAATATTCCTACCTTAAAAATGACAGCTAATGGCCTTCTAGCCAATATGTTTTACGAGGGATTAAACATTACAGCTTCTATGCTAATGATTGGCCTCGTTATGGCTTTATTTCAGCGAATTAAGAGTAAAGATCTTAAAGTCACATCTAGAGCAGAATTTGATTTATTTCCGCTATACATCTTACTTGCAGTGACGTTAAGTGGCCTTTTATTAACTGTTTCTTACAAATTGCTCGCTGGTTGGATGCATCCAGAATTGGCACTCATGCATCAGATTACAGTCGTTATATTTCTTATTTATTTTCCTTTTGGTAAGCTCTTTCATTTACCAGTAAGGCCGTTAGCGACAGCGGTTCCGATGAATTATACTGAAGCGAGAATAGGAGATACGAAAGAATGTGCAGGTTGTGCTGAACGGTATTCTACCGACGATCAAATTGCAGATGTTAAAACGATTTTAGATAAACAAGCATTTGACCTCAAAAATGATAATGGTGACTGGCTAGCTGATTACTGCCCAGCTTGCCGCAGAAAAATTCGGGTCATGAGTCAATTGAATCTCCCAGGTCAAAAGACTAACCCAGTGCCTGTGCAAACGAATAATGGTATACATGTTCCGGGGTTCGGACGTAAAAGGTCAGAGAGTTTTTACTCATCTATGAACGATAAAGGGGATGTTTAAATGACTAAATTTGTAGTTAAACCAGGGGTGAAAAATTTACAGCATGAAGATGAAAAGCTCGTTACTACCCATTGTTGTTACTGTGGGATGCAGTGCGGTATGCACATTCGAGTGAATAAAAAATCAGGGAATGTCGTAGGTGTTGAACCGCGCTACGATTGGCCAGTGACAAATGGAAAAATGTGTCCAAAAGGGGTCACAGCTTACCAAACTGTTGATCATCCTAATCGTATTAAAACACCTCTCATCAAAAAGAATGGCAAATTTGTTGAAAGTACATGGGAGGAAGCGTTAGACCTAATTGAAAAAAATTATAAACGCTTGCAAAGTCATTATGGAAAGGACGCTTTGTCCGTATTTGGCGGTGTCTCCATGACAAATGAAAAGTGTTATTTAGTAGGGAAATATGCCCGTGTAGCTCTTGGGACCCGTTATGTTGATTATAATGGCCGTTTTTGTATGTCATCTGCAGCAGGAGGTTTTATGAAAACACTTGGCCTTGATAGAGGGTCTACTCTTCCTTGGCCAGAATTGGAACATACAGATTGTTTTTTTATGGCAGGGACAAATACCGCAGAGTGTCATCCTACAACAATCCAATGGTTATGGAAAGCAAGAGATAAAGGGGCAAAGATGATCGTAGCTGATCCCCGGGAAACACCGACTGCGAGAATTGCCGATGTTCATTTAGATTTAAAAGCTGGGACTGATTCAGCTCTTGCTAATGGTATGATGCATCTTCTGATAAAAGAAGGCTATGTGGACGAGGCATATGTTCAGACAAGATGCCATAATTTTGAGGAATTAAAAGAAGCTGTTAAGGCGTTTACTCCTGAAAAAACTGCCATGATTACTGGGGTTGATAAAGAGAAAATAGTGAAAGCAGCCACTATTTTTGGGCGTTCTCCTCGTTCGGTCGTCATGTTTGCTCGGGGAATCGAGCAGCAACGAAAAGGGGTAGACAATGTCTGTTTATATACGTCTATGGCACTGTTAAGGGGGCAGATTGGAAAATTTGCTTCCGGTGTTGCGACTTTCACTGGTCAAGGCAATGGTCAAGGAGGGAGAGAACATGGACAAAAAGCAGATGCCCTCCCCGGATATAGGAAAATTGATAATCCTGAACACGTCGCTTACGTGTCAGACGTGTGGGGCATTGATCCGAAGGAAATGCCTCAAGCAGGTGTATCAGCTTATGAAATGTTTGATCACATTCAACAAGGCAAAATTAAAGCGATGCACGTCATTTGTAGTAATCCTGCAGTATCAGCTCCGAATAATCATTACATTTGGGAGGGGTTTAAAAAATTAGATTTTATGGTTGTTTCGGACTTCTTTTTATCTGAAACAGCAGAATTTGCTGATGTGGTGTTGCCTACTACAACGTGGGCGGAGGATGAAGGGACGACCACAAACCTTGAAGGTCGTGTCATTCGTATTAGAAAAGTGAAAGAACCTGTTGGAGAAGCGAAAACAGATTGGGAGATTATGCAGTTAATCGCTGAACGCATGGGAAAAAAATCGTTCTTCCCTTATACATCAGTCAGTGATATTTATGAAGAATTCCGATTAGCATCAAAAGGTGGAAAAGCCGATTACTACGGCATTACGTATGATCGAATTGAAAAAGAAGATGGCGTATTTTGGCCGTGTCCAGATGAGAAACATCCTGGTTCACCGACGATGTTCACTGAATCATTTGCAACGGAAGATGGGAAAGCCAATTTAGCTGTTGTCGGGTGGGAAGAACCTGGTGAAACACCGTCGGATGACTACCCACACATATTGACGACAGGTCGGGTTGTCTTTCACTACTTATCAGGCACACAAACACGAAGAACACCATTTCTCATGGAACAGTGTCCTGAACCATATGCAGAAATACATCCGGAAATGGCTGCTAAGTATCGTTTGAATAATGGCGATCGGGTCGTATTAACAACAAAGCGTGGAGACATAACGGTTCCCGTAAAGTTGACGAAGGCCATTCGGCGTGACCACATTTTTGTCCCTTATCATTGGGGGAAAGAATTGTCTATTAATAAACTGACTAATCCTGCACTTGACCCTACATCACGAATGCCGGAGTTCAAAGTGTGTGCCGTCCGAATGCAAAAAGCATAACTCACGATGAACGAAGGGGGAGTGGCTCATGAAAAAAGTCATGTATTTAGAATTTGAACGCTGCATCGGATGCAGAGCCTGTCAGGCTGCCTGTAGAGAGTGTGGTGGCCATGATGCAAAAGAAAGAAATTATGTAGAGTATGTGGATTTTTTGGAGAATCGCCAAACGTATCCTATGCTGTGTATGCAATGTAAAGACCCAGCATGTGCAAAAGTTTGCCCTGCAAATGCCATTCAAATTACTGAAGAAGGTGTCGTTCTATCAGCGATGGAAGAAAAATGTATCGGATGCCGTAATTGTACATTTGGCTGTCCATTTGGAATTCCGAAATTCGACTTTGAAGAAAACAAAATGTACAAGTGTGATATGTGTTACGACCGTACGAAATATGATATTGCTCCTATGTGTGCGTCAGTATGTCCATCAGATGCTATTCGATTTATTGATCATGATGAGATGATGTCATTGAGACGGCGACGAACACAACTAAATCTAATCGAAGGAAAAAAACCATCTGAACATGATAAATGGGCGTATGTTCCTGAATTTTTCGGTGTGTATTCAGATTAAAAATTTAAGTCGACCGCCTATTTTAGAAAGGAGTATGACGGATGACTAATGACGATAAAAAAGGACGTAACCGGCAAAAATCAACATCAGATATGGTTAATTTAATGGGAAATGTGGAGCAAAAAGATGACTTAACATATAATCGTCGTGCCTTTTTAAAAACAGCCGCTGGCGCTTCAGTTGCGCTAGGGCTATCGACGGTTCCCTTTAGTGTAAGGGCGATGATGGGTATAGCAGAAGATGAAAGTGAGCGTGTGGAAATAGCGCATGTTGATCAGCTACCGAAAGGGGAATCCCTCACATTTCATTATCCCACAGATAATGATCCTGCTTTACTCGTGCATACTATGTCTGGTGAACTAGTAGCCTATAATTCTGCTTGTACACATCTTATGTGTCCTGTGTTTTACAAAAAAGAAACAGATACACTCCTTTGTCCGTGTCATAAAGGCTATTTTGATGTTAATAACGGACATCCGCTTGAAGGACCACCACAAAGAGAGCTCCCTATGATTCATTTAGAGATAGACGCTAATATTATTTATGCCGTAGGTAGGTCGTATCGCCATGAGTAAAAAAATATGTTGGATCATTATTTTTATAACGATAGCTATTAATGTCGTTATGGTTCAATGGACAGTCGAATCTTATTTAGGAAGAGAGTACGAAAAAGTGATTGTCTTTTCAGCAATAGGGGTAGTGGGGGCTTTCATCGCTTTTTTTGCTTATTTAAATTGGAGAAAGGTTGAGTACACCCATTCAAGTAAAGAAGAATAGGTGTGATCAGTAATCGTGTTACTTAACCGAGGGGACAAGAAGTTCACGATAAACGAACTTATAAATGTGGTTAGTGACTTGAAAAACAATTCATTATGTCCTACTAACCTGAGCAAAACATAATGTTGGGAGAGATAACGATGGCACGAATAACGAGATGGGAACCGGAAGATCCTTCTTTTTGGGAAAGTGAAGGGAAGTATCATGCACGGAGAAATTTATGGATTTCTATTACAGCTTTATTTTTAGCATTTGCTGTTTGGCAAATTTGGTCTGTTATGGCGACTAATTTGAATGATATAGGATTTAATTATACTGAAAGTGAATTGTTTTTATTAACCGCTTTACCAGGACTGACTGGCGCAACGTTAAGAATAATATATACTTTTCTCGTTCCAATTTTTGGCGGAAGGAATTGGACTGTCATCAGTACAGCATCATTACTAATTCCCGCAGTGGGCATTGGTTTTGCTGTTCAAAATCCTGAAACACCTTTCTGGATAATGGCTCTATTAGCGGCTTTATGTGGATTTGGCGGAGGGAATTTCGCTTCCAGTATGTCAAATATTAGCTTTTTCTATCCTAAGAAAGCAAAAGGAACGGCACTTGGATTGAATGCAGGGATAGGCAATCTCGGTGTGAGTGCTGTTCAACTATTATCCCCACTGGTCATAGCCTTTGCGCTTTTTGGTCCATTAGGGGGAGCTCCACAGTATCTTGGTGATGGGAAAGAAGTATTTATGCAAAATGCTGCTTTTATTTGGGTGTTGCCTATAGCTTTTACAGTTGTGGCTGCTTTTTTTGGAATGGATAATTTGCCGACGATGAAAACGTCGATCAAAGAACAGGCTGTTATTTTTAAAAATAAGCATACATGGATTATGACGTGGTTGTATACGATGTGTTTTGGCTCCTTCATTGGCTATGCAGCAGCTTTTCCGTTATTGACACGTACAGAATTCCCAGAAGTTAATGTGCTTCAAATTGCGTTTATTGGACCATTACTCGGTGCTCTCATTCGCCCGATAGGAGGTTGGTTATCAGATAAACTTGGTGGAGCATTCGTCACGTTTTGGGATATCCTCTTGTTAATCGGAAGTACTCTTGGTGTTATGTATTTTTATAACAGCGGTAACTTTACCGGATTTCTTATTATGTTTATTATCGTATTTATTGCTACTGGTATTGCTAATGGCTCAACATTTAGAATGATCCCTTTTATTTTTGAACAAAAAGAAGCTGCTTCCGTCATTGGTTTTACTTCCGCGATAGCTGCCTATGGCGCTTTTCTAATACCGAGTTTATTTGGTTGGTCAATCGATGTGACCGGTATGGCTAATTTAGCGCTAGGTATTTTTATAGTTTACTACATTGTTAGCTTAGCACTTCATTGGTACTATTACTCTCGAAAAGGAGCAGAAGTTAAGTGTTAAAAAGATAGGTAAAAGCTTGATTATTTAAAAGATGAATGAATAGGTGATCACAGGCTTGATATCAACACTAGCCTGTGATTTTTAGAAAGAATAAACGTCATAAAATAGTCAACTTATTTTACTTTAAAACTTTTAAAATAGTGTTAACATAAACTAAGAGATGATTTTACTCACATTATTTCACTATTTTCTTTTGGCGAGGCGGGAAATGTAATGGAAAAACAAAAGCTAAAAATGAAGCGTTTTTTTAATGAGATTTCTGAGGCTAATAAAGAACTGTTATTAAAAAACGGTTTAGAGATCAATGTTAAAAGCGGCACGTTTTTATTCTATGAAGGTGATTTCCCCGAGCATGTCTATCTTGTAAGATCGGGCAAAGTTAGGCTGAGCAAAATGACGTCAGAAGGTAAAGAGTTTTCTATTCATCTAAAGCAAAAAGATGAACTAGTTGGAGAAGTTGGGCTGTTCAATGAAATGTCCATTAGTGTAACTGCTGAAGTCATAGAAAATGCGTCACTTGTCCGCTTTGATCGACACACATTGGAAGCGCTATTTCGAGAAAATGGTGAAATTGCTGTGGCCTTTATGAAATGGTTTGCCCGACATACCCAATCAACACAGGCTAAATTTAGAGATTTAATTTTGTGTGGTAAAACAGGCGCTATTTATTCAACTTTAATTCGTTTTAGTAATTCCTACGGGATAGAGAAACCAGACGGCGTTTTTATAAATGTGCAATTAACTAACCAAGATATTGCTAACTACATTGGTACTACAAGGGAAAGTGTCAATAGGTTGTTGAATGACTTAAAAAAAGCTGAGGTTCTTTCCATTACAAATGGTTACATCACGATTCATAGGTTGGAATTTTTAAAAGACTACTTGCACTGTGGTGACTGTCCAGTTGAAATATGCACTATCTAAAAACGTTTCTCACGACATGCTATGTTGTGAGAACTTTTCAATTCTCTCAAAGAAGAGATTATCGCTCCTCAACAGGATAAACAGTTAGTGAGTCACCGGAAAAAATCTGTTCACCTTCTGATGTGATAAGCGTGTAAGAATCAGTGTTGTCCACAGTGGGGGGCACTAGGATACCGCGTGCTAGTCGCTTATTATATTGCCAAATTTCCACATTTGTGCCTGCCATTGATCGCTGTCGAGCTTTATCAATATAGTTAGCCCATTTTTGAAACCCATGGTATAAATAGGCTGGTTCACCTTGTTGATCATATCCTAGTAAGGCCTTTTTATCGTCTATCTTAGCGGATAAATCTGTAGCAAGTTCATCGACTAAGTAATAAAGTTCCTTACAACAGTTGAATGGAATATCATCTTCGCACGTTAATATTAAGTTATGATCAGAATTATGATGTTTAAACACGATGTCTATAGGTGCAGACGTTAATGTCTTTCTATAATGATCGTCATGGAATGTAAAGCCATGGTCAAACAATATAGGCGAAATACCGCGTATTGTTGAATAGGAAAATGTGACTGTGAGCATAGACTTTTTACCCCTCCTTAAGTAACACGATAAGATCATTATAGCAGGCTTCAAAAGAAGAGGCTGTGGGGAAAATCACATCACACTAATTAGTCTTGTGATTACCATCACATACAAAGATGTGGACATATAGTACACTCAGTACAATTAAGCATGAGGAAAGAAGGTGATTTCATGAAATGGTATATCCCAAAGGAGCATGGGGCATGGGCGATGTTCATTATCCCATTTTGGACAGGGGCCGCCATCTCTGGCTTATCTTGGCATCATCTTATTTTCTTTATAGGACTGACTGCGCTCTATTTTGCTCAAGCACCACTATTGACGTTTATCAGGCAGCCAAAGCATCAAGATATATGGCCGTCCTTCTTGATATATACAGGAATTGGATTAAGTATAACAGTACCCTACATCGTCAGTGAAGTGTATTTAATTTATATCTTTTTAAGTATTTTGCCACTATTCTTAGTGAATAGTTTGTTTGCAAAATTAAAAAAGGAACGTTTTTTTATAAATGATCTTTCAGCTATCGTAGCTTTGTCAGCTCTTCTGTTATCAGCTTATGTGATTGGATCAGGAGAATTACGGGCAGAAGCTTTTCACTATATGCTTCTTATCATTGTTTTCTTTGTGGCCAGTGTTTTTCATGTAAAGGCTCTTATACGAGAGAAGAATAATAAACCCTTTAAACTGGTGTCACTGGTATATCATATCGTTATTACGGTTTTAGCTTTTCTAACAGGCTGGCTCATGGCTGGAGTAGTCTTTTTATTAACATTAGGTAAAACGGCACTTATTCCTAAAAAATATTTAAGCAAGCCGAGGCAAATTGGGATAGTGGAAATCGTTAACAGTGCTGTTTTTCTAGTTTTATTAGTTAGTGGTTATTATGTCTTTGCCTGAATAAATGCTTGCCAGACCCTCATACTAAGGAAAATAACTTTGAGGTGATAGGATGAGTCAGCGTCATCAATTTAAACCAGGTGATAAAGCCCCTAACAACGGAAAGTATGTGGAAATAGGGGAAACAGGAAGTATGGTACAAAACCCACAACAAATTCATTTGGAGACAGGGGATACGTTTCCAGAAACGAGAAATCATAATCGTGTATGGACATATAAAAGAAAGCCATAATCACGAAGTTCTACTTCCTAAATTAAGTATACAAGTGGTTCGGACCAGTTTCTTTACACGGAAACTGGTTTAAATTTTGCTGACTAGGAACGTCTCCTCGCTAACTCAAAGGTGCCGAGCGACTAGACTGACATCAACTGTACACGTGTTTACAAAGGAGAGATGCTTAATCCTGCCCAAATATAAAACAATGCATCAAGGCCCATACAGTGATCTTTGGCTAAATGATGCGATATATCCTTTCGCTTACTTCATAGGATGATGGGACCTTAGGGCGCCAAGGATACTCAGACAGTCACCGTTTTTCCGCAGTCCTTGAAAAAGAGCGACCAGGTTATATCGATTAGTTTTCATTGTTCAATTTTTATGTTGAAATTTTAATCATAGCTAACGGTCGGTAATGTCCTGATTAAACTCAACTACCAATCAGTGGGGGAAGAACCCAAACGCCCACTGATTGAAGGTTCATTATATTATGACATGCATTCATATGATTTTAAGAGAGTGAAGGTTAAATGAGGTATGAATACACATTCGTTGGAGGCTGGATATAATGTGATACTCTATAGTGAGTTATTTAAATGAGTGTCATTGGCTTAAATACTAGTCGTTCATAGGTCATTTAAGATAGAGAGTTTTAAAGAGAAGGCGCTCACTTTACAATTAACTATTGTAATTACCTTTATTTTTTGCGATTCTTTATAATAGCCAAAGAAAGGAGAAGGTTATGCGGTTATTATTTGGTGTAATTATTTTTTCTGTTGTTTCTTTACTTGCATTCTTCATGATAGTGAATGGCACTGATGTACCAGTTGAAGTTGCTGTTATAGTGGCATTGCTATTGGGTGGCGTGATAGAGTGGCTCTTTCATCGTTTTATAAAAGTACGTCATTAAGACGTTAAAGAACTTTACTTAAGATAGGAAATAGTCTTTTAAAATGAGTAAGCAGCTAAAAAGTGATTAAAGCTTACTTCTGAGAAAACTAGGATACATGGTTTTCTTTATCATGAATACATTAATTAAAAAAGGCCAGCAAGGAGGTCCTTAAAATGAAATACATGAACTTATTGATTATTTGTTCCCTTTTATTCCTTTTAACTGGCTGTTCTAGTTCTGGTAGTCAAGACCTGTATACAAGTAAAATAGGTTTACTTCTACCACACACCATTGACGATCAAGGATGGAATAGCAAAGGTTACCGAGGTATGCTAAAAGTCCAATCCTCTTTAAATATGGAGATCTTAATGCGAGAGGATACAAGTACGTATGAATCTGTTAGCACAGCTGTGCAAGAGTTTGTAAGAGAAGATGTATCTTTAATCATTGGTCATAGCCATATTTACGCTGATATTTTTATGATGTTAAAAGATGAGTACCCTGATATCCATTTTGTTAGTTTTAATGGTGATGTAGAAGGTGATAATATTACAAGCCTTCATTTTGAAGGGTATGCAATGGGGTATTTTGCTGGAATGCTAGCTAGTGAGCTTTCCGAAACAGAGATCATTGGCGTTATTGGGGCATTTCAATTTCAACCAGAAGTCCAAGGATTTAAAGATGGTGCAATCTTTCATAATCCTAATACCACAGTACTTGTCGATTATGTGGATAGCTGGATAAACAAAGATAAAGCGATAACTATATTTCATGATATGAAGGAAGAAGAAAGTGATATCTTTTATCCAGCAGGAGATGGATTCCATATTGACATTATAGAGGAAGTAAAAAAAGAGGGGCTTCATGCTATCGGCTATGTAGGAGATCAACTTGATTTAGGTGAATCGGTTATCTTAACGAGTACGGTGCAAGAAGTGGAAGACTTATATGAATATATTGCAAAACAATATTTAAGTGGTGAATTAGCCAGTGGTAATCAATACTTTGATTTTCAGGAAGGCGTTATTTCCTTAGGGGAATTTGGACAGGAAGTACCAGAAGAGACTGTCCAATGGCTGACAGAAGTAGTTGACACTTATATTGAAACGAGTGAGCTTCCGAATGAACATACAAACGTTTCTTATTAGGCTCACGCACACTTTATCACAGATAACCGTCCGTAAAGCTCCCGGCTCAAAATAGGGTAAAAAGAGAAAAAACGATATAGTGTGGAGCTAGCGGCCGGTAAGGTCCTGATTAAACTCAACTACCAATCAGTGATAGAAGAACAAAAATGACCACTGATTAAAGGTTCGTTATAATTAAAAGGCTATAAGAAAAATGATTAACTCTCATGCATTAGGCAAATTATTTTCCCCTCTGCTAGTCACCTGTTAAAATAAATAAACAAGTATATAGAATTAGAAGGTTCACAAAATATGATGATCCTATAAAGGAGACTAAAATATGTCTGAACATGAACAATCTAAAGCGATCAGAAAAATGGCAGACAGAATCGTAAAGGGCTATCAGGCTGTACATGAAAAAAACTATCAAGAAGCGAAAGAACTGTTAGAGCCGTTACTGCCATTGTTTCATCATGAAGAGAAACCTAACATAACATTACTTAGCTATACATGTATTGCACAAATTGGGTCAAAGGATATTGACGCTTTTTTAAAGTCGTATGAAGAATTGAAGACATTTGAACCTACGACAGAAAAGGAAACGGCTTTAGTTCAACGAGTGGATGAGATGTTTGAAGAGCTTATGAGTGCGATTAGCGTTAATCGTGACGAGTCCAACTAAGTTGTAGAGCTTAAGGGCTCATATAAATTAAGTTGCATGGTAATCGTTTTTTTCGGTGTCATCGTTGCACGCGCGTTTTTTATAATAAGAAGTAGAAACTTTGGCAATAAAAGAGGATTGCTTTTTTTTTAGTACTAGGTCATAATCATAAGTATAAATTTTAGTTTTGAGGAGGCTGCAAGATGCAAGCTGGAATTTGGGGAATAGGAACATATACACCAGAACAGGTCCTCACTAATAAAGACCTAGAGAAAAGAATTGACACATCTGATGAATGGATCAGAACACGTACAGGTATTGAGGAGCGTCGTATTGCCTCTGAGTCAATAGATACATCACATATGAGCTTTTTTGCCGCTAAAGATGCATTAGAAAAGGCCGGTGTGAAAGCTGAAGAATTAGACATGATTATCGTAGCAACCGTCACACCTGATCAGAGCTTCCCTTCTGTATCATCAATGATTCAAGCACAGCTGGGAGCTACAAAAGCAGCAGCTATGGATGTGAGTGCGGCTTGTGCAGGATTTGTTTATGGTCTTGTAGTGGCTAAACAGTTTATTGAAACAAATACGTTTAAACATGTTCTCGTGATTGGGACTGAAAAATTATCCAAACTTGTGGATTGGGAAGATCGAAATACAGCTGTATTATTTGGAGACGGCTCCGGAGCTGCTGTTTTGGGACCTGTTTCTGATGATAAAGGCATTCTTTCATTCGAGCTAGGTTCAGATGGAACGGGTGGCGATCATATTAGAATGGACGACTATTTATTTATGAATGGGAGAGAAGTTTTTAAATTTGCTGTCAGACAGATGGGAGAGTCATCTTTAAACGTTGTTAAAAAAGCTGGTTTGGAAAAAGAAGATGTAGATTTCCTTGTTCCACACCAGGCAAATATTCGGATTATGGAAGCTGCGAGACAACGACTTGACCTTCCAGAAGAAAAGATGTCTAAAACAGTGAACAAATATGGTAATACGTCCTCTGCTTCAATTCCGTTATCACTGGCACATGAATTAGAAGAAGGAAAAATAAAAGATGGCGATATTGTTGTCATTGTAGGTTTTGGTGCTGGTCTTGTATGGGGAGCGGCCACAATTAGGTGGGGACGATAAGCTAGCAAGCCATGCTAGATAGTTGAATAGGCTATATTTTAATAACAATCAATGTCTGTATGAAAAGATACCATTAATCTATTGAACAGCTTTATATAAAAGTTTTTTGGCCATTATAATTGTTTTTTTGAAGTGAGCAAAAAGAAAGGGGTAAACAATCGTGACAAAAAATAGAGTAGTTGTAACTGGTGTAGGTGCGGTAACACCATTAGCAAATAACATGGAAGATACGTGGGGAAAGTTAGTAAAAGGGGAATCAGGTATTGATTATCTTTCAAAATTTGAAGAAGGTATGTTCCCTGCCACAGTGGCCGCGCAAGCTGATGATTTTGACCCAGCATTATATATGGATGTTAAAGAAGCCCGAAAAATGGATCGCTTTACACAATTTGCTGTAGCTAGTGCCCATATGGCTGTAAAAGATGCCAATTTAACAATTGATGATTCAAACGCAGAGCGTATAGGCGTTTGGATTGGTTCGGGTATAGGTGGTATGGAAACATATGAAAAGCAGTTTCGACTTTATGAGAAGCGTGGCTATAGAAGAGTTTCACCATTTTTTGTGCCCATGCTCATCCCTGATATGGCTTCAGGTCAAGTATCTATAAGCTTGGGAGCTAAAGGGATTAACTCTTGTTCAGTGACAGCCTGTGCCTCAGGTGCTAATTCTATTGGTGATGCATTCAAAGTCATTCAACGTGGTGACGCTGATATTATGATTACAGGGGGGGCAGAAGCACCTCTTACCGAAATGTCTTTCGCCGGTTTCTCTTCCGCACGCGCTCTATCCACCAATGGTGATCCAAAGACGGCTAGTCGCCCATTTGATAAAAATAGAGATGGATTTGTTATGGGTGAAGGGGCAGCTATTCTAATCCTAGAATCGTTAGACTCTGCTAAAAAGCGGGGAGCGACGATAATTGGTGAAATTATTGGCTATGGTGCTACCGGTGATGCCTACCATGTGACTGCGCCAGCGCCAGAAGGTGAAGGCGCCGTTAGAGCAATGAAACAGGCTTTAACCGATGCTGGATTGCAACCGGAGGAAGTTGGCTACCTAAACGCTCATGGAACAAGTACAGAATACAACGATAAGTACGAAACGATGGCAGCTAAAACTGTTTTCGGAAATTACGCTGCAAAACTACCGATTAGTTCAACAAAATCAATGACTGGACATCTATTAGGCGCAGCAGGTGCTTTAGAAGCCATTATTTCCTTGAGAACAATTAATGAAGGACTTATTTTACCTACAATGAATTATGAAACACCAGATCCGGATTGTGATTTAGATTATGTTCCAAATGAAGCGAGACAAGCAGATGTCTCAGTTGCCATGAGTAATTCACTCGGCTTCGGCGGCCATAATGTATCTTTAATCTTTAAACGATATGAGTAATACACGTTTTCTCTTAGAGAGCTAGGATAACATTCTAGCTCTTTTTTTGTATGCTGTTCCCTTAAAATTTTTTATTGAATGATGTTCAACACGAATAAGCGAATAATGCTAAATAATGTCCATCACATGGTTGATAAAAAATGGACTTGAAGTGAAAGATGATGACTCCTGAAGACGCAACGATATCTGAAGGACCAGTGGTGTCAACGTTTTATCATATTTTGTAGTCCTCTAGAAGGCGTGCTTCTGTAGCTGAGAATCAATGTGTGAGTGTTTTTTTACAGGTATTGTTTGTATGATGAAACCCAATCACTTTAATTTGCCTTGATAACGGATGAAAGGTGAGGAGACATAGTATTAGGGCGATTATTTTGTAGAGGTATTTTGATGCATTGTTTATGAGTGATGTCATTTAGTCGTTCAGTCAGTCTTTAGACTGAGGATTAAACAGCCTTCAGATCGTTCAGATTTGTCTCCTTGTTTAATACAATTAAGTTATCACATAGATAGTATGTTAGGAAAAGAGGAGATAAACATGGAGCCGATCTTTGAAGTGAAAAATGTTACTAAAAGCTATAAAAAAGGAAGTATTACAGCCAATTCTGATATTTCGATGTCTGTTCATAAAGGTGAAATTCTTGGTTTACTTGGTCCAAATGGTGCAGGAAAGTCCACTCTTATTAAACAAATGGTTGCGCACACTGACTCCACAGACGGAGTGATTACTTACAAGGGAATAAATGTTAAAAATCAGGCGAAAAGGGTTAGTCGAGAAGTGGCCTATTATAGTCAGGAACCAGCATCATTAACTAGTTTGAAAGTTAAAGAAGCCATTTATTTCTGTGGAAGGCTACGCGGGTTGACGCGAAAAAGTGCAGATGCTGAGACAGCTAAACTTATAGGGCAATTAGGCTTGGATGAGGTACAGCATAAAATGTTACAGCGAATATCAGGAGGTCAGAAACGTCTTGCCGGTATTGGTACAACGTTAATTGGAGCTTCACAGGTTCTTATACTAGATGAACCAACAAATGAATTGGATCCGAAAAAGCGACGACTTGTATGGGATATTATTCAGGAAAGAAACCGAGATGGTGTCACAATTATTTTAGTCACTCACAATATTTTAGAAGCTGAACAAGTGGTGGATAGGGTAGCCGTTATCAATCATGGTAAATTGTTAGCTTTAGATAAAGTTTCTTCCTTAAAAGAACGTGTCGATCAACGGTTACGGGTCGATATCACCTTTCAATCAAATGAGGACACTCACTTTATGATGGAAGAATTAGCGACTTTTGGTGCACTTATACCTAAGACAGAGCAACAAGCTCGTATGATGATTGAAAAGAATAATCTTGCTGACATTATTGAATTTATCCAATCTCGAGAAGATATCCATTCTTACGCGATAACACCACCGACTCTCGAAGATGTTTATTTTCATATTGATGGTGATTTAAATAAGGAGGAGCCGTCTTATGTCTAATTTAGAGACTCATCAGCTCGTGTTTGAAACGTCAAGGATTAAACAATTTTTTATAGAAGGTTGGATATTGTTTCGCATTCAACTTTCCATTATCCGTGAAAGTTGGGCACTCATCTTTATTTTGGCTTCTGTTTTCCCTTTTACGACGTTAATGTTCTTAAAGTTTTTTACGGAAAACCCTAGCGACGAGCTGATTATGCGGATGATTACTGGCAATATGTTATTTGCTTTAATCATAATGGGGATGAATGTGATGGCCCAAGATATTTCCTCGCAGAAGCATCAAGGTCATTTTACATTTTATGCGTCGTTGCCGATCGCTAAACTTAACTTTGTTTTAGCTAATTTGTTCCGTGGCATGTTAATGAGCTTTCCATCATTTATTATTCTAGGAGTCATTGGTCAAGTCGTCTATGAGGTTCAGTTTAAGCTAAGCTTTGGCATTATCCCTGTTGCTTTCTTAACGATTATGAGTGTTGTTGGAATCGGTGTATTTCTTGGATTTTGGTCACCTAACCTTCAGCTGACGAATTTACTTGTGCAAGCATTAATGATGTTTGTCAGCTTTCTCACACCAATTATGGTGGATATGAACCAACTTCCCGTCATCTTGAAATGGGTCTCTTACATGTTTCCCACGACATACGCTGCCACAGCGTTAAGAGAATTATTAATAGTTGGATGGACGTGGACGGTGACAGTTAATACTCTCGTACTTCTTTGCTTCACCATAGTGTCTTATATATTAATTGTGAAAAAAATTAATTGGCGAATGGAAACGTAAAGGATACAATATAAGACAAGGGAGTTGGCTGGTGACGCCTCCGGTCGTGTCCTCCATGCTAATTGAGGTGAAATAAAGTATGAAGAAGTTTATTGGAATTATCATTTTAATAACAGGTATTCTTTTTTTACTTGTAAATACTGGCACGATTGATGCTAGTGTTACAAACATTTTAACAACATTTTGGCCGATTGTTGTGATAGTTCTAGGTATAAAAATTTTATTTGAAGGAATTGTTTTTTTCTTTCATGGGTTAAAAAGAGACCGCTGGCACATCGGTAAAATTTTATGGGGCGCTGTTGTATTGTCAGGTGGCGTTGTTTTGCTAGGTAATCAGGCGGACTGGTTTTATTATAGCTTAAGAGATTTTTGGAGCTGGACATGGCCGATAATTATCGTTTATCTCGGCTTTAAAGTGCTGTTTGATAGAGACACGTATGTTGAAGTGTCTTTAGACAGTGATGATATGGAGAAGGTAAAAAGGCAGAAGAAACAAAAAAGGAAAAAAACGAGGGATGAGAATCGTTTTCCACCTTCATATACAACCACTAATAGAGAACAAACAGAGGGTAAGGAGTGGACCAAAAAAAATCATCGAATCTTTATAGGAGAAATGACCTTAGGGCGTCAACCGTGGGAGCCAGATGGCGTTTATGTCAATATGGGGATAGGAAGCATTGAGCTCGATTTGACGAAAGCGATCTTAAAAGAAGGTGATAATGTTATAGATGTCACTAATTGGATTGGCTCCGTAGAAATTTACGTTCCTAAACAAATGGCTGTTCAAGCCGATGCAGAAGTGAAACTTGGGGAAGTAACGTTATTCGATGATAACCATTCAGGTACAGGAAGACATGCTACCTATACGAGTCCTGGCTTTCATGATGCTGAGAAGAGGCTTATTCTAAATGTTGCTCTAAGTATTGGAGATGTGGAGGTACTGACTGTTGACTAAGCAAAAGGGGGGAAATAAACAGCTTCGTTCAAAAGATACTAGACTTGAAGGGATGATTTGGGACCTTTTACGCATGCAGTTAAAAGTCATGTTAACCGCAGGTGGAGCCGTGTATGTCTTTATTATAATTGGTTATACATTTACGACTACGTCAGAAGAACCTATACAGGGAGGCCTTTTTCAGCCATTATTTAATCTTGGAGAAAATCCGGTTGCCTTATTCGTTATAACGAGTGCTTTAACGGCAATCTTTCTTATATCAGGGTGGTTTTATGCGTATTCATATGGATTATCATTGAAGAAAACGATTCATCACTTCATACATCAATTAAAACAATTTCACCGAGGTTCTTTAAATAAAAAAATTACCGTCCAAGGACGTGGTGAGTTACAAAAACTTGCGAATGAAGTTAATGAATTAACCGATGATTTGGAAAGGCAGATTGTCTCAATGAGACGGCTCGTAAATGAAAATGCGAGCTTAATAGAAGAAGCAGAAAAAGGGGCAGGATTAGAGGAACGGCGCAAGTTGGCGAGAGATTTACACGATGCTGTCAGTCAAGAGTTGTTTGCTGTATCCATGTCACTAGGAGCTATGCCTAAAGTACTGGCTAAGAATAAAGAAAATGCAGTGGCTTTATTTAAACAAATTGAGCAGATGGTACACCATGCTCAGCAAGAATTAAGGGCACTTATTATGCACTTACGGCCTGTCACGCTAGAAGGAAAATCCTTAACTCAGGCGATGGAAAGTCTTATGGAAGAATTGTGTAAAAAACATCCAGCCATGCATTTTCATTGTAACTTAAAAGCCATTCCCCACATGGAAAAGGGAATTGAAGAGCAACTATTTAGAGTTCTTCAAGAAGGGCTATCAAATGTTATGCGCCATGCTAATGCTAAAACAGCAACTATAGATGCGAAAATGGGCCAGCATATTTTGCTGATTGTTATGGAAGACGATGGTGACGGATTTGACTCTGAGACTATCCATCAAGAAAAAACAGGTAATTACGGCCTTCTATCAATGAAAGAACGACTAGTGGAACTCGGTGGTCACTTGACAATCGTCTCTTATCCGGGGAAAGGGACGAAATTAGAGTTTCGTGTTCCTCTAACTAAACAAATTGATGCTGAAGGGGGAAACAATCGTGACTGAAAAAATTAAAGTGTTAGTGGTTGATGATCATGAAATGGTGCGTATGGGGCTTGTCACATATATAAATGTTGAAGATGACATGGAAGTCGTCGGTGAGGCGGGGGATGGTAAGGAAGCCATTCAAAAGGCAGGTGAGTGCCTACCGGATGTAATTTTAATGGATTTATTGATGGATAATATGAACGGCATAGAAGCAACAAAAGTTTTATCCAAAACGACGGCTAAAGTCATTGTTTTAACGAGTTACCTCGATGACGAAATGTTATTTCCAGTGATAGAAGCAGGAGCATTTAGTTATCTGTTAAAAACATCCAATGCAACAGAAATTGCTGCTGCTATTCGTAAAGCTGTCAATGATGAACCAACTTTCCAGGGGCAAGTGACGCAAAAAATGATTCAGTATATGAATGAAAAACCTAAGCATACTGATTTAACAAATAGAGAGAAGGAAGTACTTAGTCTTATAGGGAAAGGAAAATCAAACAAAGAGATCGGTGAAGAATTATTTATCGGGATAAAAACAGTGAAAACACATGTCAGTCATATTCTTTCAAAGCTAGAGCTTGAAGATCGAACTCAAGCTGCGATATATGCAAATAAACATCATTTAGTCTAACATGTACAGATATTAAAAATGATATCTTAAGCCAGAGAAAACGCTATTTATAGGTGGAGATACCGGACACTTATGTCTTGATTCCCGCAACGACTAATCAGGGGGGAGAAGAACAAAAAAGCCCATTGATTAAAGGCTCTTTTTATTATGATAGCGTACATATTTCAACAGGACACTTGTCACATTGGAGGTGCTTTTTAAGCACCTCTATTTCTTTAATAATCAAATGCCCTCTTTCAATTGACACAATGTTAACTTTCCTTAATTCGTTAAATAGTCTATTGACCGTTTCTCTTGTGGAACCGATAAAATGAGCGAGTTCCTGATTGGTTAATTTAATATCAATTTTTATGCCCTCTGCATGTTCAACACCATAAGAATGTGCAAGCCTAACAAGGACAGAATAAAAAGCACCATGCTTTCCGTATAGCAGCAGATCAGAAAATTTTGCTTGAGTGGACTGAGTATTTCGGGCAAATAATTTGATGAATGCCGTGGCGATGGCTCCGTTTTGTGCAAATACCCCTTCTAATATTTCTCTTTCAAGTCTAAGAATTCGTGAGGACGTGGTGACTTCAGCTGTCATACTCGCTCTCATTTCATTGAAGAGACTGAATTCTCCCACAACATCATAATCTCCCTTTAAATGGATAATGAATTTTTTATGATCCATTGTCATTTTACTCATTTTCACATGCCCTTTTAAAATGAGATAAATATAATTTACGGCTTCACCTTCGTAAAAAAGAATGTGCCCACTTGGAAAAGTGATCTCTTCTCCATGGAGAAATAAATGTTGCTTGTTTTCACTAGATAACTCTTGGAAGAAAGGATTTTTAACACGGTAATTATATAAGCGGTGTGCCATCGCTGGTTCCTCCTAACCTTTGCTAGCATATGTTAATAATACCATATCAAATGGTGTGTCATAAATAAGTGAGGTAAATCACGCAATTAATGAGGTGGGCGATGTGACGATCCATGATTCATTTAAATGGGTACTTAATCATTATATAAAGCAAGAGTCAGTCGCAAAAACATTTGCGCCGTTATTAGAAAAACGACCTGAGAAATCTCCAGAAGAATGGTTTCATTTTCTACATGAACAAGGCTTATTACCTGTAAACAGTGAAACTAAAAAAGAATGGTTTCACTGGCGTAAAAACGTGAATGTAAAAGAATTAGAGCTATTTATAAAAAAAATGAGGAGCATTTTTCAAGGGCCAGATACAGAGATATTCATCTTTCCACTAAATAGGAACCATGGTGCTATTTTAGAAGGGCTTGATGGGAAAAACGGCATAACCTTTCCAGTGTTTATTTTGGCGTTCTGGAAAGCAACTTTACCTGAACGGGACCAAAAAGCATTGTTGCTTCATGAGTATCATCACGCCTCTAGATTATTTCATAGAGGTGAAAATGAGCGATCAGTAAGTTTGTTAGAATCGATGATTATGGAAGGGTTAGCTGAATGGGAAGTGGCGAAACAATTAGGTGAAACACATATGGCTCCTTGGACAAAAAATTATGATCGTCGCATGCTGTTAGCTTGGTGGAAGGATGTCTATCAACACTATGTTTTACTTCAAGGAAGGCATACTTATAAATCATTATTGTTTGGAGGTGAGAGACGTATTCCTCCCCTTACTGGCTATAAACTTGGGTATGATATTGTGAGGACACATTTATCTCATAAAGAAGCACCAGAAGATTCTTTAACATTATTAAAAAAAGCACCTGAAACTTTTTTAACTGGCCCATATAAAACGAATGAATATCATAATTGACATTTCATCACAAACAACGCTAAAGCCTCTACGGTTGTTTTAAAAAAATGGGTTAGTGAAAGACGGAGATTCCTGATAGAGAGCTATTGGCAAAGGTCCGCCTGTAGTTGAGGAACCATAGTCGGTATTTACAAGTATCATTTTTATAATGAGAGGTTCATTCAACTGTTTGTTGTTTAAAATTAGTCATAATCAGTCTTATTCATAGACATGCAATCATACGCTATAATAGTTATCTTTATTTGAACAATTAAGGAGGGAGAGTATGCGGCTATTACTGTTAATTATTGGTTTTAGTTTAGCGGTTTTTGGCGGAGTCAGTCTAGTGGCCTATTTAAATTTGTTAACAGTAGGTTTCTCCCTCCAAGATTATATTCTATTTCTTATTCAAAGAGTTGAAACATATATGTTTATAACCGGTTTGTTAATTATTTGGATCATGGAATATCTGCCTCTAGTGAAGAAAAAAAGAAAAAAGAATATGAAGAATTAACAGTTGGTGGAATAATATGGATGATATCTGCGAATACTGTTGTCAATGATGACGTATGAGGAGGTAAGTCCATGCTTCATATGAAAGATGTTTGGGTCAATTGGTTTGAAGGAGAAGAGAATAGTTATAATGTTTGCGAATTTTTCGAATGGAAAAAAAGTGATAAAATTGAACTTTTAGATCAAGTAAAGGTAGTCAAAATTAATTCAGCATTACTTGACTACATTGAGAATTCATTGCAAGAATTGCCGGAAGAGCTATTAGCAGATGTCTATCGACAGAGTTTTGCACGACAGAAGAGTGAGCGGACGCCTTTAGATTATTGCTTTATTGCAACAGATGGTTTAAGGGCCATTGTAGTAGATACAATTGGTTATCATACACCCATTAGAAAAAGTAAAATGGTACCTCGCCAAGAAGAACAACTCCGACAACTTGTCGAGGGGCATCCTGAAGCTGAGTATTACATGGATTATTTAGAGTGTGAAAAAGAGTATCACATTTTATCACCAGAACCGTGTTTAATGTTGGGGTTAATTCGAAAAGAAAAACAACTAAAACAGCTACTTTTTATGGCTTTAGATCAACTTTATAGTGAGGCAGAATTAGCAGAATTGAGGTATTGGTATACTGAGTGGGCTCCGCATAAATATCACGCTATTCAATTTATGGACTTTGAGGAAGCGTGGCAAAGCCTATATGATGAGATTAAAGTAGGATGGTCAGCTAAACATGAAAACTTTTGTCATGCGATGATTAAGGGGCAACCTTTTTTTGAAAAGTTATGGGAATTACAATTTGAAGAAGAGAAACGAAAAACTAAAAAATAACTTCAGAGATTCTCTCTGAAGTTATTTTTGGCGATTATTCAGTGCCCTGATAGAAGCTATCTCCCTAAACCGAGTGCTTTTTCAGCTTTTTTCAGCATTTTCATGGCTTTTCTGTTTGCTTTTTCCGCTCCGTGATCTAGAATATCATCTAATTCTGATGACGTAATGAGGTCATCGTATTTTTCCCTGATTGGCCTAAGTGTATCAGCAACTGCTTCAGCAGCAGCTTCTTTGAAAGGGCCATAACCGGTATTTTTAAACTGAGATTCCAGTTCGTCAATAGAATAAGATGAGCAAAGAGAAAAAATCGTTAATAAGTTGGATACGCCAGGTTTAGTTTCCGGATCAAAACGGATCTCATTTTCAGAATCTGTCACGGCACTTTTTATTTTCTTAATAATTTGCTTTTCTTCATCTAGTAAAGAAATATAGCTTTTCGTATTAGGGTCGGATTTACTCATTTTTTTAGTTGGTTCTGTCAATGACATTATTCTGGCGCCGACTTTTGGAATTTGAACTTCTGGTACGGTAAAAATATCATTGTATTTCCGATTAAAACGCTCAGCTAAATTCCTTGTGAGTTCAAGATGCTGCTTTTGATCTTCCCCGACAGGCACGATGTCCGTACCATATAATAGAATATCTGCAGCCATTAAAGGCGGGTAAGTAAGCAAAGCGGAAGAGACTGCGTCCTTTCCGGTAGATTTATCTTTAAATTGTGTCATACGTTCTAGCTCACCAATATAGCTCGTACATTGCAAAATCCAGCCTAATTGGGCGTGCGCAGGCACTTCTGATTGTATAAATAAAGTGGATTTATTGGGATCAATTCCTGCTGCAATATAAAAAGCTGCTAGGCTTTTTATATTTTTCCTAAGGGCAAGACGATCTTGGGGTACAGTAATAGCATGCTGGTCTACGATACAAAAATAACAGTCGTAATTTTCTTGAAGAGGTGGAAAGTTTCTTAAAGCACCTAAATAATTACCAAGAGTTCCAATTCCACTAGGCTGAATACCAGAAAAAATTGTTTTCATACATGTCATCCTTTCAATTTTTGACAAGCAATCGTAAAGTTTAAAAGGCTTTTCTACGAATGAGTGACACTATCAAGGCTTAGAAATGAGTGAGTCTAAGCAATCGCTACATACCATTTCCTATTCTAGTTCTAAACATAAAAAAGCCCATTCATCGCCTAATAAAATAGGGACGAATGGACCGCGTTGCCACCCTGTTTATCACCATGACAGTGATCACTCATACCCTCTCCTTGTGTCTGGAAAGGGGCCTCAATATAACGTTTGAGGAAACGGACCTGCCTACTATCTAGTTCAGCGGGCCAGCTAGAAAGGCCATTCGTTTTCCAAGCATGATCTGCTTACAGCGACCGCAGACTCTCTGAACATGCTGTTGAAAAATTACTTCTCTTTCTCATTGCCGTTGTCATTGAATTAGTGACATTATACGTCTTTTAAAAAATGATTGCAACTGAAACATATAAATGCTTCGCAGCAACTTTTTTAAAGATATTGTATGTGAGATGTGAGTTCATACAAGTATAAGATGATAACAAGTTGACAGTGTTTTAACATGACCTTGTTGTGTCTTCCAGTCCATCCAATCTTTCGGTCCTGAGAATGTGAGAAGATAGAGACAGGACAAAATGAGACGCTTGTAACAGTGAATCTTTCTTCTTCTTTTGATCCTTTGTGACGGCGGTAACTACTGACTTTTCTCATAAAGAGAGCCTTCAAGCATATGCTTGTACGGGAGGGATTGTAATGAAGCACTTACACTTAATCATATTGTGTTTTTTATTATTTATTGGCGGTGTTTTTTTCCTAAAGTCTACTAATGACCGGGTCTTAGTCGAAAAGGCAATGTCTCAAAATGGGGATGTAGAGGTTCAAAGTAGTAACGATATTTACAAATTGAGTTTGGACACTGTAGAAGGTAACAAATATTCTTTAGACGAGTTAGCAGGAAAACGAACATTTTTGTTTTTTTTCACGTCATGGTGTCATGTTTGTCAAGAACAATGGCAGCAAGTTTTGGAAGCTAAGGCAACACAACAAGATTCCTCACTAGAATTCATGGCGATTAATTTAACGAAAGAGGAATTTGGCGAAAGTGATGTGGGGAACTATTTATCACAATATATTAAGGAAAACATGACTATTTTATTGGATAAAGAAGGGGAGGCGCAACGGCAATTTGGTGTAAAGGGTATTCCTACAAGCTTTTTCATAGGGGAGGAAGGCAACGTTATTTATAGGCAAGATGGGCTCATAATGGCAGATGACATAATTAAAAAGATGACGGAATAACTATTTATTTCGTCATCTTTTATTTTGAATAAGGCTTTATATGAATTGTGACACTGCTTCTCTCCAATCTTTATCACAGATAACCGTCCGTAAAACTCGCCTCTCAATGTAGAGGGGCGAGTTTTAACTATTTAGGCGTGAGCTAATGGCCGCCAAAGTTACCAATCAGTGGGAGAAGAACCGAAGCCCCGCTGATGGAAGGTTCGTTTTATCCTAAAGTAAAAATCAAATAACTGCACATAATATACAATGATACGAGTATGAGAGAAGGAATAGGATATGTTGTGGACTTCACTAGGCGTGTTTGTGAAAAAAGCATGCCACCAATTAAAATGAGTAGTAATAATATTCCAGCAGCTACACTGATGAGCACCACAGGTGAGACGGCACTTGTTATTGGTCCGCTCGTGTAAAAAATATCGCACAGAACAAGAATCATTAAGTTAAATAAATTGCTTCCGAGTATGTTACCAACGGCTAAATGGTAATTAGCTAGTTGCAAAGCGACAATCACGGTTACCACTTCTGGTAATGATGTCGCCCCCGCAATAAGAAAAGTACCCATAAAGCTGGAGCTAAGACCAGTGGCTAACGCAATGGCGTCTCCAGAAATAGTTAATGCTGACCCTGCTATAAGAATAATGAGGGCGGCAATAAAGAAGCCGATTTGTGCTTTTCTTAAAGATATTGTCTGTGTATGATAGTCACTCTCATTAGTTGAAGCGACTTCAAGTACGCTGTTAGCTTCAGGGGATGTGGTCATATACTTTAACCCAAGAATATAAAATAACACAAGTAAATAAATTTCTATCCCGATATTGAAAATAGCATATCCAGTAGGGAAAAGAATGGCGATAAACACAATCGCAGTTAAACCTACATTAAGGAAGCCTGTCAGTAAATGATCTTTACCTATATAGGAAAAGATTTTGTGCTTTCTAAAATAAATATCTCCTATAGCTAAAATAAGTAAATTAAATAAGTTGCTACCGAAAATATTGCTAACAGCAATATCTGGATTACCGACAGTGATAGCAGTTAAACTTGTGGTCACTTCAGGAAGTGACGTGGCACCAGCCAGTAAAATCGTACCAGCCATCATACCGCCTAAACGTGTTCTTTCACCAATTATATCAGCATAATTAGACAGTTTTATAGCAGTAAAAATGGTGACAATGGCGGCGGCGATAAACACTAAATACATCATTTAATCATTTCCCCTTATTTAGAAGGTCGGATCATAAGATCAGGTCTGGACAAGCATTAAACACAAAAAAACAGACCTCTTTATGAGAAAGTGGCAACATTGAAAAAACGTGACTGTTGACACACTCTCATAAAAAGGTCTTGCAAACTTCAGGATTCCCCAAAGCTTCATGAACCGAGCGGATAGAAATCCGCTGTCATGACGATTCATGAACCAGATGGTCGCTACTCCCCTTTTTATTTAAAAGCGAACTTCTTTATTTTTAGTTGTTAAGTAAAGCAAAGGATGTCTCTATTTAATGTAGCACGTGCGCCTACTATTAGCAACAACTAAATTAGCAAGGAAATCAGGAAGCAGGTTGTTTTTTCTTCTGAGTTTTTAAATAATTGTTGATAGCTTTATCTAGCTCATTAATGGCATGTTCAGCCTCTTCTTTACTTATCGTACGGTAATGGTGGGACCCACCTGGCTCTTCATCAGCTTCGTCAGCCAGCGCTACGACCTCCTGTAGTGGCTCGCGTCTAATACCAACATCGGGTAAATAAGAATCCGTGTGTAATAAAATAGCTAAGGCAATTTCTTTAGCAGAGACAGGATTTTCATCTAATCTAATAAGCAGTTTATGCGCTCTTTCTGCCCCTTTGATGGCATGGATGTCATTTTCTTTGTATAACGTATAATCCCATTGACCATTGCGATACCATGTGTAATGGCCGATATCATGCAAAAAGGCAGCTTTAACGGCTAAGTCAGGGTTGACATTATGTTTTAATGCAAAGTTAAATGCATGATTTGCAGTGGAGATAGCATGCGCGAGACCGGCTCGTTTAACATATTTTTGAGCAATTGGATGTAAATAAATTTCTTTTAACGTCACTCGTTTCATAAATCATCCTCTCCTTTTTAGTCAATAATTCATTCTAAAAAAACTATTTTTAATAGTGTTCATCTTAATCAACACGGAAGAAAAATCTAAAAAAGTATATTGTTCAATATTATATAGATTGTAGGTATTTTTGTCAATGGCATTTCTCTTTATTTACATTAAATACAAAGCTTAATGAGGGGTTGTTTTGGGTAATAGTATGTAGAGAAATCAATTCACTTAGCAATTGATTGTTAATACAAAAAAATAGCTAAGGAACAAGAGGAATATGTAACAAGTATGCTATCATTAAAGAAATTCCATTTAAAATGAATGAGCGTGCTATAAGCCAGTTACGATTTCACCAGAACGATTTATATAAGAAGATTAGTTTACAAAAAGGTGGGAGATGTTTAATGAAAAAAAAGATTTGTTACTCAGCATTAGCTTCCTTATTAGTAGCGGGTTTGTTGATACCAGTGGGCGTGCATGGAGATGAACCTAATACGACGGAGTCTGTTAAATTACATAACGAAAAACGGACAATTTTGGGAGAAAGGGATTGGCCAGATAGTTTTGCTCGTTTCTCATTTGATACTGGCTATACATTTGAGTATCCTGATGCCGTAAGAGGTATATTTGTTACAGGACATACTGCTGGTGGGGAACGCTTTTATGATTTAGTGGATTTAGTGGATCATACTGAGTTAAATGCCATGGTCATTGATATTAAGGAGGATCACGGCAATCTAACCTATAAGCTGGATGAAGAGGACCCTTTTTACGATATTTCTACCAACATGATATCTGATCCAGAACAGATGATGGAAACATTAGAAGAACATGGTATATACCCTATTGCAAGAATTGTCGTGTTTAAAGATACGCTATTAGCAGAACAAAAACCCGAGCTCTCATTTTTAAAAAATGGTGAAGTATGGAAAAATGGACGAGATGAAGCTTTTGTTAATCCCTTTATGGAGGAAGTGTGGGATTACAATATCGACATTGCCAAGAAAGCTGCCGAAATGGGCTTCCAAGAGATACAATTTGACTATGTAAGGTTCCCTGAAGGGTTTGAGAAGCGAGATGGCGAGCTGGAGTATGATGGGGGAGATTTTACAGATAATCCAGAAGAGAATGTTCAGCGAAGAGTGACGGCAGTGACTGACTTTGTAGCACACGCCAGAGAAGAGTTAGCACCATATGACGTTGATGTGTCTGTTGATATATTTGGTTATGCAGCGACTTTAAGTGAGGCACCTGGCATTGGGCAAAATTTTTCGAAGATCTCGGACAATGTGGATGTGATTTCGTCAATGATTTACCCGAGTCATTGGACACCTCATTTTGGATTGGACAAGCCTGACCTTTACCCTTATGAAGTAGTAGATGCTTATGCACAACTGGAAAATGATATTTTAAACAATCTTGATGATCCACCTGTTTCTCGGCCTTGGTTACAAGATTTTACGGCACAATATTTAGGGGAAGGTAATTATTTAGAATATGGCAAAGAAGAAGTAGAGGCTCAAATCCAGGCATTGTACGACAACGATATTTATGAATTTTTATTGTGGAATGCAGGGAATACTTATAGTAAGGATGTTGATTACATGCTTGATATTGAAGAAGAGCGTAATAATTAAAGGATATATTCTTAAAAAGCAGTAAGGATGAGGAATGAGGTAAAAGTTAAGGGAATAGATTGTCTAAAGAATCAAATCAGGACAGAACCTCCTTCAAGAGCTTTAAAGCCGGTTTATGATTTTTTTAAAAACGTTTATAATAAATACTAAGTTAAGTTTTATACAGCTATTTGAAATGAACCGGAAAGTAAGATAGGATGCGCTATAATAATAGTGGAGGTCTTAAATGAATTGGTATGAAAAGTTAAATCAGTATTTTCCGATTGAAGAAATGAAATCTAAAAAGCATATGGAACTTCTTTTAAAAGAAAAAAATCAGATTTATAAAAAAGACGATAGTCCCATGCATGTTTTAATGTATGTGGCAATGGAGGATTTCATTTTTATTGATTATTTATTTGTTTCCAAAGAAGCGCGGGGACAAGGAATTGGTAAAAAGTTAATTTCAAAATTAAAAGCGGAAAACAAACCGATCATTCTTGAAGTTGAGCCCATTGATTATGAAGATTCGGACACTGAGAAGAGACAACATTTTTATAAACGAGAAGGCTTTAAACATGCTAAATCTATTGGTTATCGACGGCGGTCTTTAAATACCGGGAAAGTAAATGAATTGGAGATTCTGTATTGGTCGCCAACTGACGAATCAGAGGAAAGTATTTTTCAAAAAATGTGTCATACGTATGAGACTATTCATACGTATAAAGATGAAGAAATATATGGAGAATCATATGAACCTGTAGATGAAGTATTAAGTTTTGATGACGTAATGAACAAAGAACCTACAACGTAAAATCGTGTTCCAGTCTAGTGAGTCACTGGACTTTAAAATAGTCTGTTGTCTGTCAAAGCACGAAGAAGGGAGAGTGTTTTGTGTGGGAAACAGAGAAAGAAGAAAGCAAAAGAAAAAAATTCTTTGGAAAGATCTATTGAAGCGAAAATGGGATGAAGTCAATAAAATTCCAAAGAAACAACCTGTCTCGCAATGCAAGTGGCCTGCATGACTGGAACACAACCAGCTCTTTACATTAAAAGAGCTGGTTACTTATTTTTACATAGAAATGTCTAATTGATAATATTTATTTTTAATTGAAAATGTGATATGGTAAACTTATAAATTGATTAATGTTATAAATTAAGCGTACTGAAGAGGATTTCTTTAAGTGAGGGTCATGTTAAAAGAATATAAATGAGAAAAAACCTCACATATTCTCAACTAGTGAATTGTTACATAACCTAACAATATTTTTAGTTTTAGCGGTTTAGAATATTTAAAGTACGGGAATAAGTATATTACGACAAAAATAAACCCTTATTGCTGAGATCTTTGCACAATTTTACAAGATTACTACCTAGTCAAATTAAACTTAATATTGTATAATAATAATTGTAATTACGTATGTGATAATCCAACGATATAAAATATAGGGAAATCTTGAAGGGAGAGTATTTAAATGGTCACGTTGTTTACGTCTCCAAGCTGTACTTCATGTCGTAAAGCAAAAGGATGGCTGGAGGAACATGATATTGAATTTGTTGAAAGAAATCTCTTTTCAGAACCATTATCAGTCGAGGAAGTGAAGCAAGTTATACGAATGACAGAGGACGGAACAGATGAAATAATTTCTACTCGTTCAAAAGTATTCCAAGAGTTAGACGTTGACCTTGATTCTATGCCATTACAACAGCTGTTCCAATTAATTAGTGATCATCCGGGATTACTGAGACGACCAATTATTCTCGATGAAAAACGAATTCAAGTAGGTTATAATGAAGCGGAAATTCGTCGCTTTCTACCTAGAAAAGTACGTACGTTCCAACTTCAGGAAGCTACTAAACGACTCGTTAATGAATAATTTAACAACCTTCCGTACTTAGTATTTAAGACGGAAGGTTTATTATTTACGTAGACAAATAGCTACTTGCAACGGTGGAAACTAACATGTTAACGTTTTTGTTTAAGAATTAAAATTTGTAAGCCGTTAATATGATGAGTAAGCCAGGCGATCAGTAATCCTCCTGTTACGAGACTAAATAGAAAAACATTTGGAGAGAGAAAGGTGCTTTGTAAAAAGGTTTGAACGAGATGTTCATGTAAAATCATTTTTCCTGCTGTGAAAAGTAACACAGCGGCGCCGATATATATAATAAGGGGAAACCGAGTCATTAAGTAAAGAATAATTTTACTTCCCCATATGATGATAGGGACAGAAATAACAAGGCCAGTGAGTACGAGCAGTGAATTACCTTGTGAAGCACCTGCAACAGCTAAAACATTATCAAAGCCCATGACGACATCGGCTATGACAATCGTTTTGATTGCATCACTGATCGTATAAGAACTATGGATTGATGAATGACTATCATCTGAATTTATAAGTCTAAAAGCAATCCAAACGAGAAACACCCCACCTATTCCCATTAAATAGGGGATGGTTAATAAGTGAACGGCAAGAATTGTTAAAAGTCCGCGGGCTAAAACAGCAAGCAAGATTCCTAATACAATTGCTTTATTTCTTAAATTCTCGGGTAACCGGCGGCATGCCATGGCTACCACGATGGCATTGTCACCACCAAGTACAATGTCTATACCGATAATTGTTAGTAGGGCCCAAATCGTTTCTGTAGTCAAGGTATACTCCTCCTGTATGCGGTGAAAACTGGGAACAGCATTTTACTGGCTTTTGGACAAATAGTCTTTTACAATATATACAATGTTCGTTAAAATAAGAACAAGCTATTAAGAAAAGAGGAAAAGTTTTTTTAAAAAATTAAGCAAATATATTTCATTTCAACTTCGTATACCTTAGAATAAAGGGTAAGTTAAATGTGAATGTGATCTAGGTTAATTCATAGCGGAAATATAATCTAACACAGGTTTAATATTCAGCTATGAAGAGTTTATCTCTCGAAAGGGTGAGAGCACATGGAAATCGAAAGAATTAACGAGACGACAATTAAATTTTATATTACGTACCATGATATTGAGCGTCGTGGCTTTGATAAAGAGGAAATTTGGTATAATCGCGAACGTGGTGAAGAACTGTTTTTTGAAATGATGAATGAAGTCAATGATGACGATTCTTTTGAGATGAATGGCCCTTTGTGGGTGCAAGTACATGCACTTGAAAAAGGTCTAGAAGTTATCATTACACGCGGGCAAATGAATGACGGTAACGTTAAACTTGAAATTCCTGTAGGGGATGATAAAGAGGACAGCCAAGTGGATAACAATATAGTGGATATGCTTGATCAGCAGTTTGTCAATAATAAAGACCATGATTTTGTCAAAGACCATTCACTAAGTGTTTTGATTGGTTTTGCTGATTTTGAAGATTTAGTATCATTAAGCCATTCATTCACTGAAGATGTCACTACGAGTTTATATCATTTTGAAGGCAGATATTATATTTTTGTGACGTTAGATGAATCATTCACTGACGAAGAACAAGATAATTTGTTAAGCAGAATGCTTGAATTTGGCTATGAATCTGATTTAACGGTTTATCGTATTGAAGAGTATGGGAAAACGATTATAAAAGACGATGCTCTAAAAGTGATAAGCGAGCAATTTAGTTAAAAAAACCGGTCTAAGACCGGTTTTTTTAAGGTAAGAAAATAAAGATTTGCTGAGTAGATGACTGGCAGGCATTTTCCTTGAGACTTCTTCAACCATTCTTGCCTCAACAAAGATTTGACTGAATCGCTTTTCAGACTGCGCTGAACTGACAAGGGGTTAATCTTAATCTAAATATAATTACCATAGTCTCATTGTTGAGATCATGGTCTTTTAAACGTTCGCTGTGAAAGCGAGGTGTATTCCCCCTTTTTTTGGCCACTTAAAAAATAATCAAACAGTGATACAAAAGAAGCTTAAAAGGGCGGGAAAAGAAACGAATTTAATTCTGGCTTCTTGGGGGGACATCTTCATCACTAGAAAACAGAATCTACTCTGTGGAGATCAAAATGCCCTCTTCCAATAAATCGAACCTTCAATCAGTGGGAGTTTTGGTTCTTTTCCCGTTGATTGGTAGTTGAGTTTAATTAGAACATTACCGACCGTTAGCTCCACCCTATATCTCCTTTTTATTTTGAGCAGAGAGCTTTACGGACGGCTATCTGTGGTAAACTAATCGACTTTATAATCCTTCCACCCATTGCTTTTAAGTTTTTTAATGTAATCTTCAGCACTCATATCTTCTATCTCAATGATCAACGGTGCAAGTGAAACAAGGCACTCATTTAAACTGTAATTAATGGTTACTTTAGCTACCTCATAACTGTTATGAAACCTTGAATCAAATCCAGGGTCTTCAATATTATCTCCGATTGCTGGTCTAATATTAGATTCAAATGATTTCATTAAAGATTTTGTGTTTTCTTCCGTGGGTTCATGATGGACAGATGTAACAAAGATGATCAAGGTTATCTTCAAGCCTTTATTCCCCCTATTTAATAATGTATCGCTCGCTGCCTTAGTACAAGTTTGAAAGAAGCTTCGTCTACCAAAAGTTTAGCTAAAGAAACATCTTTATACGCCCTGTTTTATCCAATGAAAGTGTTATATAGTTATCAGTTATTTCATTATACAATACTAATTTAGCTTTTACTGAGAAAAAGAAAATAGGGACAAGTCGCTTATTTAACTTACTGGTGACACAGCACTTGAACAATTATTCATTTTTAGGTAAAATTAACTCAATATGGAAAAGAGGTGAGATATGTTTCGGGCTATATGTTCAAATGGACAAAATGTTTTTTTGAAAGATATGTATTGGTCAAAGGCATTATTGACTAAAATGAGGAATTCTTACACTTTTTATTGTCTAACATGTGCTGAAGAGGTGGTTCTTAAATTAGGAGATAGACAAGCATGGCATTTTTCACATCGGCAAAACTCATTATGTAGTAATCGACATCACTGCAATGAATCTGCGGATCATAAAGCGGCTAAATTAGAGGTATATCGTTGGCTTGAGTCTTATAAACTTAAGCCTAAAATAGAACACTATTTGGAGGATGTAAGGCAGCGACCAGATGTATATGTGAAAATCAATGATCGAAAGGTGGCTTTGGAATTACAGCGCTCTTATCTTAACAGAGGGCATTTCCTAAAACGATATTTCTCTTATAAAGATCATGATTATGAAACTATTTGGATTGGTATATTAAGTAAGCCTATTCAAAGAGCAATATACTATTACCCCTTATCTCATGTTGATTCTCTACTAATAAGACCTTCTCCTTTCCCACATGCTATATATTACTCTCTTGTCGCCCACAGATGGATGGTTTTTTCCGATTTTTTTTATATAACGCCACGTAAAACGTTTGTTAGAGTAACCACTATTCCTCCTACTATGCCCCCCCATTGTCTATTTTTTAATCTTGACGTATTTTTAACAGAATCTAAAAAAGAAAAGAACAATAGACTAGAAGAGTGTATGTCTGTTTGGAAGCGTCAAACAATTAAGGTGAGAGCAGCGGTACATCCTTCTCTTACAAAGGCAGAAAGAAACATCTTACACCTGTTGCAGCGTCATAACATGACCTTAAATTATTTTCCGGCAATTTGTAATATCCCATTATTATCACAATATATATGCGATAGTGCCCCTTATTTATGGCAAACGTGGGTTGTGATTGGGTATATTAATACCAAACCCTTAGGGGAAACCTTTAGTTTATCCTGGTTAACAGAATGGTTTATAAACCATCACCAGCAAATGGGTTTTTCGTTTCGACTGTCAGTCGTCCATTTAAAGCAACATATTCGTCAGCTTTTAAATGATTATCTCGATGTATTATGTCACTTTAACGTTTTAGAAAAAACAGCCCCTGGAAACTATAAACTTATTCATTCCATTACGATTAGGAAATCTTTTCATACATTATTAGACGATGATACGTATATCACTAACCAATTGCTTAGTTATTTCAAAAATAATATTTAAAGGATTAGACAGGATTTTCGTATTATTTCCTAGAATGGATTATAAATGACACTTTTATTGATAATAAGTGTAAAAACGACAAATGGAGGTGCCGCTTATGGCAACACAGGTAACATTACCTAAAAGAGAAAATATACCGAAAGATAAAACGTGGGATTTAGAAGATATTTTTGCTACAGATGATGATTGGGAACAGGCTTTTCAAGACGTCAAAAAAAACCTCTCTGGGATTAAAGCGTTTCAAGGGACATTGGGTCAGTCAGGAGAGCAGCTGTATAAAGCATTTAAATATGAGGATAGTCTTGCTGTTACTCTTGGGAAAATTTATACATATGCCCATATGCGTTATGATCAAGATACAACAAACTCATTTTACCAAGGTTTGAATGACAGGGCAGGACAGTTGGTCACTCAGTTTAGTCAAGCAGCTTCCTTTGTCACGCCAGAGGTACTTGCTATCCCAGAAGAAACGATTGAACAATTCATTAAAGACACACCAGAGTTAACCCTTTATGCGCATATTCTAGAAAAACTGAACAAAAAAAGAAACCATATCTTAAGTGAAAAAGAAGAATCACTGTTGGCACAAGCTGGGGAAATTACTGCCTCACCATCATCGACATATGGGAAACTAAACAATGCAGATTTAAAATTTCCCATGATAAAGGATGAAAATGGAGAGGAAGTGGAGCTCACACATGGACGTATCGTCAGCTTTTTACAGAGTGATAATCGCGATGTTAGAAAAGAGACCTTTCATGCTGTATATGATACGTATAAAAAATATAAAAACACATTTGCCAGTACGTTAAGTGGAAACGTAAAGAAAAACATTTTTAACGCCAAGGTTCGTCATTATGAATCGCCACGTCAAGCGTCACTTAGCAAAAACCATATCCCTGAGGTCGTTTATGATCAGCTTGTTTCAACGGTTAATGATCATCTTCATCTGTTGCATCGATATGCTGATATAAGAAAGAAAGCTCTTAATGTTGAGAAGCTTCATATGTATGATCTCTATACGCCTATTGTCAAAAATGTAAAGATGGATATGTCGTATGAAAAAGCTAACGACTTATTACTAGAAGCTCTTTCTCCGTTAGGAGAGGAGTACGTTTCAATTGTGAATGAGGGCTTAAACAGTCGGTGGGTAGACATTGAGGAAAATGTCGGAAAGCGTAGTGGCGCATATTCTTCGGGGACTTATGGAACAAAGCCGTATATTTTAATGAACTGGCAGAATGATGTGAACAACTTATTTACTCTAGCACACGAATTTGGACATTCTGTTCATAGTTATTATACGAGAAAGCATCAACCATATCCATATGCGAACTATTCAATCTTTGTGGCTGAAGTTGCTTCTACGACAAATGAGGCGTTACTCAACGATTATATGCTTAAAAATGAAGCAGATAAGAAGCGTAGGCTTTACTTATTAAATCAATATTTGGAAGGATTCCGCGGAACGGTTTTCAGACAGACAATGTTTGCAGAATTTGAGCAGCTTATTCATAAGAAAGCAGAGGCAGAAGAACCGTTAACGCCTGATCTTTTAAATGATACTTACTATAGACTGAATAAAAAATATTTTGGAGAAAATGTTGCCGTAGATGATGATATCGCTCTAGAATGGGCGCGAATCCCTCATTTTTATATGAATTTCTACGTCTATCAGTATGCAACAGGCTTCAGTGCTGCTACTGCCTTAGCTAAGCAAATCTTAGAAGAAGGAAAGCCAGCTATAGATAGATTTATTACGTTTTTAAAAGCAGGGAGTTCTGATTATCCAATTGAAGTATTAAAAAAAGCAGGTGTCGATATGACATCAGCTGAGCCAATTAAACAAGCTTTTGTTGTATTTGAAAAAACATTAGATGAAATGGAAACGTTGCTTTTTGATTAAAATGCTACTAAAGAAACTGCCTCATCATTGAGGCAGTTTTTATCTCAGATAACCGTCCGTAAAGCGCTCGCTGATTGCAGGTTCGTTTTATCAATGTTGAATGTTTTGGGTGGTAAATGATAATTTAGAACCCTTTAAAACGATGGCGATTCGAAAAAGCATGCACGGTCAATAGTATTGAGAAAAAGAATAGTGGCCATGCAATCCAGAGAGGAAATAAATTCATTAAGCTTAAAACAGACATTGAATAACTAACAACAATGAGAATACATCCGATCCAAAATAACGTCATAGGACACTCCTTTTTAAACGGTAAACTATGGCTAATTTGTGAAAAGAATCACGATTGTATTGTATGGTATAACAACGTTTGATATAGTATAAATGTGAAAGGAATCACATAACTCCCCCTTAGCTTATGTGAACGTCACAAACCCCTTGACGTAAAAGGCCTTTCAAAAAATTGACAATGTTCCGAACGAAAAAAATCAGGTTACCCCACCTGATTTTTTTCGTTCTTTAAAAAGAAGAGTGGGAGCAAGTTTTATAAATTTAAAATGACGATCGCGTGTTGTTTGAATATCCCTCACTTTAAGGTATGTCCTGCTAAGCGAAAACTTGCTTATATTCTTAAAAAACTGCTTACAACTTTAAGTTAGATTTTTCTTAGCTAATCGCTCCTTGTAATGAACGGGGAAAGAGCCGGGATAGTCTTCTATCCCGGCTCTTTAAATTATTTTCCTTTATAGCGCCACAGCGATCCACGTTTTGTGCGAATTTCTTCAACCACTTGCTTTATCTGTAACTTTTTCATTTCCTTATTTATTTGCTCCTTCGTCATATCAAAAACGACTGAAATTTCTAAGTCAGTAACAAGGGAGTAAAAAGCTACAAATTGTTCTAAAGAAACAGGAGGGCATTTTTTAGGTTTTTTACCAAGAATTTCAGAAATGATCTCCACATATATATCATATGAGTGGAGGCCTTGGACTTTTAAACCAGGTTCATCAACATCATCACCAAAGAAAATCATCGTTGGTAAAGCTTCCACATCCATTTCTTGGGCGGCTTTCATATCAGATTGAAGTGCGTTTTTTGCAACATCAGAATGTAAATCTTTTATGAATTCCTCTACATCCATTCCTTTAACATTTGAAGCACATTCGATAAGTACGTTTTCTTCTGCAATATTTTGTTTATAAAGGAATAAACTCTCTCGAACGCGCCGCAGATATTTTATACCGATTGCTTTTCCTTGTAATTCTGCCGCTTTGATAGCGAGAATCGCCACATACGGTGTTGTAAGGGTATTTTCATACCATACATCGCCATCACAGGGCATCCCAGTCCGACAAGAAGTTTCATTAAAAGATTGAGCCATTTCTTTAACCACTGCTTCATACTTTTCTCCACAATGTGTATTAAGAGATCTTATTTCATTTCTAAGAAAAGTTGTAATAGTAAAGTAATTAGAATATTCCATTTGCAGTTTCTTGATGATCGGTTCTAGTGCCCAACACTCAGGACAAAGTGGATCAATAAAAACGTAAATTTCGACGGGTTTTTTGTCACGTCCCATTACATAAAAAGAAGATGGATCGGTAGGACAGCAAATTCCCAAATCATCATAGCAAATAAAAGACCCTTCTTTTGATGTCATCTGTCATACCCCTTTCGAGCTTCATAAGAGGAAGGTTTATCCTCACTATTTATCATATGTCTTGCTGTATAGGATAACCGCTCGAATACGGCTGCTCTTAACGGTTCATCTATTGACGTCTCTTTTAATGCTTGATCCATACAGGAAAGCCAAGCATCGGCGCGGGCCGGTGTAATGGTAAATGGCATATGGCGAGCACGTAACATAGGATGGCCATGTTCTTCTGTATACAATGATGGACCTCCTAAAAATTGCGTTAGAAATTGTTTTTGTTTACGTGCTGTTTCTGTCAAATCGTCAGGAAAAATAGGTGATAATGCCGGGTGCTCTGAGACGAGTTGATAAAAGCGGTCGACGAGTTCATGTAACGTCTTCTCTCCGACTATACTGTAAACTGTCTCCTGATTCTCTGATTTCATGTCGATCTCCTTCGTCAATCAAATAAAATCTGTATTATGATAGTAACTTGGTTATGATTTATAGCCCATTTTTCCAAGTCTTTGTAACTTATTGTAGCAAGGGCAGCAAGATGTAGCAACAAATGTGATTTATCACAGCTAAGCGTCCGTAAAGCTCCAGCCTCAAAATAGAGCAAAGATAAATCTATATTAGTGGGAACTAGCGGACGCTCATATCCTGTGTGACTCAACTACCAATAGCAATCAGTGGGAAAAGACGAAAACTCCTATTGATTGATGGTTCGTTTTATAGCCTTATTATTTTCACATAGAGAGGATTTATTGATGTATAAAAAAACTTGCTCCTTTTAGGAACAAGTTTTTAAGTCAGGCTATTTCATCTTTACGTTTAAATGAGTAGTTGTCTAAACTGTTTGACTAGTTAATTGACGGAACGTACCAAGTACTTTTGGTACATAAGCGCGCGTTTCTCTAAAAGGAGGAATACCACCATGTTTATCTACATTTCCAGGTCCTGCATTGTATGCTGCTAGAGCAAGTTCTGTATTACCATTGTATTTATCAAGCATGGCTTTAATGTAGCGCGTTCCTCCGTCTATATTTTGAGCTGGGTCAAAACTGTTATTTACCCCTAAACCTCTTGCTGTTTGAGGCATTAATTGCATTAATCCTTGAGCACCAGCATGACTTTTTGCATCACTACGAAAGCCGGATTCATGCTTAATAATGGCATAAATTAAATTCGCATCCACACCATATTTTTCTGCTGCTTGCTTTATGAGTGATAAATAGGCTTTATCATTCCCAGACTGGCTTTTCAGCTTGCTAGTGTTAGACGCCGATAGTTGTGATGTTATTTGACTTGAGGCAGTCATATTAGCTGACTGTTTGTCAGCTAACTGAGGTGCTTGTCTTATAGACGCTTCTAATTGAGATTGAAGTAATTGATTAAATGTTTTATCAACGGATGCGGAAGATGATGAATCACCTATAAGATGTGATTGTTGATTTCCCCAAGACCTTAGGATTTGCCATTGATAATAATCAGTCATCATATTCATTTTCATGCTCTTGTCGCCCCCGCTAAATGTTTTGACTCATCAAGAGTCTTATAATGGTGATGCTTCATAAAATCGCTCAATCTTATTCTTAGGCTTATTCCATGACATTTGCCACTTTTCTAAGAAGTTGAGAAAAAAAAGTTTACCTGAATCGTAGTCCTCACACTCAAATTCCAATTCGTAATCCGTTGTATTGAAATAAGAACTTTTATCTAATACTAGAAGTCCTTCTTTGATAGGCACTTCAGAACGCTCTGTTGTTAGGTAACCTAAATAAGTGAAGTGAACGGTTTGTAAATTAAGTAAAGTACTTAATTGTTTTTTGACGGCACCTTCTGGTAAACAACCACTGTTTTTAAAGTCTTTAAAGTTTTTCTCGTCTAAATGTTGGTGGGTTTCCAATAAACTGCTGTTATGTGGCTGCTTTAATGTTAGAATATAGTCTCCTTCTTTATATCGGACTCTCAAGGCAGATTTTTTATCTTTTAATAAGAAATTTTTTGTCTCAAAATAATGATTGGTTTGGGTGATAATAGGGTGACGTCTATTTTGAAAATAAGTGAGCAATTCTTCGTACGTGTTTTTGTCAATTAATTGTTTAAATTCAATTTCTATTTCTTGTGTCATGTCTATCCACTCCATGTTTATCAGGTGAAAATTTACTTGCCAACTAACGTTATGATTAGTTTAAATAATAATTTTGTCACCGACATGCTTTGTATAAAATTTATTGTCAAAATTCCTTATATTTTACTGGGCACATCTTATGTTTAAGAGTTTTTAGCACTTTTTACATGCGAAATATGTGTATCCTCTTCATTATTTCATAGGCATACATCATTTACAATGGGATTATGAAGTTTATTGAACCAGCTTTTTCCTGTGTGAGACGAATAGCTTATGATAAAATGGTACTGATTGGTTAGATAGGGAGGATGGCATATGATAATTCTTAATGTAATAAGCATACATGCAGTATCGCATAAAGTGGTGTTAACGGTGCGAGGAGATGTTTCAGAAGAGGAATGGGGCTCTTTTGAAGCAGGAGAAAGAATGCTCGTGGATTCAGATAATCTGGCGTTCGTTTACTTAATGGAAACAGTCGACAATTACCATCACGTAAGAATTAAGGAAGACTATTGGGCTGCATTGAAACAACATCTAAAACTGGAAGCTCCTGTTGAACTGCAGTTAGAAGATAAAGAGCAACGTAAGATTGAATTAACATATTTTTGGGAAGAGTTAAGTCTTTTGCTTGAAAATATTCAAGGTAATCATAATTATGGGAAAGTGTTTGTTGAGAGGGTTGAGGAGATTTTTAATGATACATAAGATTTAAGTGGCTATTCTTGGTTAATATAAATTTAGATGGGTACTGGTGGTGATGTAAATGATGGACTGGGATGTTATGCTGACACCTTATAAACAAGCAGTAGATGAACTTAAAATTAAACTTAAGGGAATACGAGACCAATATCAATTAACGTCCAAACATACGCCGATTGAATTTGTTACAGGAAGAGTAAAGCCTGTTTCTAGTATTTTAGAGAAAGCAAAGAGAAAAAACATCCCGTTAAATGAATTAGAAGAGCAGATGCAAGATCTTGCAGGTGTAAGGATTATGTGTCAGTTTGTAGGGGATATTGATGCTGTGGCTGAGTTAATTCATGCACGAACTGATTTTGATATTGTGGAAGAACGTGATTATATAAAGCATAAAAAACGTAGTGGTTACAGGTCTTATCATATGATCCTCCGTTACCCTGTTCAAACTATTGAAGGTGAAAAGCCTATTTTGGTTGAATTACAGATTAGAACGCTGGCGATGAATTTTTGGGCGACAATTGAGCATTCACTCCAATACAAGTACGCTGGGCAAATACCCGAAGAAATTGAAGAGAGATTACAGAAAGCGGCTGAAGCAGCTTTTAAGCTGGACGAAGAAATGTCAAAAATACGTGGTGAAGTTCAGGAAGCACAACAAATTATATCGAAACAGCGAGAGTCTATGCGAAAAAATTGAAAAGAGAGGAGGGGGGCCGATGAAATTTAATGTCAGAACACGCGGTGACCAAGCTTCAAATATTCTTACTCAAAAGATCAAAAATTACTTGCAAGAATTTAAACTTGACTATCACGAAGATAAACCTGACATTGTCATTTCTGTCGGTGGCGACGGGACCCTTTTAGAAGCTTTTCATCAATATACTCACAGACTTGAAGAAACATCCTTTGTAGGTGTACATACGGGGCATCTCGGTTTTTATGCGGATTGGCAACCAGATGAAGTGGAAAAATTAGTGATACATATAGCGAAAACACCTTTTAAAATAGTGGAATATCCTTTACTTGAAGTTATTATTAGATACCAAGGTGAAACGAAATCCAAGCGATTTCTCGCTCTTAACGAATCAACGGTAAAAAGTACGGAAGGATCTTTAGTCATGGATATCGAGATTAAAGGAGATCTCTTTGAAACATTTCGAGGGGACGGTCTTTGCATCTCGACTCCTTCAGGAAGTACAGCTTACAATAAAGCATTGGGAGGAGCTATTCTTCATCCTTCTTTAGCCTCTATCCAACTTGCTGAAATGGCTTCTATTAATAATAGAGTTTATCGTACAGTGGGATCACCATTGGTTTTACCTCAACATCATACATGTATAATGAAGCCAAAGTATGACGCTGATTTTCAAGTAAGTGTGGACCATCTACATTTAGTCCAAAAGCAAGTAAAAGCGATTCAATACCGAGTTGCTGAGGAGAAGATTCGTTTTGCTCGTTTTAGGCCATTTCCATTTTGGAAGAGAGTAAAGGAGTCGTTTATAGCAGAATGATGAATGAGCAATCGCCTATAGTGCTTTCATGGCATGTGACTAGACAGTGTGATGGGGTGACTTTAAAGTCCTTTTTAAGGGAACAAAAATATCTATCACGAAAATTATTGGCTGAGATCAAGTTTCAAGGAGGAGGTCTCTTTGTTAATGGAAAGGAAGTAACGGTAAAGGAAACGATTTATGAAGATGATCATATAAAAGTTACGCTTCCGCCAGAAATTATTAGTAAAAAAATAATGAAAACGGATCTCCCGTTGGAGGTTATTTATGAAGATGATCACCTATTAGTGGTAAACAAGCCATCAGGTCTGGTGACAATCCCAACGCATGATGTCAATGAGCCATCTCTTGCTGGTGCTGTCCTGCAGCATTATGAAAATAATGGATGGGGAGCAACTTTCCATGCAGTTAACAGGCTTGACAGGGATACAACAGGCATTGTTATCATAGCAAAACATCGTTACGCACATGAGGTGCTTGCTATGCAGCAGCGAACAGGAAGACTAGAGCGAGAATACATAGCGGTAGTGCATGGTATAATCCCTTGGCAGTTCGGCTCCGTTCATGCTCCCATCGCGCGAAAGCCTACGAGTATTATTGAACGCGTTGTATCAGAAAAAGGGCAACATGCCGTAACGCATTTTGAGACGATAGCATTACATCACCATTATTCCATGGTAAAGCTTAGGCTAGAAACGGGCAGAACACATCAAATTCGTGTTCATATGGCATGGCTTGGCTACCCATTAGTAGGTGATACACTTTATGGTAGCCGATCTTCTGAGAAACGAAGAACACTGCTTCATTCTTATAAAGCGGTGTTCTATCATCCTTTTACAGGGGAACATCACTGTTATTCTGCGCCATTACCCCCGACGTATGCTACGCTTTTAAAGTAAAGCTGTTGAGTGAATCAGTGGAATTTTTCAGCTACATATGGCTGTGTTGAAGGCACTGACAGTGTGTTCATCTCAGGCCATTGTAAGGCTGTTAATTTACCACCGAATACACAGCCTGTATCAATATTAAGAGTATTTTTCAGTCGTCTAGGTTCTTTGACGGGTGTATGGCCATAAACAACAAAGGCCTCCCCGTTATAATTTTGAGCCCAGTCTCGACGGACAGGGCGTCCATCAGCATGCGTTTGTCCTGTAATGTCACCGTATAAGACAAAGGTCTTAACGCTATTGCTCTTTTTACCGATCATATCCTCTCTTATACCAGCATGTGCTACCACAAGTTTATGATCGTTCAATACGTGATAAAGAGGAGCTTGTTCATAGAGCGTGATAAATGTTTGTTGTAACTCAGTAAATTTTTCTGAAGGGAGCTCTTTCAATTCGGCAACTGTTGTTTCAAGTCCGTGCGTAATTTGAACCTTATTGCCAAGGAAATACCGATACAGTTTGTTACAATGGTTACCTGGACAATAAAGAGCATCACCTACCATCACCCAACTTATAACTTTTCGCAACACATTAACAGAAGAAGGCCCACGGTCGGTAAGGTCACCAAGAAAAACAGGCATGCGTTGTTCTGGATGAACAAGGCGTGATGCATGATGCTCCTGACGATAGCCGAGAGTTGTTAATAGCCTATCCATTTCTTTTTCACAACCGTGTATGTCACCAATGATATCATATGTGTTCATCGTTACCTCCCATCATTTAATTAAAGACATCTTTTTTAGTATAACAGAGACTTTTTAAAATAATCTTATCTGGCGCAATATTGACGCAACTGGATTGGTAGGGTAAAATTGTGACCAAGTATTAATATCACGTATAGATCTTAAGGAGGCACCAACATGAAAATTGATTTAAGCCAAAAAACTTACGTTATTATGGGAGTTGCTAATAAACGAAGTATTGCATGGGGAATTGCTCAATCGCTTGCGAAAGCAGGGGCAAATTTAATTTTTACATATGCAGGTGAAAGACTTGAAAAGAATGTGAAGGATCTTGCAGGTTCATTGGAAGGTGGCCAACATTTAGTATTACCTTGTGATGTGACAAACGATGAGGAAATTGCTGCGACTTTTGAGCAAATAAAAAAAGAAGTAGGAAAAATAGATGGCTTAGCTCACTGTATTGCGTTTGCAAACCGTGAAGAGTTAGAAGGAGAATATTTAAATACGACGCGTGAAGGTTTCTTATTATCACAAAATATTAGTGCTTATTCCCTTACGGCTGTTACTAAAGCAGCTCGTCCTTTAATGACTGAAGGTGGCAGTATTGTCACACTCACTTATCTCGGTGGTGAACGAGTAGTGAAAAATTACAATGTAATGGGAGTGGCTAAAGCAAGCCTTGATGCAAGTGTAAAATATTTAGCTAACGATTTAGGTAAGGAACAAATTCGGGTTAATGCTATTTCAGCTGGTCCTATTAGAACACTTTCAGCTAAAGGGGTTGGAGGCTTCAACGATGTTCTTAAAGAGATGGAAGATCACGCGCCATTAAAACGAACTGTTACGCAAGAAGAAGTCGGTGATACGGCTTTATTCCTCATGAGTGACTTATCAAAAGGAATTACGGGGGAGCTCCTCCATGTCGACGGAGGTTACCACGTCACAGGATTAATGTAGATGTTTGTGTATAACGCGATAGAGGAAAGAGTAAAAATCAGTGTTTCTGATTTTTACTCTTTTTTTACGGCCACCAGCCTATACATTATGGCTAGTCAAGCATATGAATAAGTAAATAGATAGGAGGTGGCACATGTGAGTTATTATTACGGCAGCTTTGCCCTTATTGTCGTTCTGTTTATTTTACTTGTGCTTGTAGGCACTGCTTACGTCTATTAAACCGTTTAAGAAGTAGGGGGAAACCTTTACTTCTTTTTTCATATACATATATAAATGGATCATAAGAGCGGAGGATGATGATGACTTTTTCAATACTGGAATTCATTGTGATCGGTTTAGCTGTTTTTAGGCTGACTCATTTATTTGTCTACGATACGATTATGGAACCGGTTAGACGGTTATTTATAGCCGAGAAAGCCGTAACTGACGAAAACGGGCAAACAGTTTGGACATATGTTAGTAAAGGAACCGGGGTAAAAAAATTTGTTGGCATGCTATTAAGCTGTCATTGGTGCTTTTCTGTTTGGGTGGCTGCAGGATTAATAGTAGGTCTTTTTTTAATGCCAGGCATCTTTATGATTGTCAGTTACGTATTTGCTTTTGCAGCTATCGCAGCTCTTATAGAAGAAGTAGTCATGACGTTTTTTGCGAACTAATGAGAGGCAATGTTCTTTCTGACATGTCGAACATATATTTCCTATACGCACTTCTATTTTTTTTAAAAATGGTACCGCCTAACATGGAACAAATTAGGCAATTTTTTGAGTCATTCACATATGTATAAAGGGAGAATGGCTTTCACGAGGAGGTGTGATGATGAAACAATTGAAAGAGACAAACAATAGAGGGGATATTCAATTATACCAACAGTTGCTTCACTATAAAGCTGAGGCCTCAAAGCATTTAAAGCGACTTGAACAAATGGAAGCGACTTATAATGTGAAAAAAATTAACGAACTTATGGAACAGAAAGAATTATTGAGAAAACAAAACAAAAAATTAGAAAAAATGTGCCGTTTGCTTAAAGAAGATAAACACACCCTGAAGCAAGAACTTTCATCTAAAAAGCGTCGCATTCAGGAGTTAACAGAAACAATGTGGAAGTTAGAAGCAGGAAAACTTAAAGATGCTGACGAAGATAGTAAAAAATATATATATGATCATCGTGAAGAGATCGTGGCAAACTTAGCAACGGACTTGAACAGAGAATCAATTTCGAATCATAAAGAGAAGGGAAAAATAGACGACACAAACCACCTAATCAAAAGCGGTGATGATCTTGCAACAGAAAATGATATTCGTAAAAAAGAGGCTCACCAGAAAATTTTTAAATCCCTCCATTCAGAAGTCAAAAAGTGAGTAAGCACTCTGCATAGCAGAAGTTTAAATATAGGAGGAAGTGACATGCAGATGTACCCGACAAAAGTGAATCGTGTAAAACCTGTTCCTTCTCCCATCATGTCTCTTGGTAACCGAGTAACGAAAGCATCATTTAATAAAAGTGGCTGTAATTGTAGCAGTAAAAAATACACCCATAATAATCGGAGTAAAATAGGTTTCAGATAAGCTATAACAGGGTATCTATTAATAGAGAGAGGTGATCATATGGGATACATTCCACCTGTAAAAGATGAACAAATGATCGTTTATGCTAGCAGACATACGGAACCTAAGCCAATGATTACAGGGCCTACTCCATTAGAAAATACTGAATTTTTCGATGTTCTTGCCCGCCGCTCTGAAGAAAGGAATTTTATGTTAAATTATACGAAAGAAGAACGGTTAAAACAAAAAGCTATCAAAGAAGAGCAGCGCTTTACAGGAAAAGGGACGATGTTTGACCAAACCGTTTAATAAATTAAGTGGCAAGTCACTAAAAAAACAGCCCAAATAGGCTGTTTTTTAATGGTTTTTATTTAGTGAGCGAAACAGAGAGTGAAGTTTTAAAAAAATTGACTTAGTTTATATCACAGATAACCGTCCGGAAAACTCCCGGCTGAAAATAGAGAGGAGGAATAAATCTATTGAGGCGAGGGAGAGTGGACACTCATGTTCTGAATTGAAGGTTCGTTTTATGAGTTTTCCTTGGGAGGTGAAATGTCCTCATCTTCAGAGGTAGTCAATTGGTTAATTTCTTCGGATAATTCTTCTAATTTTCCTTCAAGAAATTGAATTAAAATCATCTTTGAATCTAACTGCTCTTCATAAGCAAATGATTTTTCTAACACATCATCCATTTGTTTTTCGATTTGTTGTAAATGAGGTGACTGAGAAGTACTAGAGTCTGTGTCTTTTAACTGCTCCAACATAGTCAGTTTTTTCTTTAATTGTTCATTCAAAAGTTTAAGGTGCTCGTTTTCTTTGTTTAATTCATCGATCTCATGATGAAGATCAGATGAGTGGAACTGCTCATTCATCTCTGTGAGCTCTTTCTTTAATTCGCTATTTTCATTGGCAAGTTGTTCTCCTTCTATTTTCAATCTATCAATTTGATTCTCTTTCATTCGTGTTTCTTCTATTAATTTACTATTTTTTTCTTTTAATTCTTCTATGAGTGAATAGTGATAATCATTTTGATAATGCTTAACTTTATTTTTAAACTTAGCCAGTTCTGATTTGAAATAAATAACTTGTTGTTGTAATAGAACAGGATCTTTCGGTGGTTTAGGTGACATAAACTAACTCCCCTTTTCTTTAATTTTATAAAAATAACCTTCAATCAGTGGATATTTATTCTTCATTCACTGATTGGTCGTGCGTGAATCAGCAGAGGACATGAGCGTCCGTTATCTCTCGTCTAAATCTTCCCTGTTTTGTGTGTGGAGGGGGTTACGGATGTTTAGCTGTGATGAATTAAGTTTTTTACATACCAAATGGGAAGCGGAGATACTTATTTTTCTTTTAACAATTGAATGATCTCTTCCAGGTGTGATTGTTCTTGTCTAAGAATTTTTTCTAGTTCACTCGTCTCGTCTGTAACAGGGGGATCACTCGTTTCACTGACGGCGGATCGTTGATGGTCAATATAATCAATGAGACAGATCATTAATAAGTTTAGTGTGTAACTGTCGAGAGTTAACTGGCTTGATCGTGTATCTTTGGCGTGTGTCTTTAGCATGTCTAAATGCTCACGAAGGTGGTGATAGATCACTTGTTTACTTATAAGGGTTTGATCTGTGTGATGATGCTTAGACATGTGGACGTCCCCCTTTTTACGGTGTCATTCCGCTAATATTAATTTGATTCACAGCTTCCTGGCCTTCCTGTATTTCTTCACTATAAATAAAGCCCTTGATTGTACCATTGTAATTTTTTTGTGGCGTCCACTCCACTTGGAAATTAGAAAATGATAGGCTATCGTTTGCTGCGATATTTGGTGCAGCTTTATATTTGAGCCAATACTCATCTTGGTTGGACGTCTTGCTAATACGCTCCCATACACTTGGTGTCACCTTATTGCTAGACGCCTTATGCGTAAATTTCCCACTAAACTTAAAGAGGGAACTATCTGACAATGTGATACAAATGATAGGGTGCTGAAGGGGCTTTTGACCAAGATTTAAGATAGTAAATGAACCGAGCAGTAAATTATCGCCATCGATGGAGTGGTTTAAGCTGAGGGAATATGTAAAGTAACAGAGTACGTGGCTATTTATATGAAATGTTTTTTTAGCAATCAATTTTTTAATTTCCTTAAAATAGGATTGATTTTGTTTTAATAAATGGTTAACGTGGTCATTCATGTGGTTGAAATACCTCCTATCCTTGCTTTTATCTCATAATGATAAGATGCTTTTTCTATTCTTATGCTGGGAGATGCCCAGTTAGTCGTCATAAATTCCCCCCCCCTAAAAAATTCATTCTTGTTAGGCGATAACTTAAATCAACAACGATAAGCCCCCTTTGTGATAGAGCGTCACAATAAAGGGGCTCACTAATTTCGTCATAAGCTTAATGAAAAGATGAAGGGCATTCATCGCATAAACAAACTAGTCGTCAATTTGATTGCCTGGGAACAAGACAGGGCACTGTGGCGGAATACTTGGAGTAGGGCATTGTTCAACTAATATGTCTCTAGGCTCACAGAAATCAGCTGTTAATTCGAGCGTCACATCAGCAACTGATTGAACACTTTGACAAATACTCAAATTAATATCAATGCTTTGTAAAACGTTAGCTACACAGTTAGGACTAGCGCTACATTCAACGTCAGTCAGTCTGACAACAAGACGTGTGCCTACCGGAGCGCAAAGGAAAATGGATTCTGGAATTTCAAACACGATCGGGGTCGTTTGCACGACAAATGGTGTTGTACCATCAATACCACTAAATTGAACGACAACACTCAGTGGTTTAGTGAATGAAACCCGTTGTAGCGTTATTGGCTCACCGTCAATATTAAATGTCCGGTCTTCTCGTTGACCAAGCTCCTCTACCTCAATCTCTGCATTAGGTGGTAGTGGATCACCTGTAAGGGGATCTACTAGAAAGCAAGTTGTGACTAAATTTGTAACTGTACCTGCACACGGGTCAATTGGAAGAGGATCGAAACCTGTTGCTGGAATTGTTTGATTTTCAGTGGCCTGTAAAATAACCCAATCGTATACTTTTTCGGCGTTTATACAAAGGAGTTCAGGTTGTAGCTCCTCAATTGGCGTCGGTTTCTTCATTTCATCTACTCCTTTTCGATAAATTTGATTCATTTACACAATATGTGGCAAATGACTGACTTGTTACTATAACAATGCTGAAAGACCATTATTCTCACCAAAACGGGCTTTTGACTATTGAATGTGTGGACGGGTAGGCTTCTATATTTAATTTACTCTATTCACAGGTTGCCAAAAGGTGCTAGCATCAAGCAATTTCTAAGATAGTTATGCCAAGATGTTTAATTGTGTTAGAAGTAAGCTCGTTATCCCATTGCTGATCGCTTGAAATAAGTGATTCTTATCTCTTTTGATATAACGTGGAGGATACACGTCTAGAAATCTTTTAATTTAAAGTGTCCAAACCTTAACGTGGTCAGGGAATGCTTTATTTTCTAGACTATTTTTAATATCAAATATGATCACATCGCGATTGTTTTTAAGAAATGGAAGGTAATCCTCCGTATTCATAGTTAAAAACTCGTCGTGAGGAACGGCTAAAATAAGCATATTTGCAGGGGGGATTTCCTCTGCTAACTTAAGGGAGAGACCATATCCGTCTTTTGCCTCTTCTTTATCTGCCAGAGGGTCGTAAATAGATACAGATAACCCAAGTGTCGTTAATTGATTCACTATCTCCACGGCCTTTGAATTGCGAAGATCAGGGACGTTTTCTTTGAACGTGATACCAAGAACATTGATGTGGCATTCACTAGGGCATATATTTTTTTCTATCAGTGTATGGGTAATGCAGTTCACAAGATATGTGGGCATATAATCATTGACTTTTCTGGCAGCGGCCATGAGTTCTGATTCATATCCGCATATTTTAGCTTTGTGAATAAGGTAATATGGGTCCACACCAATACAATGCCCCCCTACGAGACCTGGTGTGAAGGGGAGGAAGTTCCACTTTGAACTTGAAGCTTTTAGAACGTCAAATGTATTGATACCCATATGATGAAACATGTAAAACAGCTCATTCATTAATGCGATATTAATGTCCCGCTGGGTGTTTTCAACGACCTTAGAAGCTTCAGCAACTTTAATCGATGCTGCTTTTGTAATAGGGGCGTTTAAAATACTTCGATACATGTCATCAATTTTTTTTAACGCCACGTCGTTTTGGGCAGAAACTACCTTCTCGATAGATGAAAAAGTATGTTCTTTATCACCTGGATTAATCCTCTCAGGTGAATAACCTACTTCAAAATCCACACCTGCTTTCAAATTCGAATGGGCTTCTAAAATTGGCAGACATATATCTTCCGTCACCCCAGGATACACGGTTGATTCGTAAACGACGATATTCCCTTCTGTTAATTGGCTTCCTACTATGGCCGAAGCTTTTTGTAAATGAGATAAATCAGGTGTGTTTGCTTCGGTAATCGGTGTAGGCACCGTGACAATGATAAAGTTACACGGTTTAAGCGCTTTTTCATCAGTTGTAAATGTGAGGTTATTATTATTTAACTGCTCACTGGTCACCTCTCCGGTCGTATCTTTTTTCAACTTTAATGCTTCGATCCGTTTTTGATTAATGTCATAACCTGTAACAGGGTATTTTTCTGCAAAACCAACCGCTACTGGTAATCCGACATAACCAAGTCCTACGACACCTACCTTTGTATTGCCCTTATAAGGGTGGGGCAGTTGTTTTTCCTTCATCATCATTATCCTTTCTGTCATGTCAAGCTATTACGATATATGATGTAAAAGATGAGAGGGTGCATCAGCTATATAAAAAAAGGCAGTTGGTTAACAGCTAACTGTCTTTTTTCGTAATGAAAGCTTGTTAGTAGGTTAATACCGTGTCACATATATTTCCCCTTCATAAGCTAAACAGAGCATGTAAAAAAGGAATCATCTATTAAAAAATCAAGTGAAGAGGGGAAAAAGATGGTGTCACTTATTGATTTGAAGCGGCAATTCAATACAATTAAAACGGATATTTTAGCGGAAGTTGAAAAAGTCATTGAAAGCGGTCACTATATTTTAGGGACTCATGTGAAAAAGCTTGAGGAAGAAGTGGCTGAACGATTACAAGTAGAAGAAGCTGTGGCGGTAGCCAATGGAACAGATGCCCTAGTGTTAACATTAGAAGCCTATGGTATCGGCTCAGGAGATGAAGTGGTGACAACACCATTTACATTTTTTGCAACAGCTGAAGCTATTACGCGTGTTGGGGCTACACCAGTATTTGCTGATGTGGATGAAAAAACGTACAATCTAAACCCTGAATGTCTTGAAAGTAAGATTACAAGCGCCACTAAAGCGATTATTCCTGTCCATTTATTTGGCCAGCCAGCGAATATGGATAAAATCAACGAAATAGCTCAAAAATATAGTCTTTATGTTATTGAAGATGCTTGTCAAGCTTTTGGAGCGACATATAAACAACGACAAGCTGGTCATTTAGGTGATGCAGCCTGCTTTTCATTTTTCCCAACTAAAAATCTTGGGACATTAGGTGATGGCGGTATGATCGTAACATCGGACAAACGATTAGCTAATCAGCTTCGTACGTTACGAGTTCATGGGAGTAGTAAAAAATACTTTCATGACCGTATTGGTTATAACAGCAGGTTAGACGAACTGCATGCAGCCATACTGCTCGTTTGTCTACAGAAAATAGATGAATGGAATGCTAATCGTATTAGCTTAGCTGAAAAGTATACTGCATCGTTACGTCATGTGAAAGGCATCACAGCCCCCTTTGTTTCAGAAGAATGTAAGCACGTTTTCCATTTATATTGTCTAGCTTCTCCTAAAAGAGATGACGTGACGGCTTTTTTAAATAAAGACCAAATAGCGACAGGTATTTATTACCCCCGATGTCTCCATCTGCAAGAAGTTTATCAACATCTAGGGTATAAAAAAGGAGATTTACCGGTAGCTGAAACATTATCTAAAGAATTATTTGCTATTCCAATGCACCCCTATTTGACCAGTAATGAACAAAATCAAGTCATTAAAGCTATTAAAAAGGCAGTAAACAAGTTATGAGTGTCACCATTGGTTTGATTGGGTGTGGTGCCATTTCTCGGAAGCATTTGAAAACAATCGCGAACATAGCTTCTGTTCAATTAACAGCAGTTAGTGATGTGGATGATGACAGAATGAGTGAGGCAGTTGAACGCTATCGCACCTTAACGGGAGAGCAAACTTCTATTGCAAAACTAAACGATTATAAAGCTCTCATCAAAAGGAAAGACGTTGATGCCGTTGTCGTGTCGCTTTTATCTTCAATGCATGCAACTGTGGCTCAAGAAGCTTTAAAAGCAGGTAAGCACGTCATGTTAGAAAAGCCTATTGCTTTGTCTTTACAGGACACGGATGAATTAATCAACCTTCAGCAGTTAACAAATAATGTCGTCCTCGTATGTCACCAACTCCGTTATCGGCCAGTCTTTCAAAAAATAAAATGGTTGATGGATGAAGGAATTACCGGAAAACCCTATTATGGTACAGCCTCGTTAAAGATTCATCGACCTGAAAGTTATTATTCCTCTGCTGCATGGCGTGGAAGTTGGGAAAAAGATGGGGGGATGTTAGTCAACCAAGGCATCCATTTAGTCGATTTGCTAATCTGGCTGTTAGGCGATATCCACAGCGTTTATGGACAGTTAGCTCGTTATTTACCATTTAAAGAAACAGAAGATGTGGCATCAGGTATTTTACATTTCAAAAATGGTGCGAAAGCTGTAATTGATGCCAATTCAATCACATTACCGAACAATTTAGGCTATGAACTAACACTCATTTACGATAAAGCAACAATCAGCATAAAGGGCGGGTTCGATCGATTGGAACGTTGCTTTGTTGAAGGCCATCCAGAAATAGAAAAGGAATTAAATTTACTTATGAACGATACTAGAGAGCATGAGTACATGTATGAAGATTTTATTAACGCTTTAAAATCGACAAAACCAGTTAAAATGCCCTGTATTGAAGGGAAGAAAGCGTTTGAAGCTATTGCAGGTCTTTATTTGTCGCATATAAAAAACAAAGCCACCCCATTTCCTATAGAGAATTTTTCCACACTTGATATGAAAGGAAGCTGCTAATGATTTATGAAAACGTAGAGATAGGGAAAAACAGTTCGATTGGAGAGTATGTTGTGATTGAGAAGGGGGTCATCATTGGAGATAATGTCACAATAGGTCATCATGTCGTGATAAAAGAAGACACTGTTATTGGAGATAATGTCAAGATAGGTAGTCTTATCTCATTGGGGAAACGACCAACGACAAATAAAAAAATGGCTCGAAAGCCAGTATCGACACTTGCCCCTCTAAAAATCGGTCATAATGTCACGATAGGAGATCATGTGGTGTTGTATCGCGGTGTTATGCTAGCTGATGATGTCTATATTGGAGATTTAGCTAGTATTAGGGAGAAGACAATTGTTGGAGAGGCCAGTATTGTTGGCAGAAGTGCAACCGTTGAAAATAATACGGTTATTGGGAAGAGAGTCACCATACAAACGGGTAGTTATGTGACCGCCGATATGATGATAGAAGATGATGTCTTTATAGGGCCGTGTGTGTCCTCCTCTAACGATAAATATATGGGGGAAGGGAACTATCGCCATCAAGGTCCTATTATAAAGAAAGGGGCTAAAATTGGGAACAATGTCACATTGCTTCCTGGAGTAGAAATTGGTGAAGAGGCTGTTGTAGGAGCTGGTGCTGTTGTCACAAAAAGGATTCATTCTAATACCACATGTGTAGGAAATCCAGCTCAGCCGTTAAGGAAATAATAATGGAGTAAAAAGCCGAATATGTCGGCTTTTTTTATGTGAAAAGTTATGGTTTCAAAAATATAAAACGAATCTTCAATCAGTGGGAGTTGAGTGAATCAGGAGATTAGCGTTTATTATCTCACGTCTAAATAGTTTTAGCTTTGTTCACTATTTTGAGCCGGGGATTTTACAGACACTTGCCTGTGAGGGGAGACTGAAGATTTTAAAGAAATTATATCTATAGGAGTCGGGACGAGAGCGTATACCGTTAAAACCTTTTTCCCATAGTATGTGGCGAGAATATGTCTTTAAAATAAAAACGTGAGAAAAGGCTAATCGTCATCAGTTGAGGAGGGAGAGAAAGCGGGTGTCCATTCAAAATCTGGTTGTTAATGGAGGGTTTGAAACAGGTACATTAGCTAATTGGCAATTTCTGAACACAACGATTATTTCTGTCCGGCCTCATACGGGTCAATTTTCTGCTCGATTTTCCAGCGGCTCAATTACAGCATTTATTTCACAAACCATTCCTGTTCAACCAGAAAATCACTATGAGTTTTTTGTTTCTATGTCAAAACAAGGGTTACAAGCAAGTCCTGAAATCATAGTGCAGGTTTCTTTTTTAAACGATTTAAATGAAATAGTAGGGACGGGCTTGTCTTTTAAGATTGTTTACGGAACGATACCGACGATAGAAGAGAATATTTGGAAATTCATTTATCAAAATACATTCTCTGCACCTGCTAGCGCAACGCATGCGGAGGTGATGATATCTAAGCCTCCTGCAGCTCTAAATGCTCCGGCGGTTTTGATTGATAATGTAGAAGTGCTAGAAGCAAATGGTTCCGGGGTTACGGGTCCCCCTGGTCCAACGGGAGCGCCGGGTCCAACAGGGGTGACAGGTCCAGCGGGAGCCACGGGTCCAACAGGAGCAACTGGAGCAACAGGGGCGCCGGGTCCAACGGGAGCAACAGGGGTGACCGGCCCGACAGGAGCGACAGGTCCAACAGGAGTAACCGGTGCAACAGGGGCGCCGGGTCCAACAGGGGCGACCGGTCCAACAGGAGTAACGGGTCCAACAGGAGCCACGGGCCCAACAGGAGCGAAAGGTCCAACGGGAGCAACAGGGGCCGCCGGTCCAACCGGAGCGACCGGTCCAACAGGGGCGACCGGCTCAACAGGAGCGCCGGGAGCAACAGGGGCCACCGGCCCAACAGGGGCGACCGGTCCAACAGGGGCGACAGGTGCAACAGGGGCGCCGGGTCCGACAGGAGCGCCGGGTGCAACGGGAGCCACAGGCCCAACAGGAGTAACGGGTCCAACCGGAGCGACCGGCCCGACAGGAGCAACCGGTGCAACAGGGGTGACAGGCCCGACAGGAGCAACCGGTGCAACAGGGGTGACCGGCCCAACAGGAGCGACGGGAGCAACGGGAGCGACCGGCCCAACAGGAGTAACGGGTCCAACAGGGGCGCCAGGTCCGACAGGAGCGCCGGGTGCAACAGGAGCGATCGGCCCAACAGGAGCGACGGGAGCAACGGGAGCGACCGGCCCAACAGGAGTAACGGGTCCAACAGGGGCGCCAGGTCCGACAGGAGCGCCGGGTGCAACAGGAGCGATCGGCCCAACAGGAGCCACAGGTCCAACAGGAGCCACAGGAGCGACCGGCCCAACAGGAGCCACCGGTTCAACAGGGGCGACCGGCCCAACAGGAGCGACGGGAGCAACGGGAGCGACCGGCCCAACAGGAGCCACAGGCCCAACAGGGGCGACGGGCTCGACAGGAGCGCCGGGTGCAACGGGAGCCACAGGCCCAACAGGAGTAACGGGTCCAACAGGAGCGACCGGCCCGACAGGAGCAACCGGTGCAACAGGGGCGACTGGCCCAACGGGAGCGACCGGCCCAACAGGAGCCACAGGTCCAACAGGAGCCACAGGGGCGACCGGCCCAACCGGAGCGCCGGGTCCAACAGGAGTAACCGGTCCAACAGGAGTGACCGGCCCAACAGGAACGACCGGTGCAACAGGGGCGACAGGTCCAACGGGAGCCACCGGCCCAACGGGAGCCACAGGCCCAACAGGGCCGCCGGGTCCAACGGGAGCCACGGGTCTAACAGGAACGACCGGTCCAACAGGAGCGACCGGTCCAACGGGAGTCACCGGGGCCACGGGAGCGACCGGTCCAACAGGAGCGACCGGCCCAACAGGAGCGCCGGGTGCAACGGGAGCGACCGGCCCAACAGGAGCCACTGGCCCAACGGGAGCGACCGGTGCAACAGGGGCGACTGGCCCAACGGGAGCGACCGGCCCAACAGGAGTAACGGGTCCAACAGGAGCCACAGGCCCAACAGGAGTAACCGGTGCCACAGGGGCCACGGGAGCAACAGGAGCCACGGGCCCAACAGGAGCGACAGGTGCAACAGGAGCGACCGGTCCAACAGGAACGGCGGGAGCAACAGGAGCCACGGGCCCAACAGGAGCCACGGGCCCAACAGGGGCGACAGGTCCAACAGGAGTAACGGGTCCAACAGGGGCGACGGGTCCGACAGGAGCGCCGGGTGCAACGGGAGCCACAGGCCCAACAGGAGTAACGGGTCCAACAGGAGCGACCGGCCCGACAGGAGCAACCGGTGCAACAGGAGCAACCGGTCCCACGGGAGCCATCGGTTCAACAGGGGCGACCGGCCCAACAGGAGCGCCGGGTGCAACGGGAGCCACAGGCCCAACAGGAGCCACGGGCCCAACGGGAGCGACCGGTGCAACAGGAGCCACGGGCCCAACAGGAGCGACGGGCCCAACAGGAGTAACCGGTGCCACCGGTGCAACAGGGGCCACGGGCCCAACAGGAGCGACAGGTCCAACAGGAGCCACGGGCCTAACAGGAGCGACCGGTCCAACAGGAGCGACCGGTCCAACAGGGGCGACCGGCTCAACAGGAGCCACGGGCCCAACAGGAGCGACAGGTCCAACAGGGGCCACGGGTGCAACAGGAGCCACGGGCCCAACAGGAGCGACAGGTCCAACAGGAGCGACGGGCCCAACAGGAGCGACAGGTCCAACGGGAGCAACAGGGGCCGCCGGTCCAACAGGAGTAACGGGTCCAACAGGGGCGACGGGTCCGACAGGAGCGCCGGGTGCAACGGGAGCGACCGGCCCAACAGGAGCGACGGGTGCAACGGGAGCGACCGGCCCAACAGGAGCGACAGGTCCAACAGGAGCCACGGGCCCAACAGGAGCGACAGGTGCAACAGGAGCGACCGGTCCAACAGGAACGGCGGGAGCAACAGGAGCCACGGGCCCAACAGGAGCGACCGGTCCAACAGGAGCGACCGGTCCAACAGGAGTAACGGGTCCAACAGGAACCACAGGCCCAACAGGAGCGACAGGTCCAACGGGAGCAACAGGGGCCGCCGGTCCAACAGGAGCGACCGGTCCAACAGGGGCGACCGGCTCAACAGGAGCGACCGGTCCAACAGGAGCGACGGGCCCAACAGGAGTAACCGGTGCCACCGGTGCAACAGGGGCCACGGGCCCAACAGGAGCGACAGGTCCAACAGGAGCGCCGGGCCCAACAGGAGCGACAGGTCCAACAGGAGCGACGGGCCCAACAGGAGCGACGGGCCCAACAGGGGCGACCGGCCCAACAGGAGCCACAGGTCCAACCGGAGCGCCGGGAGCAACAGGGGCCACCGGGCCAACCGGAGCGCCGGGAGCGACCGGCCCAACCGGAGCGCCGGGTCCAACAGGAGTAACCGGTCCAACAGGAGTGACCGGCCCAACAGGGGCGACGGGTCCAACAGGAGCCACGGGTCCGACAGGAGCGACAGGTCCAACAGGGGTGACAGGTCCAATAGGAGCGACCGGTCCAACAGGGGCGACGGGCCCAACAGGGGTGACAGGTCCAGCGGGAGCCACGGGTGCAACAGGGGCGCCGGGTCCAACAGGGGCGACCGGCCCAACAGGAGCCACAGGTCCAACGGGAGCGCCGGGAGCAACAGGGGCCACCGGGCCAACCGGAGCGCCGGGAGCGACCGGCCCAACCGGAGCGCCGGGTCCAACAGGAGTAACCGGTCCAACAGGAGTGACCGGCCCAACAGGGGCGACGGGTCCAACAGGAGCCACGGGTCCGACAGGAGCGACAGGTCCAACAGGGGTGACAGGTCCAATAGGAGCGACCGGTCCAACAGGGGCCACGGGCCCAACAGGAGCCACAGGTCCAACGGGAGCGCCGGGAGCAACAGGGGCCACCGGGCCAACCGGAGCGCCGGGAGCGACCGGCCCGACCGGAGCCACAGGTCCAACGGGAGCGCCGGGTCCAACGGGAGCCACGGGCCCAACAGGAGCGACGGGTCCAACAGGAGCCACCGGCCCAACAGGAGTAACGGGTGCAACAGGAGCGACCGGTCCAACAGGAACGGCGGGAGCAACAGGAGCCACGGGCCCAACAGGGGCGACGGGTCCAACAGGAGCCACGGGTCCGACAGGAGCGACCGGTCCAACAGGGGTGACAGGTCCAATAGGAGCGACCGGTGCAACAGGGGCCACGGGCCCAACAGGAGCGACAGGTCCAACAGGAGCCACGGGCCCAACAGGAGCGACAGGTGCAACAGGAGCGACCGGTCCAACAGGGGCGACGGGCCCAACAGGAACGGCGGGAGCAACAGGGGTGACCGGCCCAACGGGAGCGACCGGTGCAACGGGAGCCACGGGCCCAACAGGAGCGACAGGTCCAACGGGAGCAACAGGGGCCGCCGGTCCAACCGGAGCGACCGGTCCAACAGGGGCGACCGGCTCAACAGGAGCGACCGGTCCAACAGGAGTCACCGGGGCCACGGGAGTGACCGGCCCAACCGGAGCGCCGGGAGCAACAGGGGCCACCGGGCCAACCGGAGCGCCGGGTGCAACAGGAGCGACCGGTCCAACAGGGGCGACCGGCCCAACAGGAGCCACCGGTCCAACGGGAGCAACAGGCCCAACGGGAGCCACGGGTCCAACAGGGGCGACAGGTCCAACGGGAGCCACGGGTCCAACAGGGGCGACAGGTCCAACGGGAGCCACCGGCCCAACAGGAGTAACGGGAGCAACAGGAGCGACCGGCCCGACAGGAGCGACGGGAGCAACAGGAGTAACCGGAGCCACAGGAGTGACCGGCCCAACAGGAACGACCGGTCCAACAGGGGCGCCGGGTCCAACGGGAGCCACGGGTCCGACAGGAGCGACAGGTCCAACAGGGGTGACAGGTCCAATAGGAGCGACAGGTCCAACAGGGGCGACGGGCCCAACGGGAGCCACTGGCCCAACAGGGCCGCCGGGTCCAACAGGAGTAACCGGCCCAACAGGAACGACCGGTGCAACAGGGGCGACGGGTCCAACAGGAGCCACGGGCCCAACAGGAGCCACGGGTGCAACGGGAGTAACGGGTCCCACAGGAGCGACGGGCCCAACAGGAACGGCGGGAGCCACAGGGGCGACAGGCCCAACAGGAGCCACAGGTCCAACAGGAGCCACAGGGGTGACCGGCCCAACGGGAGCGACAGGCCCAACAGGAGTAACGGGAGCAACAGGAGCGACCGGCCCGACAGGAGTCACGGGCCCAACAGGGGTGACAGGTCCAACGGGAGCGACAGGCCTACCAGGAGAGACGGGTCCAACAGGAGCGACCGGTGCAACAGGGGCGACCGGTGCAACAGGAGCGACCGGCCTGACAGGAGTCACGGGCCCAACAGGAGCGACGGGAGCAACAGGAGTAACCGGAGCGACAGGTCCGACAGGCCCACCAGGGCCTACCGATCAACCAGAACTATTCTTCAATAATGTAAGTGGTGCTGAATCCATATTTAACCCACCTGCATTAAATACGGAAGTGACTGTAGTAACTGTGCCCAATGTGGAGGTGATTAGTGGGCAAGATGTCAAAGTTGACTTTGCTTTGGCTATTGAGACGGATAATGTTGCTAACAATAATTTTATTTGTCAGCTCAGACTTTATAGAGGAACCACATTACTACAAACAAGAATATTTAATAGAAATCTTGCAAGTGCAGGCACACAGCGGTTTATTTTAGGAAACACTTTTGTAGATACAGTTCCAGCGTCCGGTACGGTTGAGTATAGTGTTAGAACATTTGTAACTACTGCCACTAATGTAACTACAGCAGCCGCTTTGAATAGAGATTTGAATTTAATTACTTTCCCACTATAGTGGGAAGCGACTATAAACTAGAAAGCTATTCACTATAAAAAGCCACTATAACCTTAGTTGATTAGCATAAACAGGCTTAAAAATTTCTCATAGGATATGAGTGAGAGTTGTAGTAGACTCTTAAGTTTTTTAGAAAGGAGGAAAAGGATGGCTATTATAAATTTAATTACAAATGGTAGTTTTGAGACGGGGTCACTTGCTGGGTGGAGTGCAGTGAATACAACAGTAGTAAGCGGTCAAGCACACTCAGGTCTATTTTCAGCCCGTTTAGCAGGTGGGGCAGTCTCGGCTTCACTCATTCAAAATGTACCGGCTGAACCAGGAGGTCAGTATCAACTGTTAGTCTCACTGTCTAAAACGACCACCCAGGAAAGTCCAACCATTTTGTTAGAAGTAGATTATTTAAATGCAGCAAATACCGTTATAGGGTCTGGCTTATCAGTCGTAATTCAATTTGGAAGTATTCCAACAATTTTGAATGATACATGGCTGGATATTTCTAGAAATACGGCACCAGCGCCAGCAAATACAACACAAGCTCAAGTACGGATTATTAAACCGACGGCTGCACTTAATGCTCCAGCAATATTAGTTGATGATGTTGAGTTATTAGATACAACAAATGGAGATCCAGGACCTCCAGGACCTCCAGGCCCAACAGGACCAGAGGGACCAACAGGTCCAACAGGACCAACAGGACCAGAGGGACCAACAGGACCAGCAGGGCCAACAGGACCAGAGGGGCCAACAGGACCAGCGGGACCAACAGGACCAGCAGGGCCAACAGGAGCGACGGGACCAGCGGGGCCAACGGGACCAGCAGGGCCAACAGGACCAGAGGGACCAACAGGACCAGCGGGAGCGACGGGACCAGCAGGGCCAACAGGACCAGCAGGGCCAACAGGACCAGAGGGCCCAACAGGACCAGCAGGGCCAACAGGACCAGAGGGGCCAACGGGACCAGCAGGGCCAACAGGACCAGAGGGACCAACAGGACCAGCGGGAGCGACGGGACCAGCAGGAGCGACGGGACCAGCAGGGCCAACAGGACCAGAGGGGCCAACAGGACCAGAGGGACCAGCGGGGCCAACGGGACCAGCAGGAGCGACGGGACCAGCGGGAGCGACGGGACCAGCAGGGCCAACAGGACCAGAGGGGCCAACAGGACCAGAGGGACCAACAGGACCAGCAGGGCCAACAGGACCAGAGGGGCCAACAGGACCAGAGGGACCAACAGGACCAGCAGGGGCAACAGGACCAGAGGGGCCAACAGGACCAGCGGGCCCAACAGGACCAGCGGGCCCAACAGGACCAGAGGGACCAACAGGACCAGAGGGACCAACAGGACCAGAGGGGCCAACAGGACCAGCAGGGCCAACAGGAGCGACGGGACCAGCGGGGCCAACAGGACCAGCGGGGCCAACGGGACCAGCAGGGCCAACAGGACCAGAGGGACCAACAGGACCAGCGGGAGCGACGGGACCAGCAGGAGCGACGGGCCCAGCGGGACCAACCGGACCAGAGGGCCCAGCAGGGCCAACGGGCCCAGCAGGGGCAACAGGAGCGACGGGACCAGAGGGACCAACAGGACCAGAGGGGCCAACAGGCCCAGCAGGG